>DATDIH010000001.1:0-6623 GCA_036521155.1 Streptosporangiaceae bacterium
GCCATCTCGGTGTCGCTGTCCTCGGTGGCCATCGGGGCGGTGCTGAGCACCGCGCTGCTGATCGGCCCGGCCGCCACCGCGCTGCGGATCGCCAAGGGGCCGGTCCGGGCCATGGTCTCCGCGGCCGTGATCGGCGTGGTCGTCACCTGGCTCGGCATCCTGCTGGCCTACGACAGCTACTACTGGCCGCCGCACGGCCACGCCTGGCCGGTGAGCTTCTTCATCGTGGCCCTGGTGGTCGTGGCCTACCTGCTCACCTACCTGCGCCGTCCGGCGCGGCGCCGGCGGCGGCGCCCCGAGGCCAGCGCGGCCGGGGCGGCCGGGGCGGCTCGGCCCGAAGTGGAGGTCGGCGCGTAGGCATGTTCAGCGGCTTCATGATGAACACCTGGATCGCGGCCACCATCGTCGCGGTCATCGCCGGGGTGGTGGGCTTCTTCGCGGTGCTGCGCGGCTCGACCTTCGCCGCCCACGCCATTCCCAACGGCGCCTTCGCCGGCGCGGCCGGGGCCAGCCTGATCGGCGTGAACACCCTGGTCGGCCTGGCCGTGTTCTCGGTCGTGGGCGCGCTCGGCATCGGCTCGTTCGGGCGCAAGGCCCGGCACGACGTGGCCACCGCCCTGATCCTGGTCCTCATGCTGGGGATCGGGGCCCTGTTCATCAGCCTCGGCGACCAGTACGCCCAGGAGACCTACTCGCTGCTGTTCGGCGAGGTGTTCGGCATCAGCCCGGACGTGCTGGTGCCGATCGCCGTGCTCGGGGCCCTGAGCGTGCTGGCCCTGCTGGTGATCTTCCGCCCGCTGATGCTCACCTCGGCGATGCCCGAGGTCGCCGCCGCCCGCGGCGTCAGCCCGCGGCGCATCGAAATGGTGTTCCTGCTGATCATGGCCCTGGCCACCAGCATGACGGTCCCGGTGGTCGGGGCCCTGCTGATGTTCTCCCTGATGATCGGCCCGGCCGCCGCGGCCCGCTCGTTCACGGCCCGTCCCTGGCTGGCGGTGGTCCTGTCCGTGGTCTTCGGCCTGGTCACGGTCTGGATCGGCATCGCCATCTCGTACGAGACCGACTGGCCGCTGGGGTTCTTCGTGGGCGTCCTGGGCGCCGCCTTCTTCCTGGCCGGCCGCGCCTGGGCCTCGGCCCGCGGCCGGCGGGTCCTCCGGTCCCGGCGGGCACCGGCCGTCCCGGCCAGCATCAGCGCCTGACGGCTCCGGCTCCAGAGTCCCCACCAGGCTCGGCTCCCCGCATCGATTGCGCAATCGATGCGGCTGGAGCAGCAGCGAATGCGCAATCGGTGCGGTTGGCCTGAGGCGTTTCGCTTGACCGGTCCCGGGGACACTGCCATGCTCATGATGAAAATGAAAATCATTTCAGTCTGACCCGAGCCGAGGGTGCGGGCTGACAGAGCCGAGAGCTGAGGGCGGGCATGAGCATGGCGGGGAGAGGGTCGTGAGGGTCGCGTTCGTGGGGAAGGGCGGCAGCGGGAAGACCACGCTGGCGTCGCTGTTCGCGCGGGCGGTGGCGGCCTCGGGAGCGACCGTGGTGGCCATCGACGCGGACATCAACCAGCATCTGGGGGTGGCACTCGGGCTGACCGAGCACGAGGCGGCGACCGTGCCCGCCATGGGCGCCCACCTGGACGACATCAAGGACCATCTGCGAGGGAGCAACCCGCGAATCGGGTCGGCGGCCGAGATGGTGAAGACCACCCCGGCTGGGGCCGGTTCCCGGCTGCTGCGGCCGGGCGGGGACGACCCGCTGCACGGCGGCCTGAGCCGCTACGTCGACGGGGTGCGGCTGCTGGCCACCGGGCCGTTCGCCGAGGGCGACCTCGGGGTCTCCTGCTACCACTCCAAGGTCGGGGCGGCCGAGCTCTACCTCAACCATCTGGCCGACGGGCCGGGGGAGTACGTGGTGGTGGACATGACCGCGGGCGCGGACTCGTTCGCGTCCGGGTTGTTCACCCGGTTCGACCTGACGTTCCTGGTCGCCGAGCCGACCCGCAAGGGCGTTTCGGTGTACCGGCAGTACCGCGACCACGCGGCCGGCTACGACGTGGCCCTGGCCGTGGTGGGCAACAAGATCTCCGGGCCGGCCGACGTGGGCTACCTGCGGGCCGAAGTCGGCCGGGATCTGCTGGCCTGCTTCGGCCAGTCCGGTTTCGTCCGGGACCAGGAGCAAGGCGGCCCGCGGCCGCTGGGCGAGCTGGAGGACAGCAACCGGGCCGGGCTCGGCCTGCTCCGCTCGGCCCTGGATGCCTGCCCGCAGGACTGGGCGCGGCGTCAGCGCCAGGCGGCCGAGTTCCACCTGAAGAACGCGGCCGCCTGGGGCCACCGGTCCGGAGTGGACCTGGCCGCCCAGATCGACCCCGATTTCGTCCCCGGCCTGACGGCACAGCCCGCCGTGGCCGCCAGCCACTAAGCACAGCCACCAACCACCAGCCACTGACCAACGGAGGAGCATCATGTCCCTTGACGTCGCATCCGAACTGCTGGACCAGGCCGAACGCGGTGAGATCGACGAGGACGCGTTCGTGGCCACCGTCCGCCGGTCGCTGCCCTACGCCTACGCGCTGATCGAGCGGGTCAGCACCGAAGCCCACGCCGGCGCCGCCCCGTTCGCCGACAACCAGGTCCCGCCGCCGTCCGAGGCCGAACGCGGCCAGTTGCTCCGGGCCCTGGCCAGCGACGCGATCCGGGGCAGCCTGGAGCGGCACTTCGGGGTCCGGCTGGCCTTTCAGAACTGCCACCGGGTGGCGGCCTTCCGCCCGGACGCCGATCCGGACGCCCGCGCCGAGTTCACCTCGATCCGGTCCCAGGTGCTCAACCAGTCGCCGCTGCTGCGCGACTGCTGACCCGGGCACCAGCCGGCGCGCCGACTGGCCCGCTGCGGAACAATGGGCGCCTACTGAGGGGGAGGCGCCAACCGCATGACGGACCAGCCGGCCGCCGCGCAACTGAGGACCGCCAACATCACGGCGGCGGAGATCGCGCGCAGCCAGCAGCGCTGGCGCGACGAGCGCGACTACCTGAACCAGCACCGCCATGAGCTGACCATGGCCCTGGACCAGGGGTACCCGGCGGACTGGCGGGTGGCGGGCACGCGGCTGATGGCCCGGCCCCATTGGCAGCCGGCCCGGCCGGTGCCCCTGGGCGAGGTCGTCATCGACTGGCGGCCCGATGAGCCCGGCCCGGTCATCGATCCGGTCCAGCCCGACGGGTCGGACGCGGTGCGGCCGCTGCGGGCGGACGGCACCCGGTTCGCCTCCTACGCCGACGCGCTGGCCGCCCTGCGCCCGCCCCGGCTGCTGGAGAACCGCACCTGCTACCGCATCCTCGACGCGACTGCCAACGCCGCCGCCAACGCCGCCGCCAACGCCGCCGCCACCGTGGTCGGCGAAGGCCCCGCCCGGCTGGCCTTCGGGGTCGGCCGGTACTTCGACCTGATCAACACCAGCGAGGCCGTGGCCCACGAGGCCGCACGCCAGGTCCTCGGCCAGCCCGGTGTCCGGCTGGACCGAACGAACCTGCCGCTGCGGGCCGCGATCGGCGACCCGCTCGACCTGTCCCGGCGCTCGGCCCCGGCCGGGATCTGCACGCTGATTTTGCGCCGGGACCGGGACGCGGGCACGGCCCAGATGTTCCTGCACTGGCGGGATCCGGCCAGCGTGGCGGTCAACGGCGGGCTGTATCAGGTGGCCCCGGCCGGGATGTTCCAGCCGTCCCACGAGGCCAGCTGGAACGTGGTCAACGACCTCGGCTTGTGGCGGGCCATCGCCCGCGAGGTGTCTGAGGAACTGCTCGGCACCAGCGAGGACTACGGCAGCGACCGGGCGCCCATCGACTACGACCGCTGGCCGTTCTTCGCCGCCCTGACCGCCGCCCAGCGAACGGGCACGCTGCACGGCTACTGGCTCGGGGTGGGCGTGGACCCGCTCACCCTGGACGTGGACCTGCTCACCGCGCTGGTCTTCGACGCGCCGTTCTTCGACGCGGAGTTCGGCGGCCTGGTCGCGGCCAACGACGAGGGCTACCTGCTCCAGGGCCACGACCCCTCCGACGTCGGCCTGGAGTTCACCGCCGGGAGCGTGCAGCGGTTCACCGGGACCGAGGCCATGCAGCCCGCGGGTGCCGCCGTGCTCGCCCTGGCCTGGCAGCACCGCGAGGCCTTGCTCGGCACCTGACCGGAACGCCGGGCAGGCCCCGTGCCGGCCACTGGCCCGGGCGGGTCAGTATGGAGGTATGGCGAACCGGCTCAAGGACGCGACCAGCCCGTACCTGCTTCAGCACGCGGACAACCCGGTCGACTGGTGGCCCTGGTCCGATGACGCCTTTGACGAGGCCAAACGCCGTGACGTGCCGGTGCTGCTCTCGGTCGGGTACGCCGCCTGCCACTGGTGCCACGTGATGGCCCACGAGTCGTTCGAGGACCCGGGCACCGCGACCCTGATGAACGACCGGCTGGTGTCGATCAAGGTGGACCGCGAGGAACGGCCCGACGTGGACGACGTCTACATGACCGCCACCCAGGCCATGACCGGCCAGGGCGGCTGGCCGATGACCGTGTTCATGACCCCCGACCGGGAGCCGTTCTACTGCGGGACCTACTTCCCGCGGCAGAACTTCCACCGCCTCATCGACGCCGTCACCAGCGCCTGGACCAACGAGCGTGACCAGGTGCGGGAGCAGGCGGCCCAGATCGCGGGCACGCTGGCCAGGAACGCCGCGGCCACCGCGCAGTCGCTGCGGGACAACGCCGGCCCGCTGGCCGCGCTGAAGGACCTGGAGCCGGCCGCGGCCGATCAGGCCCTGGACGACGTCACCCGCGGGGCCGTGACCGGACTGGCCGCCGACTTCGACCCGGCCCACGCAGGCTTCGGCCGGGCTCCGAAGTTCCCGCCGTCGATGGTATGTGAGTTCCTGCTGCGCCACTTCGAGCGGACCGGGGACCCCCAGGCCCGCCAGCTGGCCGAGCCGACGCTGGAGGCCATGGCCCGGGGCGGCATGTACGACCAGCTCGGCGGCGGCTTCGCCCGCTACTCGGTGGACGCGGCCTGGGTCGTGCCGCACTTCGAGAAGATGCTCTACGACAACGCCCTGCTGGCCCGGGTGTACGCGCACCTGTGGCGGCGCACCGGGTCGGAACTGGGCCGCCGGGTGGCCGAAGAGACCTGTGACTGGATGATCCGGGAACTGCGGACCCCGCAGGGTGGCCTGGCCGCCTCCCTCGACGCGGACAGCGAGGGTGAGGAAGGCAAGTTCTACGTCTGGAGCCCGGCCGAGCTGGCCGCCGCGCTCGGCCCGGAGGACGGCGCCTACGCCGCCGAGGTGTTCGGGGTCAGCGAGGCCGGCACCTTCGAGCAGGGCCGGTCGGTGCTGCAGTGCCGGGCCGACCCGCAGGACCCGGAGCGGTTCGCCGCTGTCCGGCGGGCGCTGGCTGAGGCCCGTGAGCAGCGGACCCGGCCGGGCCGGGACGACAAGGTGGTGGCGGCCTGGAACGGCCTGGCCATCGCGGCCCTGGCCGAGACCGGCCTGCTGCTGGGCCGGGACGACCTGATTGAGGCGGCCACGGCCAGCGCCACCCTGCTGGCCGACCTGCACCTGTCCGGCGGCCACCTGGCCCGCAGCTCGCGCGACGGGACGGCCGGGTCCGGCGCGGGCGTGCTGGAGGACTACGCCGACGTGGCCGAGGGCTTCCTGGTCCTGTCCGGGGTGACCGGCGACGCGCGCTGGGTCACGCTGGCCGGTCAGCTGCTGGACACCGTGCTCGGCTCGTTCGGCGACGGGGCCGGCGGGTTCTACGACACCGCGGCCGGCGCCGAGCAGCTGATCTACCGGCCCGCCGACCCGGCCGACAACGCCACCCCGTCGGGGACGTTCGCCGTGGCCGGGGCGCTGCTCAGCTACGCGGCGCTGACCGGATCGGCCCGGCACCGGGACGCGGCCCTGTCCGCCCTCGGGGTGCTGCCGGTGCTGGCCAGCCGCTACCCCCGGGCCGCGGGCTGGGGCCTGGCGGTGGCCGAGGCCGTGCTGTCCGGACCGGCCGAGATCGCCGTGGTCGGCCCGGCCGGAGCCGAGACCACCCGGGCCCTGCTGCGGACCGCGCTGGCGGCCGCGTCGCCGGGCGCGGTGCTGGCCCTCGGCGACGGGACCGGAGCCGCGGTGCCGCTGCTGGCGGGCCGGGGCCTGGTCGACGGCCAGGCCGCGGCCTACGTCTGCCGCAACTTCGCCTGCCAGCTGCCGGTCACCGACCCGGCCGCCCTGCGCGCCGCCCTCACCCCAGCCTGACCGCCCCGGCCTGACCGGCCCGCCGAGCCCGGGCACCGGGCTTCGCAAACCAAGACTTCCGCGCACATTCCGACTTCGTAATCAAACGTTCATATCCCACCGAATGTGCCCGTCTGATTGCGTTCCGTAAACCAACGACCCGGTCCAGGCGTCTCACTAAGACGGAAACCGAGGTGATGACGGCGCTTCGGCGTCCGTGATCGGGACAAAACGGACAAAAATTCAGCCTGAACGTTAGCTGGGTGAAAGGTGCAAATGAGATCTGATTGGGCACGGGTCTAGACGGTCGGACGGCCGATGGGGCATGTTGGCCATCGGAGCGTTGTGCAGATCCGTCTGAAA
>DATDIH010000002.1:0-23767 GCA_036521155.1 Streptosporangiaceae bacterium
GGGAGCCGGCCCAGCCCGGCCTCATTGCCGACCTGAAGGAAGGCCACTACTTCAGGCCAGCCGGGTGATCTCCACCTTGACCTCCATGGCCACGCTGGGCGCCCCGCTGTAGATGCCCTTGAGCGGGGACACGTCGCTGTAGTCGCGGCCCCGGCCGATGACCACGTGCCGCTCGCCCACCGGGGCCAGGTTGGTCGGGTCGCAGGCCACCCACTCGCCGGTCCAGTACTCGGCCCAGGCGTGAGACTGCCCGGCCACCGCCGCGCCCGGTTCGGCCTTGGGGTCGGGGTGCAGGTAGCCCGAGACGTACCGGGCCGGCAGGCCCGCGGCCCGCAGCAGGGCCACGCTGATGTGAGCCATGTCCTGGCACACGCCCTGGCCGGCGTCCCAGGCCTCCTGTGCGCTGGTCTGCACCCCGGTCGAGCCGGCCACGTAGGACACCTTCTCCCGCAGCCAGGTGATGATCTCGCTGGCCGCCTCGGCCGGGTCGGCCCCGGCCACCCGGCCGGCCACCGCCGCCATCACGTCATCGTCCATGGTGGTGCGCTTGGTCTCGGCCAGGTACTCCAGCACGTAGCTCTCCGCGGCCCGCTCCCGCAGCTCGATCCAGGGCAGCGGTGTTGGCGCCGGTGGCGCGGCGCTGGTCTGCACGGTCGCGCTCGCCTGGACCAGCAGCTCCTCGTGCGGCTCCTGGATGTCGAACGAGCTGACCGTGGTGCCGAAGTAGTCACGGTAGGACCAGATCGGCACGTTCGAACCCGTCCGCACCGACGTGGCCAGCGTGGTCTGCCGGGCCATGGTGGGCGGGGTCATCCGGCACTCGTTGTAGGAAGCGCGGGCCGTCCCCCGGTAGGTGACCTTGGTCGTGTGCACCACGCCCACTCGCCAGCCCATGTCAGCCCTCCTGAGCCCAGGCCACCGGGGCCGAGTAGGCGAAGTAGCGCTTGGTGATGGCCTCGTTGGCCTGCCGGCAGCCCACCTGCAGCGACTCGATCAGCTCGGGCAGGTCGGTTTCGATCCGGCCCGGGTCAGCGTATTCCAGCCGGGTCCGCAGCTGCCCGATTTCCCGCCGGGCCGGGTCACCGGTGCCGGACCGGTCCGCGTCGCCGGGATCCAGCGCCCGCAGGGCCTCCTCGGCGCTGGTCAGCGCGGCCAGCACCGACCGCGGGAACAGCCGGTCCAGCATGAGGAACTCGCCGACGCTGGACGGCTCGCTGGCCCAGCCGTGGGTGCGGATGAACGACTCGTGCGCCCCGCAGGCGTGCAGCACGGTGATCCAGCCCAGCTGGTGCCGGGTGCCGCTCATCCGGGCCAGCAGCAGCCGGGCCGTCATGTCGACCCGCTCCAGGCTGCGGCCCAGCATCAGGAACCGCCAGGCGTCATCGTGGCTCATGGTCGACTCGGACAGGCCGAAGAACAGCGCGGCCCGCTCGCGGACGAACCGGAAGTACACGTGCGGCCCGAGCCGGTCCGCCGACCGGCGCTGGGCGGTCAGGCCCAGGCTGGTCACGTTCAGGCACTCCCACATCTCGCTCGAGACCACGTCGCGGACGCTGCGCACGCCGGCCCGCGCGGCCAGGATCGCGCCCGCGATCGCGCTCGGGTTCTTCGGGTCGTAGGCCAGCTTGGCCAGGGCCATGCTGATATCCATGATGCTGTCATCCGGGGCGGGCACGCCGAGGATGGCCATCATGGCCCGGCAGTCGGCGTCCTCGTCGGCGTCGGGGTCCTCCAGCATGTAGTGCACGTACACGTCGAGCATGCGGGCGGTGTCGTCGGCCCGTTCCACGTACCGCCCGGTCCAGTACAGGGTCTCGGCGATCCGGCTCAGCAAGGCGTCGCTCATCGCTGTGCTCCCCGCCCCGTCATTGCGGCCATCCCTGTTGCTGCTGCTGTTCCTGGTCGCGCAGGGACACACTCTGCCGGTCGGCCAGCAGGCCGGGCGGCGCGGACGGAGCCGGGCCGAACGACGCGGTCTCGGGATGCTCGGCCGCCTGCCCCTCGTTGCCCAGGACCCAGGTGTCCTTGGACCCGCCGCCCTGGCTGGAGTTCACCACCAGCGCGCCCTCGGGCAGCGCGACCCGGGTCAGGCCGCCCGGCAGCAGCCACACGTCATTGCCGTCGTTGACCGCGAACGGGCGCAGGTCGATGTGCCGGGGCGCCAGCCGCTCGCCGATCAGCACCGGCGATGTGGACAGGCTCACCGGCCGCTGGGCGATCCAGCCCCGCGGGTCGGCCGCCACCTGAGTGTGCAGCTCGGTCAGGGTCCGCTCGTCGGCGTGCGGGCCGATCACGATGCCCTTGCCGCCCGCCCCGTCCACCGGCTTGAGCACCAGGTGGCCCAGCTCGCCCAGCACCCAGGTCCGCACGTCCGGATCGTCCAGCCGGTAGGACTGGACGTTGGGCAGCACGGGGTCCTCGTTCAGGTAGTAGCGGATCAGGTCGGGCACGTAGGTGTAGACGAGCTTGTCGTCGGCCACACCGTTGCCGACCCCGTTGGCGATGGTCACGTTGCCGGCCCGGGCCGCGTTGATCAGCCCGGCGCAGCCGATGACCGAGCCGGGCCGGAACAGCACCGGGTCCAGGAAGTCGTCGTCGACCCGGCGGTAGATCACGTCGACCCGCCGCTGGCCGTGGGTGGTGCGGACGTAGACCCGGTTGCCGGTGCAGAACAGGTCGCGCCCCTCGACCAGCTCGGCCCCCATCAGCCGGGCCAGCAGTGCGTGCTCGAAGTAGGCGGCGTTGTTCACTCCCGGCGTGAGCACCACGATCACCGGGTCCTGGGCTCCGGGCGGCGCGGCGGCCCGCAGCGCGGCCAGCAGCCGGGCCGGGTACTCGTCCACCGCCTGCACCCGCTGCTCGGCGAACAGGCCGGGGAAGGTCCGGGTCATGGCCAGCCGGTTCTCGATCACGTAGCTGACCCCGGACGGGATGCGGACGTTGTCCTCCAGCACCCGGAGCTGGCCGTATTCATCGCGGATCAGGTCGATGCCCGCCACCTGGACCCGGACGCCGTTCGGCGGCACCAGCCCGGCCACTTCCCGGTGGAACCCGGACGAGGTCATCAGCAGCCGCCACGGCATGACACCGTCGGCGAACACCTGCCGATCGCCGTACACGTCGGCCAGGAACGCCTCCAGGGCCCGCACCCGCTGGCGGACGCCGCGGACGATCAGGTCCCATTCGATGGCGTCGATGACCCGCGGCACCAGGTCGAGCGGGAACGGCCGTTCCTCCCCGCCCAGGTCGAAGGTGACGCCGCGGTCGGTGAACACCCGGGCCAGCTGGTCGGCGCGGAACCGAAGCTCGGCCGGGTCCATGGGCTGGAGCGCGCTGATCAGCCCGGCGTAGGACGCGCGCGGCTCCCCGGGCCCCGAGAACATCTCGTCCCAGGCCTCCGCGGGCTGGTACCCGTCGAAGATGTCCGCCACGTCAACACCCTAACCTGCGGATATTCCAGCCGTATTACGCCAAACGATCACAATATTTCATGACCGTTTCGGCGGTCCAGCGTGCCGGGGAAGGCGTTCGGCGGCTCAGCTGGCCGAGGCCAATGCCCGCCAGCAGGGCTGAGGCTCAGCCGCCGCAGCCGCAGGCCCCGCCGCAGCAGCCACCGCCGCCGCCACCCATCGGGGCGGCGCCCGGGCCGGACCCGAGGCCGCCGACCGCCACCGTGGACAGCAGCTTGACCGTGTCGTCGTGCCCGGCCGGGCAGGCGGCCGGCGCGGAGGACTCGCTCATCGGGCGGGTCAGCTCGAACGTGTCTCCGCAGGCGCGGCAGCGGTACTCATAGCGCGGCATGACGTCAGCCTAAGCTATCCGCGGCCGCCGGGCGCGGGCCGTGCCGCCCCGTCCCGGCCGGACCTGTCCCGGCTGGCATGGTCACCGTCTCCGTTCGCGGCGTGCCCGTTCGCGGCGTTGCCGTTGACCGTGCGGCCGTTGGCGCGGTTGCCGTTCCCATTGATTATCGAAGGCTGCGAGCCGGAGTGCCCGTTCACGACCGCGCTCACCGGGGCTGGGGCTGCGCCAGGCTCCTCGTAGTAGTACTGCTTGCCGCGCATCAGCGAGACCAGCGCGCCGATGAAGGACATGATCGCGGCCGCGGTGAACACGATGACCAGGCCGTGATGGAACGGCGCCGAGATGACGTTCGGGAAGAAGGACTTACCGGTCAGCACGCCCACCTGGTGCGAGCTCAGCTTGGTCAGCACCCCGGTCGGCGCGAGCAGGTTGTGAACCGGGTTGTAGCCGAGCAGGGCCGCGAACAGCGTGCTCACCGGGGGCAGGTGGGCCACCTTGGACGCCACGTCCAGCGGCACCCCCTGGCCGGTCAGGCCCGCCGTCAGGGTCTTCGGCAGCGTGCTGGCCAGGCCCGCCACCATCAGCGAGAAGAAGATGCCGATGGACAGCGACATGCCGGAGTTCTGGAACGTGGACCGCATGCCCGAGGCCGAGCCCCGCTGGTGGGCGGGCACCGCGCTCATGATGGCCGAGGTGTTCGGCGAGGCGAACAGCCCCGAGCCCACGCCGTTGAAGAAGATCAGCAGGCCGAACAGCCAGTACGGGAACACGATCGGCAGCAGCATCAGGCCGATGAATGCGCCGGTGGCCACCATGAGGCCCAGCGTGGCGAACAGGCGCTGGCCGTACTTGTCCGACAGCCAGCCCGAGATCGGCCCGGCGATCAGGAAGCCCGCGGTCAGCGGCAGCATGTAGATGCCGGCCCACAGCGGGGTGTCCACGTAGTTGTAGCCGTGCAGCGGCAGCCAGATCCCGGCCAGCCAGATGACCAGCATGAACTGCAGGCCGCCGCGGGCGATCGCCCCCAGCAGCGAGGCCAGGTTCCCGAACGCGAAGGCCCGGATCTTGAACAATCGCATCTGGAACATCGGATCGGAGATCTTGGTCTCGATGTAGCAGAACACCACCAGCAGGACCACGCCGGCGGCCAGGCCGCTCAGCACCCAGGGGTTGCCCCAGCCGGTCGCGCTGCCGCCGTAGGGCTGGATGCCGTAGGTGATGGCCACCAGCAGCAGGCTCGCGCCCACCCCGAACGTGATGTTGCCCCACCAGTCGATCCTGGCCTTCCGGGTGGTGGCGATCTCGTGCAGGCTCAGGTAGGCCCAGATCGTGCCGAACACGCCGATCGGGACGTTGACCCAGAACACCAGGCGCCAGTCCACTGCGGCCAGCACCCCGCCCAGGAGCAGCCCGACGAACTGCCCGGAGATACCGGCGATCTGGTTGATGCCCAGGGCCATGCCGCGCTGGTTGGCCGGGAAGGCGTCGGTCAAGATGGCGGCCGAGTTGGCCATCAGCATCGCGCCGCCGAACGCCTGTCCCACCCGCCAGGCGATCAGCCAGATCGCGCCGGCGCCCCCCAGCAGGGGATCCAGCGACAACGCGATCGAGGCCAGGGTGAAGACCACGAAGCCCATGTTGTAGATCTTGACCCGGCCGAACATGTCACCCAGCCGGCCCAGGGTGACCACCAGCACCGCCTGCACCAGCAGGTAACCGATGATCATCCACAGCAGGTAGCTGATGTTGCCGGGCGCCAGCGGGTTCAGGTGGATGCCGCGGAAGATGGCCGGCATCGCGATGATCACGATCGAGGCGTCGATCGTGGCCATGGTCATGCTGAGCGTGGTGTTCGACAGCGCGACCCACTTGTAGCTACCGCTCCTCAGCCGGCCCCCGCTGTCCCGCTCCCGGGTACCTCCGGAAGCGGTGCCGCCGATCGTCCCGTGGCCGTCGCCGTTGCCGCGATTCGCGTCCGTGATCTGCCCCTGCTCAGTGTGACCATGTCCAGATTTCCGCACGTCTCCCAAGCATAGCCGGAAAAGGTTGTTAGTACACAACTATTGCCCTTGCGAACGGCTCTGGGCCGCGTCTCAATGTCAGCCCGCTTCGCTCAGCGCACCGCGAGGCGCACCCGGTAGGTCCACCAGAAGGGAACCGGGCCCGGGATGCGGCGCTCGGCGACCTCGCGCAGCCGGGTCAGGCCCAGTTCATCCTTTGTCAGGCCCTGCTCCAGCAGGGCCACCGTTCCGCCCTGGCTGAGGGCCAGCGCGACGAAGCGCTCGGCGTCGCCTTCTTCCCGGCTGTGCACCGCGATCTCGGTCACGTACCGGAAGCGGCCGCTGCGCCGCATCCGGTCGGCGTGCTCCTCCTTGGCCGCGTACGGCGGCCGGACGTCGCGGCCGGTCTCCAGCGCGAACTGCTGCTGCTCGCAGGCCCGGTAGGCCTCGTCCACCTCCCAGTCCACGCACGGCGGCCAGTCGCAGTCGTAGGCGGCCAGCACCCCGCCCGGCCGCAGCAGCCGGGCAATCTCGGGCAGCGCCCGGTCCGGGTCGAACCAGTGCATGGCCTGGCTGGCCGTGACGATATCGGCCGATTCCGCGGGCAGCCCGGTGTCCTCGGCCCGCCCGTCGACCACCGAGAAGTTCTCCTGGTCGGGCAGGCCCGCGGCCCGCTGCCGGGCGATGGCCCGCATCGGGCCCGACGGCTCGACCCCGGTGACCTTCCGGGCCCGGCCCGACCAGAGCGGCAGCGACAGCCCGCTGCCGGTGCCGATGTCGACGACCTCGGGCCGGGTCACCCCGGCCCACTGGCTGATCACCTCGGCCAGCACCGCTGGTGGCCGCGGCCGCACCCGGTCGTAGGCGCCGGCGTAGCTGGAGAACCTGGTCGTCGCGTCGGCCATCGTGCCGCCCCTTCGCTGCGAAACTACCTTGACGTCAAGATATCGCAGAGGCCGGCGGCCTTGGCAGGCAGTGTCAGCGGGCTTGGCTAGGCTCCTGAGCATGGCTTACGACCAGGAACTGGCGGACCGGATCCGGCTGGTGATCGGCGGTGATCCAGCGCTGGTGACGGTGCTGAGCGAGAAGAAGATGTTCGGCGGCCTGGCCTTCTTCATCGGCGGCAACATGACCATCACCGCCAGCAGGGAAGGCGGCATCCTGGTCCGGGTCGACCCGGACCAGGCGGATCAGCTGATCCGGACGACCAGCGCCACGGTGGCGGTGATGGGCGGCCGCGAGATGACCGGCTGGCTGCGGGTCGCCGCGGCCGACGTGGACGCCGACGAGGGCCTGGTGCCCTGGGTCGAGCGCAGCACCGCCTACACCAGCTCGCTGCCCGCCAAGCGCTAGGTCAAGGCGCTGTACCGGCACCGGCTCTCAGCCCGGCCGCTGCGCGCCTAGTTGTAACCTGTCAACCACCGATGAGTGGTTAGGGGGTGGCGGTGGCGGACGAGACGGCCAGCGAAGACTTCCTGCTGGCCCTGCTCAACACCACCCCGCGCGTGGACGGGATCCCCACCGACCAGCTGGCCGACCCGGCCGCGGCCCGGTCCTGGCTGCTGCGCCAGGGCGGCGCCGGATCGGTGGCCGAGCAGCGGCGGGTGGTGGCCGTGCGGGACGCGCTGCAGGCCGTGGTGCGCGGGCAGCAGCCGCCGGGCATCCTGGCCCCGTTCCTGGACGGTGCGTCGTCCCGGCCCGCGCTGAACGAGGGCCGCGTCACCTGGACGCTGACCGCGAACCCGGACCACCTGCTGGCCGTGCGGGCCGTGCTGGCCTGGGCCGATCTGAGCCAGCACCGCCCCGGCCGGCTGCGGCCGTGCGCCAATGAAGCCTGCCGCCTGTTCCTCCTCGACCGGACCAAGGGCAACACCGCGCGCTGGTGCTCGATGGCGGTGTGCGGCAACCGGATGAAGGCCCGTCGTCACTATCAGCGGGCCCGCACCACCCCCTAGCTACATCGCCGGGGGAGCGGTGCTCTCCCGGGCCACCAGCGTGGTGGCCAGCTCCACGTGCTGGGGCTGGGCCGTGACCCCGTCCGCATCCATGCGCAGCATGCGGAACGCGGCCGCGGTCATCGCGGCCAGCGGCTGGCGGATGGTGGTCAGCGGCGGGGTGGTCCAGGCTGCCACCGCGTCGTCGAAGCCGACCACGCTCACATCGCGGGGCACCCGCAGACCCCGCTCGCTCAGGGCCTGGAGCACGCCGAAGGCCTGGTTGTCGTTACCGGCCACGATCGCGGTCGGCGGGCCGGGCCGGTCCAGCAGGCGGTGGGTCAGCTCCCGGCCCACGGGCACCGCGAACTCGCCCCGGACGACCAGCTCCTCGTCGACCGGCAGGCCTGACCGCATCAGCGCCGTCCGGTAGCCGTCCAGCCGCGCGTTGGCCGACCAGAACCGCTCCGGGCCGCCGATCGCGCCGATCCGGTGGTGCCCGAGCTCGGCCAGGTGGCGGGTGGCGGTCAGGCCGCCCTGCCAGTTGGTGGTGCCGACCGACCGGATGTCGCTGCCGGGCTCGGTGGGCGGGTCGACCACGATCAGCGGGATGTGCGCCCCGGCCAGCCGGGCCCGCTCGGCCGCGCTGGGCAGGTACAGCACGCTGAGCACCCCGTCGGTGCCGCGCCGGGCCGCGCGCTCCAGCCAGTCGCTGAACTCGGCGCCGGTGCTGACCGTGGTGACCACGATGCTGTGCCCGGCCTCCCGGGCCGCGTCGACCGCGCCGCGGATCAGCTCCTCGGCCCAGGGGCCGTGCAGGCTGCCGATGAGCAGGTCGGCCACGCCGAACCGCAGGCCGGCCACGACCTGGTAACCGTGCCCGCGCAGCAGCTTGGCGATGCGGTCCCGGGTCGCCGGGGCCACATCGGTACGGCCGTTGAGCACCTTGGACACGGTCGAGACCGAGACCCCGGCCTGGTTCGCGATCCCGGTCAGGGTGCTCCGCCCGGCCTCCCGGCGCATAACGCAATCCTTTCGAAAAGTTGACCCGCCGAAACCACGGCATCACCACCTGGAATTAGCGCCAGCGGGGGGCCCCTCAAACCCCGGCAGAGTTCCCGCACTGCCGTAGTGAAAGGCCATTGACCCATCACATCACCGGACGTAGTTTGAGCAAAGCCGAGACCGACATTTTTTCGAAAAATTAATGGAAAACGACCTGACCAGGGACGGTGGGCATGAGCAACTCAGCAGCGGGCGGGAACCGGCCGGTGGCGCTCCAGCTGTACACGGTGCGGGACGAACTGGGCGCTGACCGGGCCGGGGTCCTGCGGCGGCTGGCCGGGTTCGGGTACCGGACCGTGGAGCCGTACGACGTGCTCACCGACCCGGACGTCCTCCGGGCCGAGCTGGACGCGGCCGGGCTGGGCGTCTGCAGCGTGCACACCCGGCCGTTCGGGGACGACGCCGAGGCCGCCTTCCGCGGGGCGCGGACCGTGGGCGCGGCCACGGTCATCGTGCCGTACCTCCCGCCCGGCCGGTACGCCGACGCCGACAGCGTGGCGGCGGTGGCCGCCGAGCTCAACGACGCGGCCAAGCGGGCCGCCCAGGACGGGCTGCGGCTCGGCTACCACAACCACGACTTCGAGCTGTCCAGCCTGATCGGCGGCCGCCCCGCGCTGGAGGTGCTGGCCGATCAGCTCGACCCCGAGGTCATCCTCGAGGTCGACACCTACTGGGCCGCGGTCGGCGGCCAGCAGGTCCCCGAACTGCTCGGCCGGCTCGGCCCGCGCGTCCGCTACCTGCACGTCAAGGACGGCCCGGTGACCAAGGAGGACCCGATGACCGCGGTCGGCAGCGGGAAGATGCCGATAGCGGAGATCCTGGCCGCCAGCCCGTCAGTGGAGTGGCACGTGGTCGAGCTGGACGCCTGCGCCACCGACATGATGACGGCGGTCGCCGACAGCCTGACCTGGCTGGTCAATCATTGGCTGGCCTCTCCTCCCGAGCAGAGTGGCTCTTCCGGTGACCCGCTCGGGCCGTCCGCGCCGGGCGCCACGGACGGGAGCTGACCGGTGACCAGCTCCGGACCGCTGGGGGTAGCCGTCGTCGGCTGCGGCACGATCAGCGACGAGTACCTGCGCAACCTGACCTCGTTCCCCGATCTGAACGTGCTGTTCTGCGCGGACCTGGACCTGGCCCGGGCCAAGGAGCAGGCGGCCAGGTACGGTGTCGGCGCGTCCGGCACCCTGGCCCAGGCCCTGGAGTACCCGGGCGTGGAACTGGTGGTCAACCTGACCCTGCCGGTGGCCCACGCCGACGTGGCCGCGGACGCGGTGGCCGCGGGCAAGCACGTGTGGAACGAGAAGCCCCTCACCACCAGCCCGGACACCGGCCGGGCCCTGCTGGCCCAGGCCGGCCGGGCCGGGGTCCGGGTGGGCTGCGCCCCGGACACGGTGCTGGGCGCGGGCCTGCAGACCGCGCGGCGGCTGATCGGCCAGGGCGCGATCGGCGCCCCGCAGACGGCGCTGACCCTGATGCAGAGCCCGGGGCCGGAGAGCTGGCACCCCAGCCCGGAGTTCCTCTTCCAGCCGGGGGCGGGACCCCTGTTCGATCTGGGGCCGTACTACTTCTCCGCGCTGGCCACGATCTTCGGCCCGGCCTCGCGGGTGGCCGCGGTGGGCCGCCAGGCCGCCGCGACCCGGGTCATCGGCTCCGGGCCCAAGGCCGGCACCGAGTTCCCGGTCGAGGTGCCCACCCACGTGGGCGCGCTGGTCGAGTACGAGGGCGGCGCGGCCGCGTCCCTGCTGTTCAGCTTCGACTCACCGCTGCCCAGGGCCGGGTTCGTGGAGATCACCGGCACCGAGGGCACGATGGCCGTGCCCGACCCCAACCGGTTCGACGGCGACATCAAGATCCACGGGCGCGGCCACGGCGACTGGGAGACGATCGGTTCGGCGGGCGCCTCGGCCGGGCGCGGCCTGGGCGTGCTGGACCTGGCCCGGCGCCTGCGCGCGGGCGAGCCGCCGCGGGCGTCCGGCGCGCTGGCCGAGCACGTCCTCGAGGTGATGGTGGCGGTGCAGGCGTCACTGGATGGCGCCGCGTTCGAGCCGATAGATTCGGGTTTCGTCAGCGCGCCGCCGTTGCCCGAGGAGTGGGATCCGTATGCCCGCACGCTCTAGCCAGCCGGACACGCCAGCCCTGGGCATCGGGATGGTGGGCTACGCCTTCATGGGCGCGGCCCACTCCCGGGCCTGGGCCACCGTGGGCCAGGCGTTCGATGTCCCGCTCCGGCCCCGGATGAACGTGCTGGCCGGCCGGGACGAGGCCGCCACCCGGGCGGCGGCCCGCCGGTACGGCTGGCACCACGTGGAGACCGACTGGCGGGCCCTGATCGACCGGGACGACGTGCAGCTGGTGGACATCTGCACCCCCGGCGACACCCACGCCGAGATCGCCATCGCCGCGCTCGACGCGGGCAAGCACGTGCTGTGCGAAAAGCCACTGGGCAACACGCTGGCCGAGGCCGAGGCCATGGCCGCGGCGGCCGCCCGGGCCGCCCAGCACGGCGTGCGGGCCATGGTCGGGTTCAACTACCGCCGGGTCCCGGCCATCGCGCTGGCCCGGCGGCTGATCAACGACGGCCGGATCGGCGGCCTGCGGCACGTCCGCGCCGCCTACCTGCAGGACTGGCTGGCCGATGTCTCGGTCCCGCTGACCTGGCGGCTGGACCAGGAGCGGGCCGGGTCCGGGGCCCTGGGTGACATCGGCGCCCACGCCGTCGACCTGGCCCAGTACCTGTCCGGTGAGCACCTGACCGGGGTGTCCGGCGTCCTGAACACCTTCGTGCCCGAGCGGCCGGTGGCGGGCGACCCCGGCCAGACCGGGCCGGTCACCGTGGACGACGCCGCGCTGTTCAGCGGGCGGCTCGAGTCCGGGGCGCTGGCCGCGTTCGAGGCCACCCGGGTGGCGGCCGGCCGCAAGAACGCGCTCACCGTCGAGCTGAACGGTGAGCTGGGCAGCCTGTCCTTCGATCTGGAGCGGCTGAACGAGCTGAGCTTCTACGACCGCACCGAGTCCGAGTCCACCGCCGGGTTCCGGCGCATCCTGGTCACCGAGCCGGGCCACCCCTACCTGGAGGCCTGGTGGCCGCCCGGGCACGTGCTGGGCTGGGAGCACACGTTCGTGCACCAGGCGCGCGACCTGCTCGTCGACATCGCGGGCGGCGACGACCCGGAGCCGTCGTTCGCGGACGGCCTCCAGGTCCAGCGGGTGCTGGACGCGGTGGCCGCCAGCGCCGCGCACGACAGCGCCTGGACCAAGATCCAGTCCCCCTGACCCGCCCCTGGCCGCACCTGGCTCCACCACGCCCACCAGCCCCGGAGGTCACGCATGCCGCACTCGTTCACGTTGTTCACCGGCCAGTGGGCGGACCTGCCGCTGGAGGAGGTCGCCCGGCTGGCCAGCTCGTGGGGGTACGACGGGCTGGAGCTGGCCTGCTGGGGTGACCACTTCGAGGTCGACCGGGCCCTGCACGAGGACGGCTATCTGGCCGGCCGGCACGCGCTGCTGGAGAAGTACGGGCTGCGCTGCTGGGCCATCTCCAACCACCTGGTCGGCCAGTGCGTGTGCGACCTGATCGACCAGCGGCACAAGGACATCGTGCCCCCGCGCATCTGGGGCGACGGCGACCCGGAAGGGGTCCGGCAGCGGGCCGCCGCCGAACTGGCCGACACGGCCCGGGCCGCGGCCGCGTTCGGCGTGGACACCGTGATCGGCTTCACCGGGTCGTCGATCTGGCACACCGTGGCCATGTTCCCGCCCACCCCGGACTCGATGGTCGAGGCCGGGTACGAGGACTTCGCCCAGCGCTGGAACCCGATCCTGGACACCTTCGACGCCGAGGGGGTCCGGTTCGCGCACGAGGTCCACCCGAGCGAGATCGCCTACGACTTCTGGACCACCCGCAAGGCGCTGGACGCGGTCGGGAACCGGCCCGCGTTCGGGCTGAACTTCGACCCCAGCCACTTCGTCTGGCAGGACCTGGACCCGGTGGCGTTCCTGGACGCCTACACCGACCGGATCTACCACGTGGACTGCAAGGAGGCCCGCAAGCGGCTGGACGGCCGCAACGGCCGGCTCGGCTCGCACCTGCCCTGGGGTGACCCGCACCGCGGCTGGGACTTCGTCTCGGCCGGCCACGGCGACGTGCCCTGGGAAGACGTGTTCCGGATGCTGAACTCGATCGGCTACGCCGGCCCGATCTCGGTCGAATGGGAGGACGCGGGCATGGACCGCCTGGCCGGCGCGCCCAGCTCCCTGGAGTTCCTGCGCCGCTTCGACTTCCCCCCGCCTCAGCAGGCCTTCGACCAAGCCTTCGCGTCCGGGAACGACTGAGCGGGTTACGGCCAGACGATCTAACCGGCTCAGCGAGCCCGGGCCGGAGGCTCCGGGCGAACGGCCGGTACTACGGCAGCTACCACCGCGCGGGCGCGAAGCGCACCGGGGGGTTCCGGGGGGTCGTCCCCCCGGGCTAACACGGCCCCACTGGGCAACCCTTTTCCCCCGGATGGTTTGATCATCCTGACGGTCAGGCCGAACCGGAGGTATCAGGGCGTGAGCAGGCAGTATCTAAGTCAGGACGGTGACCGGCTGGTCCGGCGCCTGGGCGGGGAGACCCTGTGGATCGAGCCGTGGGGCGAGCACAGCCTGCGGG
Organism: Streptosporangiaceae bacterium; assembly: GCA_036521155.1. Lineage (GTDB taxonomy): Bacteria > Actinomycetota > Actinomycetes > Streptosporangiales > Streptosporangiaceae > Bog-532. The sequence goes on from DATDIH010000002.1 coordinate 13,452, forward strand.
TCCGGGCCACCCGGCAGCGAGCCGTGGAAGCCACCGAAGACTGGGCCCTGGAACCGCCCGGGCCGGCCACGCCGGAGATCACCATCGGCGCCGGCGAGGCCCGGATCACCAACGGCCGCATCACCGCCGCCATCGACCGGTACGGCTTCGTCGAGTTCACCAACCAGCGCGGAGATCTGCTGCTGCGCGAGCACTGGCAGGTCGGGGAGGCCGGCCACGAGACCAGCTCGATCGCGATCCCGGGCCGGGCCTACAAGCCGGTGCTGGGCAGCGATGACTGCGAGCTGACGGTCAGCTTCAAGCCCCAGCCCGGTGAGCGCATCTACGGCCTGGGCCAGCGGCAGATCGCCGAGCTGGACATGAAGGGCTGCACCCTCGAGCTGGCCCACCGCAACTCGCAGGCCAGCATCCCGTTCGCCCTGTCCAGCCGCGGCTACGGGTTCCTGTGGAACAACCCGGCCATCGGGCGGGTGACGTTCGGCAAGAACGTGACCGAGTGGTACGCGGCCCGCACCGGCCAGCTGGACTACTGGATCACCGCCGGCGACACCCCGGCCCAGGTCGAGGAGGCCTACGCGCAGGCCACCGGGCGGACGCCGATGATGCCGGACTGGGCCACCGGGTTCTGGCAGTGCAAGCTCCGCTACAAGACCCAGGATGAGCTGCTGGCCGTGGCCCGCGAGTACAAGCGCCGCAACCTGCCGATCTCGGTGATCGTGGCCGACTTTTTCCACTGGCCGCAGCAGGGGGAGTGGAAGTTCGACCCCGAGTACTGGCCCGACCCGGACGCGATGATCGCCGAACTGCGGGACCTGGGCATCGAGCTGATGGTGTCGATCTGGCCCACCGTCGACGTGAACTCCGAGAACTTCGACGAGATGGAAGACCGCGGCCTGCTGGTCCGCACCGACCGGGGCGCCGGCACCCAGATGGAGTTCATGGGCAACGAGGTGTTCTTCGACGCCACCAATCCCGAGGCCCAGGAGTTCGTCTGGGCCAGGGCCAAGGAGAACTACTTCGACAAGGGCGTCCGGGTGTTCTGGCTGGACGAGGCCGAGCCCGAGCTGGTGACCCACTCCGGGCAGTACGACTGGGACGTGATCCGCTACCAGGCCGGGCCCGCGCTCAAGGTAGCCAGCCTGTACCCGGTGGGCTACGCCAAGGGCTTCTACGAAGGCCAGCAGGCGGCCGGCCAGACCGAGATCTGCAACCTGATCCGGTGCTGCTGGGCGGGCAGCCAGAAGTACGCGACCTTGCTGTGGTCGGGCGACGTGCACTCGACGTTCGAGTCGTTCCGGATGCAGTTCGCGGCCGGCCTGAACGCCGGGCTGTCCGGCATCCCCTGGTGGACCACGGACATCGGCGGGTTCACCGGCGGGGACGGGGAGGATCCCGAGTTCCGCGAGCTCCTGGTGCGCTGGTTCCAGTGGGGCGTGTTCTGCCCGGTGACCCGGCTGCACGGGTTCCGGCAGCCGTACGAGTTCACCGGGAAACAGGCCTGGCGGACGTTCAATGAGGTCCTCGGCTCCGGCGCCGCCAACGAGGTGTGGAGCTTCGGCGAAGACGTGTACGAGATCCTGGCCGGCTGCCTGCGCACCCGGGAAGCGCTGCGGCCCTACGTGGCCGAGCAGATGGCGGCCGCGCACGAGCGGGGCACCCCGGTCATCCGGCCGCTGTTCTACGACTTCCCAGCGGACGCGCACGCCTGGGAGGTCGAGGACCAGTACCTGTTCGGGCCGGACGTGCTGGTCGCGCCGATCCTGGAGTACGGCCAGCGCGAACGGCCGGTCTACCTGCCCGCGGGCCGCACCTGGGCCGACGTCCGGACCGGGGCCGCGCACGAGGGCGGGCAGACGGTCACCGCGGCCGCGCCGCTGGCGGAGATCCCGGTCTACGCGGCGGCCGGCTCGGCCGTGCTCGGGGTGCTGCGCGGCGAGCTCAGCGAGCGCGGATGACCTCCGACGACAGCAGCCCGGACAGCGCCTGGCAGTAGGAGTCGCGCTGCCCGTCCGGCACGTGGGCGGCGATCGCGTCGGCCGCGGTCGGGTAGCTGGCCAGGGACTCGACCACCGTGACCAGGGCCGGCGCCTTGAGGAAGACCAGCCGGCGGTTGCCGTAGTGGTAGGCCAGGGCGCCGAAGCTCTCGGGCCGGATCGCCACCTGCGGGTGCATCTCGTAGGGCTGCCCGGCGTCGAACTCTGGCCGCTCCGGATCGTCGCTGGTCATACCTCTATGGTGACATCCATGACCGCCGCACCCGGGCAGGCCCCGTCCGGACCGCCGGAACCGCCCGGGCCCCCGGGGCCGCCCGGGCCGGGCACGGCCGGGCTGCGGCTGCGGCCCGACCCCGGCCTGCGGACCCTGCCCGGCGGGGCCGTGCTGCTGGGCGGCTACCCGTACCGGATGCTGCGCCTCGGCCCGGCCGGGGCCACGCACGTGGCCCGCTGGTGGGCGGGGGAGCCGGTGCCGGGCTCACCCGGCGCCCAGGCGCTGGCCCGACGCCTGCTGGCCAGCGGCATCGCCTGGCCGGTCCCGTCCGGCGGCCCCGGCCCCGGCGACGTCACCGTGGTCATCCCGGTGCGCGACCGCACCGCCGAACTGGCCCTGTGCCTCAGCGGCCTTCGTAACTACCGCGTGCTGGTGGTCGACGACGGGTCCGAGGACCCGGCCGCGGTGGCCGCCGTGGCCAAGGACGCGGGCGCGGACTATCTGCTCCGGCCGGTGAACGGCGGGCCCGCGGCCGCCCGCAACACCGGCCTGGCCGCGGCGGGCACCCCGCTGGTGGCCTTCCTGGACTCGGACTGCGTGCCCGCGCCCGGCTGGCTGGACCGGCTGCTGCCGCACTTCGCCGACCCGGTGGTGGCCGCGGTGGCGCCCCGGATCGTCCCGTACGAGCCGGATCGCGCTACGGGCCGGCTGCCCCCTCAATGGCTGGCGCGGTACGAGGGCGTCAGTTCCACCCTGGACATGGGGGCCGTCCCCAGCATCGTCCGCCCGGGATCGAAGGTCCCCTACGTGCCCGGCGCCGCCCTGGTGGTCCGGGCCGCCGTGGCCCGGGCCCACGACGGGTTCGCCGAGCACCTGCCGGTGGGGGAGGACGTCGACTTCGTGTGGCGGCTGGCCGGCCGGGGCTGGCACGTCCGCTACGAACCCGCCGCCGCAGTGGCCCACCAGCACCGGGTCCGGCTCGGCAGCTGGTTCGCGCGGCGCCTGGACTACGGCACCTCGGCCGCGCCGCTGGAGCAACGGCACCCGGGCACCCTGCCCGCGGTGGCCATGTCCGGCTGGACCGCCGCCGCCTGGGCCGCGGCCGCCGCGGGCGGCCCGGTGGCGGGTCCGCTGACCGCCACCGCGATCACCGCCGCCGCCACCGCGCTGCTGGCCCGCAGGCTGGCCCCGCTCACCGGCGATCAGACCTGGCCGGTGGCCACCCGGCTGGCCGCGGGCGGCACCGTGGCCGCCGGGCGCCTGCTGGGCAGCACGCTGTCCCGGGCCTGGTGGCCGGTGGCCGTGCCGGTCGCGGTGGCCGTGCCCCGGCTGCGGTGGCCGCTGGCCGCGCTGGTGCTGGCCCCGCCCGTGCTCGGCTGGGCCGAACGCCGCCCGCCCCTGGACCCGGTCCGCTACGTCAGCGCCCGCCTGCTGGACGACGTCGCCTACAGCCTGGGCGTGTGGCAGGGCTGCCTGCGGCACCGCACCGCCCGGCCCCTGCTGCCCAAGCTGACCTGGCGGGCACCCGCAGGGGCGCAAGTAGCGCCCGCCAGGCCAGCGGTCTAGCGGCGGTTCCGCAGGGCCAGCAGCGCGAAGATGCCGCCCTGCACCGGCCGGGCCTGGAAACCGGTCTGGGTGCCGGCGATCGTGTCGTACAGGTCGCTGAACGGCACCCGCTGCGGGGTGGTGTTGGCGTAGGTGTAGACCTGCTCGATCAGCTGCTTGCTGACCGGGTAGTTCGACAGCCAGGCCGCGGTCCACAGTTCCCAGTCCGACTTGGCGTAGCTGTGCGGCACCTGTAGCGGCAGCCCGAACAGGTTGCTCACTCCTTGGTACCAGGCCGCCTGCTCGGCCAGCACCGAAGCCGGGACCAGGTTGGTGCCCAGCAGCCGGTCGGCGAACCCGTTGTAGGTGGTGCCCCAGGTGCCGTTGCCGCCGTCGTCGCCGCTGTAGGTCAGGTCCAGGTGGGCGGCGGACGGGTCCTGGGCGTTCTTGACCCAGTAGGCGATGAACTGCTTGGCCTGGGCGGTGTAGCTGGCCGCGTCGGCGGAGTTTCCGGCCGCGGTGGCGATCTGCCCGAACGCGGCCACCGCGACGATGCCCTTGAGGGCCAGGTTCACGCTGTGCGCGATCTGGCCGGCGAAGTCGTCGGTCTGGTTCTGGAAGCCGGGGTCGGGCAGGTTGGCCACCAGGTAGTCGGCCCACTGCTTGAAGATCTTGTAGTGCGCGGTGGCGTAGGCCCTGGCCGCCGACGGCACCTGCTGGATGTAGGCCGCGGCCATGATCAGCATGTTGCCGGTCTCCTCGACCGGCATGTTCTCCCCGCCGCCGTCGTTGTGGCCGTCGGCCACCGGGTAGGCCGAGCCGAGGTCGTGCGGGGCGAACTGCTCGGGCCACTTCCCGGACTCGGCGTAGGTCACCAGCGGGGTGAGCAGCAGGGCCAGGTAGCCCGGGTCGGCGTAGACCCACGCCGGGGAGGCCGGGAACAGTACATCCACGGTGGACACGTTGCCGTCGCTGGAGATCTCCTTGAGGAACGCCCACGGCGAGCCGTCCGGCCCCACCACCAGCTCGGTGCCGCCGTAGGCCTGGCGCAGTGCGATCGCGCACAGCCCGGCGTAGGCGGTGCCCCCGGCGGCCTGGGCATCGCTGGTGATGCGGTGGTCCAGGGCGGTGGCCCGGCGCTGGGCCGCGGCCAGGTCGCCGTGGAAGAACCCCAGCATGTCCGGCCAGGACGAGAACTCCTGGCTCCACCACGGGTCCAGGTTCTGGCCCTGGTAGCTGACGGCCGGGGTCCGGGCCAGCCCGATCGACAGCGGCACGGTCGTGGCCGATCCGCCCAGCTGGCCCAGGTCGGCGCAGAACGCGAACACCGGCCAGTTGTTGTTGATGGCCCGGAAGCTGGTGTCGTTGCTGTTGGCCAGCTTGCCGTTGTTCACGAACTGGGCCCGGACCACCACGTCCTGCCCGGACTGGTAGGTCAGCCCGCTGGTGCTGGGGGTGGCCCACACCGTGCTGCCCCAGGCCGCCTGCTGGTTCTGCTCGGTGAGCGGCTGCTGGTTGGCCAGCTGGGCCGCCCACGTCTGCAGGTTCCCGCCCGGGTAGCTGACTGACGAGGGGGACCAGGTGATCTGCTGGCTGTCGTCGGCACTGCACCACTCGCCGCTGATGTCCGCGTACAGCTGCACGTCATGACGGTGACCGTCGATGCTCCGCGCGGACAGCAACAGGTAGCTGAACGGGATGGACTGGCGCTTGGTGTCGCCCGGCTCGACCGGGGACAGGAACTCCACCGTCAGCTCGATCCCGCCGCCCTCCAGCGTGAACCGGGACCGGGTCGGGGTGACTTCCAGTTTGGTCTGCTGCAGGGCCTGCTGGAAGCCCTGGGTGGTGGACGGGGTCCCGTGGTTGCCGTCGGGGATGGTGAGGATGATGCCGGGATCGCCCATGAACATGTAGGACACGCCGTCGACCCGGGCGATGCCGCCCATGGCCGTGGTGTGCCCCTGCCAGAACTGCTCCCAGGTGGCGGGGAGCGCGGTGGCCGGCAGCCAGGTGCTCACGTACGGGTTGCGCACGGCCAGCGGCGCGGCCGGCGGCCGGATCGGGGTCGCGGCCAGCGTCCCGCTGGCGGCCGCGTAGCCACCAGACGGGCTGGCCGCCGCCTGGCTGGCGGCGCCGCGCGTGGTGGCGGCCCCGGCCACTCCCGGGCTGAGCACCCCGGCCAGCCCGCCCGCGGCCGCGGCACCCCCCGTGTAGCGCAGGAAGTCGCGGCGCCGCGTCCCGTGGTCCTCTTCGGGCTGACCGTGGACGTCGTGGTCCTGATCGGGCATGAAGCCTCCTCATCGAGTCCAGTCAGGGCCGCGCGGGAACCCGCGGCCGCGACCTTTCATTAATGAGGATTTTGTCTTGTTAGTGTGTGAACGTGTCAAGTGCTGTGAGCGAAAATGTTCCGGTCAGTCGAAGCCGTGGGCCGTCCACTCGGCCATCGGCCGGTCCGGGGTGAACGCCAGCAGCACCCGGTTCTCGGCCTCCAGGCCGGCCAGCAGCTCGTCGTCGGAGGGGACGTCCCGGCCGTGCTTGACCCGGATGGCGCGGAAGTTGGCCAGCTCGGGGGCCAGATCCTCGCGGACTTCGACGGTTCCGTAGACCATGACGTAACGGAACCCGGTGGCGTCGTCGACCAGGACTTCGGCCCGTGGCTCCCGCGTGAACAGGCGGTACTTGATCCGGCCCTTGGTGGTGGACACGTAGAAGCGGGCCCCGTCCCAGTGGAACCAGTTGGGGGTGGCATGCGGGCGCCCATCAGCCCTGGTACCAGCGACGACGGCGTTTCTCGGCTCGGCCAGGAATGCGTTGATCTTGTCTTCCGACGGCATGGGGCTAAGTTAACGGAGAGGTGAACTACCGGCAGCGAGGGGGACCACATGGCGAAGACCGGGCGGCTGCCCCGCGACCTGTACGAGCAGGAGCTGTACCGGCTCCAGGCCGAGCTGGTCAAGATGCAGGAGTGGGTACGGGCCGAGGGGGCCCGGATCGTGGTGATCTTCGAGGGGCGGGACGCGGCCGGCAAGGGCGGCACGATCCAGCGCATCACCCAGTACCTCAACCCCCGCGTCGCCAGCATCACCGCGCTGCCCGCTCCCACCGAGCGTGAGCAGAGCGAGTGGTACTTTCAGCGCTACGTGGAGCACCTGCCGGCCGCCGGGGAGATCTGCCTGTTCGACCGGAGCTGGTACAACCGGGCCGGGGTCGAGCACGTGATGGGCTTCTGCACCAAGGAGGAGTACAGCCGGTTCCTGCACCAGTGCCCGATCTTCGAGCGGCTGCTGGTCGAGGACGGCATCCTGCTCCGCAAGTACTGGTTCTCGGTCAGCGACGAGGAGCAGCAGCGCCGGTTCGAGGGCCGGCTGGACGATCCGCTGCGGCGCTGGAAGCTGTCACCCATGGACCTGCAGTCCATCAAGCACTGGGAGGACTACTCGCGGGCCAAGGACGAGATGTTCGTGCACTGCGACATCCCCGAGGCGCCCTGGCACGTGGTTGAGAGCGACGACAAGCGCCGGGCCCGGATCAACATGATCGCCCACCTGCTCAGCTCGGTCCCGTACCGCAAGGTCAAGCTCCCGGCCCTGGACCTGCCCAAGCGGCCGGCCTCCACCGGCTACCAGCGCACCCCCAAAGACCTCCAGTCCTTCGTCCCCGACCACGCCGCCGACCTCCTCGCCACCCACAACGGCCACCACGGCGGATAGGCGCGGTCAGGGGGTCAGGTCGCGGGTGAAGTAGAGGGCCATCTCGCCCGGGAGTAGCTGCGGGTCGTCCGGGCGGTACCTGGTCTCGTCCAGCCCGCACAGCTGGAACCCCATCTTCAGGTAGAACTGCACGGCCGGGTAGTTGACGTTCTGGGTCTCCAGCCACAGGCAGCGCGCGGCGGGCTGGTGGCGGGCCTGCTCGGCCAGCGCGTCGATCAGCCGGCGGCCGATGCCCTGGCCCCGGCAGGGCCGGGACACGAAGATGTTCTCGATCCGGGCCCGGCCGTTCCAGGGGTCTGGCCGCAGCTCGCCGTAGCCGACGATGGTGTCGCCCCGGCAGGCCACGAACAGCCCTTCGGACAAGGTCAGGGCCGGGCGCAGGTCAGCCTTTTCGACCGGCAGCTCAAACCGCTCTTCTTCCAGCCAGAACGCCATCTTGGTGCGCCGGACCCGGTAGATGCGGTCGGTGGAGTAGGAGACGTCGACCGCATCGATCCCGGCGAGATCGGCCGACGTCTCCGCTGGTCTCACCACGATTGGTCCAGCCGCCACCATCACAGGTTGCCATGTCTGGCCCGGCATTTCGGGCAATCGCGCCGACTGCGGGGAAAGTCCGGGAATCTCACCGCAGGGCCCGGGCGGGCAGCACGGCGTGGACCCCCCACACATCGTTGGCCACCTGGGTGATCCGCAGGTCCAGGGTGGGCCCGGCCAGCGCCAGGGCTTCGGCCCGGGCCAGCCCGTACAGGCCTTGCATCCAGGTCAGCATGGTGTCCAGCGCGTCGCCCATGGCCTGGTTCAGGTCCTCGCTGAAGCCGAAGGTGATCCGGCCCGCCGGGGTTTCGGCGTGGATGCCCGGCACCGACGGGTCCCGCTCCAGGTCCACCACCACCTCGGTGGTCATCGCGCACTCGATGGCGGTGCCGCTGACCTCGCCGTCGCCCTGGGCGGCGTGCCCGTCGCCCAGGCACAGCAGGGCGCCCGGCACGGTCACCGGCAGGTACAGCGTGGACCCGGCCACCAGGTCGCGGCAGTCGATGTTGCCGCCGCCCAGCGCCCGGGGCGGGCGGGTGGAGTGCTCACCCGGCTCGGCGGGCGGCATCCCGGCCACGCCCAGGAACGGCGCGATCGGCACGGTGTGGCCGCGGTCGCTGTAGGCCTGGCCGCCGTCGTCGTCGATCTCCCACAGCAGCCAGGACGGTGGACCGGAGATCCCCAGGCGGCGGGTGAGCCTGGTCTCGCGGGCTCCGGCCACGGTCCAGCCCCAGTCGGCCGGGCGCAGCGAGGTGAACCGCACCGACAGCACGTCGCCCGGCTGCGCCCCGGTGACCGCGATCGGCCCGGTCAGGCAGTGGCCCCGGTCGGCGCTGAGCATGCGCGGCCGGTTGTCGCCGGGGTAGCGCTGGCGGGTCAGGTATCCGGACGCGTCCAGCGAGCCGGCCACCACCGTGTCGCCGGGGTCGATGGTCAGCACCGGGGGCTTGCCCGGGTCGAACACGTCGGTCACCGTGCCCGGGGTGGGGAGCAGGCTGTGCCGCCTCACGCCGCGCTCACCGCCTCGACCGGGCGGCCGTCTTCCAGATAGACCAACCCGGTGCCGCGGCGGAGGGCCCGCGTGGTGGCCCGGACGCGGCGCCGGACCGGTTTGGACAGCAGGGGCAGCGCTTCGGGCAGCGGCAGCAGCCGGCTCTCGGCGATCTCCTCTTCCTGCAGCCGCAACGAGCCCAGGCCGGCGGCGTCCACGGTCCCGCAGTCGAACAGGAACCTCATCCCGCCCGGCCGCTCCGGCTGGCCGGGCCGCGCCGGGCGGGGCCGCCGGAAGTCCACGCAGGCCAGCCGGGCCTGCCCCACCCGCAGGCCGGTCTCCTCGCGGACTTCGCGCTGGCATGCCTCCCACGGGGTCTCGCCGTCGGCCTCCATGACCCCGCCCGGGATCGTCCAGCCCTTTTTGTAGGTCGGCTTGAGGATCAGCAGCCGCCGGTCATCGTCGAAGATCAGGGCGCCGGACGACGCCGGGATGGCGGGCAGGACGAACTCGGCTGGGTCTTCGCTCACACCGGGCCACGTTACCGGCCGGGCGGCAGCGGGTGGCCGGCCGTGCTGTCCGGACTGGTTGCTGGTAGAAGGTATATCCCGAGAAAGTAACGGCCGTCCGGCTGCGGGCCAGTGGTACCGGCCGGACCATTACCGTGTATGACAGTGTGGGGGCGCCCAGCGGCGCCCAGCATGACCAGCAGGTGGAAAAGGAGAGCGGTGGGCCTGCTCAGAGCGTCGGTGTCCGCCCCCGAGGTAGCCGGGGCGACGTACACCGTGGTGGTGCTGGCCGGAGAGGTCGACGCGACGAACAGCGACGAGCTCTACGGTGTGCTGGAGTCGGTGGTCGCCCAGCAGCCGCGGCTGCTGATCGTGGACATGTCCGAGCTGAGTTTCATGGATTCCACCGGGCTGCGGATGCTGCTGCGGTCGACCCGGACCCTGGATCAGCAGGGCGGCGTGCTCGCCCTGGCCGCGCCGCAGCTCGCGGTGGCCCGGGTCCTGCAGCTGACCCGGGCCGACCAGCTGATCCCGGTCTACGACAGCGTCGCCGACGCCATCGCCGACGCCTGACCGCGGCCCGGGGGCCGCTCAGGCCGCGGCGACGTGGCCGAGCAGGTGCCGCAGGGCGGGCTCGAGCCGGGTGTACCGGTAGGCGTGGCCCGCGGTGAGCAGCGCGTCGGGCCGGACCCGCTGGCTGGCCTCGGCCAGTTCCCGGGCGCCTTCGTCGCCGAACACCAGGCGGGGCCCGAACCCGGGGACCGGGATCACGGCCGGCCGGCGCAGGACCCGGCCCAGGATCTTGGTGAAGTCGGCGTT
>DATDIH010000003.1:0-35294 GCA_036521155.1 Streptosporangiaceae bacterium
CCCCTCTACCACTCCATCAACCTGGTCCGGGGCCCGGTCCTGGGCGAGACCGGCCCGCGGCTGCTGATCCCGGCCGTCTACCTGGCGGTCATGGGCGGCCTGACCCTGGCCCTGGCCGTCCGCCGCCTGACCCGCATCCTGCTCGACTGACCCGGCCCGGTGCCCGGGTGGCCATCAGTCACGCCATCACCCAGCCGCCGTTGACCTCGATGGTCTGCCCGGTGATGAACGAGGAGTCCGGGCCGGCCAGGAACGACACCGCCGCGGCCAGCTCCTCGGGGGTGCCGCGGCGCTTGAGAGCCTGGTGGTCCAGCACGAACTGGCGGTACTCGGCCGGATCGTCGCGGCCGTCGTCGGCCGTGGCCCGGAAGGCGCCGGGGGAGACCGTGTTGACCCGGATGTTGTGCGGCCCCAGCTCGCTGGCCAGGGCCCGGGTCAGCGACACCGCCGCCCCCTTGGACGCCGCGTACGAGGCCAGCCCGGACCAGCCGCCATGGGTGACGATCGACGCGATGTTGACGATCGCGCCGCCACCCAGCCCGATCATCTGCCGGGCCGCGGCCTGCGCGCACAGCCAGAACCCGCGCTGATTGACCGCGTGCACGTCGTCGTACTGGGCCGGGGTGATCTCCAGGAACGGGGCGTGCGGACGGATGGCGGCGTTGTTGACCAGGATCCCGGTGCCGCCCGACTGCACGGCCACCATGTCGAACATCTCCGCGACAGCATCGGCATCTCGCACGTCCAGGGTCCAGGACCGTACCGCGCCGCCGTGGGCGGCCACGTCCTTGCGGGTCGCTTCCACCGCGCCGGCATCGATGTCCACCACGGCCACGGCGTGGCCGTCCACCGCCAGCCGCCGGGCGATCGCCTGCCCCAGGGCACCCCCGGCGCCGGTCACCACCGCAACGCTCACCCCTGACCTCCTCGTCATGGCCTGCTGCCCTTGTTGTTCCCGGAAACCGCCCATCGTGATCTTCGCGCCGAACCCGAGCACTCGCCGCGGGGCCACGCCCATGCTCAGTGGCATGCTTAGGACGGCCAAGTGGCGCGAGCCTTCCGGAAGGGGTAGCAGGTGCGGCTGATCAGATTTCGCAGGGTGAGCCAGGACGGTGCCGTCCAGGGCGGACCGCGGGTAGGCGTGATCGACGAGAACGCCGCGTCCGCCAACGGGAACCGGCCGGGCTCGGTAACCACCCTGCCCGGGTCGCCCGCCCTGGCTGACCTGCTGGCTCTGCCGGTGAGCGAGCTCCGTGACCTGCTGGGCGGCAACGGCGGGGAGCAGATGCCGCTGGAAGGCGTGGAACTGCTGGCGCCCGTCGACGGCCGCACCGAGGTCTGGGCGGCCGGCGTCACCTACGAACGGTCCCGGGACGCCCGCATCGACGAGAGCGAGGACTCCGCCGACGTCTACGACCGTGTCTACACCGCCGAGCGCCCCGAGATCTTCTTCAAATCGGTGTCCTGGCGGGTCCGTGGCCCCGGCCGGGCGGTGTCGGTCCGGGCTGATTCCCAGGTCGACGTGCCCGAACCCGAGCTGGCCGCGGTGCTCAACTACGCCGGCGAGGTGACCGGCTACACCATCTGCAACGACATGAGCTCCCGCAGCATCGAAGGGCAGAACCCGCTCTACCTGCCGCAGGCCAAGATCTACCTGGGTGGCTGCGCCGTCGGCCCCTGGATCCGGCCGGCCTGGGAAATCCCCGACCCCTACGATCTCACCATCGAGCTGACCATCACTCGCGACAGCCAGGTCGCCTGGCAGGGTAGGTCGAACACCTCCGGGCTGCGCCGCCGCATCCCCGAGCTGGCCAGCTACCTGTTCCGCGAGGACGACTTCCCGGCCGGTGCCATCTTGTCCACCGGCACCAGCCTGGTCCCCGACCTGCCCTTCACCCTCCAGCCCGCCGATCAGGTCACCATCGGCATCAGCGGCATCGGCGAGCTCACCAACCCCGTCGTACGCGGCAAGAACGCCCTGGTCAGAGCGGGAATCAGGCGCGTCTGAAGCCTACCCGGCCAGGCCAGCCGTGGATCAGTACCACCGGGCGGCCCGGGCGGTCCTCGTCTAGGGGTGCAGCAGGACCTTGGTCCAGCCGTCCTCGCGGTCGTCGAAGCGCTGGTAGGCGTCGGCGGCCTGATCGAGGTTCAGCTCGTGCGAGACAATCACGCTGGGCTGCAGCTTGCCCTGGTGGATCAGGTTGCGCAGCCCGCGGTTGTACTGCTTGACGTTGGCCTGGCCGGTACCCATGGCCTGCCCCTTGAAGAAGAACGTGCCGAAGTCCATCGCGAACTGCCCCTTCTTGGCCAGGTCGGAGCTGGCCGACGGGTCCTCGGGCACGAACACCCCGACCACGCCGATCCGGCCGGTCGGACGCACCGCCTGGATCAGGCTGTTGATGGTCAGGCCGGGCCGCTCGTCGCCCAGGTGGTCGTGGGCCTGGTAACCGACGGCCTCCACGCCCTTGTCGGCGCCCTCCCCGCGGGTGGCGTCCAGCACCTGTTGCACGGCGTCGCCCGCCGAGTCGTCGACGGGGGTGGCGCCCAGCTTGTCGACCAGCCGCAGCCGGTCGGGCTGCCGGTCCACGACCAGGATCTGGTCCGCGCCGCGCAGCTGGGCCGACATCGCGGCCATCAGGCCGACCGGCCCCGCGCCCCAGATGACCACCGAGTCACCGGTGCCGACCTGGGCCAGCTCGGTCCCGTGGTATCCGGTGGGCAGGATGTCCGACAGCATCGTGTAGTCAGCCTGCTTTTCGCGCGCGTCGTCCGGCAGCACCAGGGCGTTCCAATCGGCCCAGGGCACGCGCAGCAACTCGGCCTGGCCACCGCCATACGGGCCCATGGACGCGTAACCGTAGGCCGCGCCCGCGCTGCCCGGGTTGGCCTTCAGGCAGAACCCGGTCAGCCCGGCCTCACAGTTTTTGCAGGTCCCGCAGCCGATGTTGAACGGCAGGCTGACCATGTCGCCGACCTTGAGCCGGTGCACCGCGTCACCGACCGCGATCACCTCGCCCATGTTCTCGTGCCCGAGAACCTTGCCTTCTTCGACGTCGGTGCGGCCCTCGTACATGTGCAGGTCGCTACCGCAGATGTTGGTGGTGGTGATGCGGACCAGCGCGTCGTCGGGCCGCTCGATCCGGGCGTCCGGAACCTCGTCGACGGAGACCTCGCGGGGGCCGTGGTAAACCAGCGCTCGCATGCCGCTCCTCTCATCAGTGGCTTGTTAACTGCCACTGCCCAGCCGGCGCCGTTTCCTACTGGCGGACCCGACACGTTTGGTACCGTTTCCGCCATGCGGGTGGCGGTGCTGACGGTGGACGGCATGTTTGACTCCGGCCTGACCACGATGCTGGACATCCTGGCCACCGCGAACGCGCTGAGCGGGCAGGCCGGGCTGGCCGGGGCCCCGTTCGAGGTCACGGTGGCCGGGCGGGGGACCAGCGTGCGGACCGGCCACGGCTTGCGGCTGGCCACGGTGCCGTGGCCGGAACTGCGGAACGACCCGCCGGAGCTGGCCGTGATGCCCGCCGTCGGGCTCCGCCCGCCCGCCGAGATCGTCGACTACGTGCGCGGCCACGACTTCCTGTCCGCGATCGGGACCCTGAGCCAGGCCGGGGTGGGCCTGGCCGCCGCCTGCAGCGGCACGTTCTTCCTGGCCGAGGCGGGCGTCCTGGACGGCCGGACCGCGACCACCAGCTGGTGGCTGAGCCCGGCCTTCCGCACCCGCTACCCGCGGGTGGACCTGGACGACTCACGGGCCCTGGCCGTCGCGGGCAACGTCACCACCGCGGGCGCGGCCTTCGCCCACATCGACCTGGCCCTCTCGCTGGTGCAGCGGACCAGCCCGGCCCTGGCCGAACTGGTCACCCGGTACCTGGTCATCGGCGACCGGCCCTCGCAAGCCGCGGCCGCGGTCCCGTCCCTGCTGGCTGCCGGCGACCCCACCATCGCGGCCTTCGAAAAATATATTCGCGAGCACCTGACCGGACCCGTGCAGATCGAGGACGCCGCCCGCGCCCTCGGCGTCAGCGAGCGCACCCTGCAGCGAGCCACCCAGGCCACATTGGGCATGTCCCCGATCCGGTTCGTGCAGGAGGTGCGGCTGGAACAGGCCACCGTCCTGCTCCGCACCACCACCCAGGCCCCGGCGGCCATCGCCACCGCCGTCGGCTACCAGGACGTCAGCACCCTGCGCACGCTGATCCGCCGCCGGCGCCACACCACCCTGGCCGCCCTGCGCGGCTCGTAACGACCCTCAGTCGTCGACCGTGGTGTCCCGGCCGACCGCGTCCCAGGCGTCCAGTTCGGCCTGCATGGTCTCCAGCCGGTGGCGGATCTGGTCGATGGCGTCGCCGCCCAGGACCAGCCGCAGCGGAGGATTGCCGGCGTTCATCGCGGTCAGGATGGCCTGCGCCGCCTTGGCCGGATCCCCGGCCTGGCCGCCACCCGCGGACTGCACATACTGGCGAGTCGGCCCGACCGTCGCCGCATACTCCGGCCGCGCCGCCGACAGATAAGCCGAATTCTTCTCGAACAGGCCTGTGCGGAATGCTCCCGGCTCCACGATCAGGAACCGCACCCCGAAGTCCACCTCATCCACCAGGGACTGGGTCAGGCCCTCCAGCGCGAACTTGGTGGCGCAGTAGGCGTCGAAGCCTGCTCCGGTCACCTGCCCGCCCACGCTGGACATCTGCACCACCCAGCCGCCACCCTGGCGCCGCATGTGCGGCAGCACCGCTCTGATCAGCGCCGCCGGGCCGAAGAAGTGCAGGTCGAACAGGCTGCGCAGCTCCGCGTCGGTGGTCTCCTCGAGCGCGCCGACCTGGGTCCGCCCGGCGTTGTTGACCAGCACGTCGATGCGGCCGAACCGGGCCGCCGCCTCGGCCACGGCCACGCGGCACCGGTCGGCGTCGGTGACATCGAGGGCCATCGGGTGGACCCGCCCGGGGTGCGCGGCGACCAGGTCGTCCAACCGTGCGGTCTGCCGGGCCGTGCCCACCACCGAGTCTCCGGCCGCGATCGCCGCCTCAGCCAGGGCCCGGCCGAACCCGGAACTGGCCCCGGTGATCAGCCAGACCCGGTCCGGGGCCGGCTCAGCCTGCTGGTCGGTGGTCATGACGCTCCTGGAGATTTGGGCCCGCCGGGCAGCAGCCCGGCGATCTGGCACTGGCGACGCGACAGCGCCGCGAGCCGGGCGCTGCCCTGCACCGAGGACGACCGGCAGAACTGCCGGGCCGAGTCCCCGCAGTGGTGCAGGGTTCCGCCGCCCATGGTGCCGGGGATGGTCACGTTGACGCAGCCGTGGCCGGACTGGCTGTAGGAGTCGGGCGCGACCGCACCCCAGACGCCCAGCCCGATGAGCACGAGCAGCACGGTGCCGCCCGCGATCGCCATCGCGAGCTTCTGCCGGCGGGTCAGCCGCCGGTCCAGGGGATTGGCTCGGCCGAACATGATCGCCATCCTAGGGCGGGCCGGGTCAGCGTTCCTGATCGCTGCCACCCGGACATCGGTGCGTCCGCGACCGGCGACACCGGGCATGGGACCATACTGATCATGACTGTACTGCCGCTGAGCCCCGATGAACTGCTGACCACCACCCGTTCCGTCCGCAAGCGCCTCGACCTGGACCGCCCGGTCCCGCTGGAGCTGATCCGGGAATGCCTGGACCTGGCGCTGCAGGCTCCGAGCGGCAGCAACTCCCAGGGCTGGCACTGGCTGGTCATCACCGACCCCGACACCAAGCAGGCCATCGGTGACCTGTACCGCCGGTCGACCGAGAAGTACCTGGAGATCCGGAACCGGCAGATGGAGGCGCCCGGCGCCCCGGCCGCGGATTCCCCCCAGGGCCAGGCCATCCGCCGTATCCGGGACAGCTCGGCCTACCTGGGCCAGCACATGGGCGACGTCCCGGTCCAGGTCATCGCCTGCATCGAGGTCCAGGGGGAGTGGCAGGCCGGGGCCAGCCAGACCGGCCTGTGGGGATCACTGCTGCCCGCGGCCTGGAGCTACATGCTGGCCTGCCGGTCGCGTGAGCTGGGCACGGCCTGGACCACGCTGCACCTGGCCTACGAGAAGGAAGCCGCCGAGATCCTCGGCCTGCCTGGCCACGTCCGGCAGGGCGTCCTGATCCCCACCGCCTACTACACCGGCGAGACGTTCCGCCCCGCGCCCCGGCGCCCCCTGGACGACGTGCTGCACCTCAATCACTGGTGAGGCGGCCCCGGATCCGCATGACCCGGAGCACCATCTCCATGGCGAACCGGGCTTCGGGATCGCCGAACTGCTCACCCAGCGTGCGTTCCAGCTGCCGGATGCGGTACCGGACGGTCTGCGGGTGAACTTGCAGCCGGTCCGCGATCTCGGCCGCCGTACCCCGGGTCTCTAGCCAGGCACCGAAGGTCTCGGTCAGGCGTTCCTGCTGGCGCGGGGTCAAGCCTTCCAGGGCCCCGAGCTGCCGTCGGCTCACCTGGTCGGCCAGCGCGTGGTCCGACATCAGCCACAGCGTGACCAGATGCTGCTCGCAGTGCACGATCTGGCTTGCTTCGATGGCCCCGGCCTCGGCCAGGTCCAGCGCCTGCCGGGCCCAGCGCAGCGAGTCGGCCGCGTCCAGCAGCGGTACGGTCAGCCCGATCGCGGCCCGGCGGCCGTCCAGCCGCGCCCGCAGCGCCGCCTCCCGGCCCGGGCCCGCCTCGCCCGGGATCAGCATGTGCGGCTGCCCTTCCTCCAGGCTGGCCAGCACGTCCGCCTCGGCCGGCACCGGTGCGGGCCCGGCCGTCTCGTCCGCGGCTTCCTCGTCGCTCCGGGCCGGTGCGGTCTGCACCGCGACCGCGGTGACCAGTTCCGGCAGCGGCCAGTTGGCGTCCTCGGCCAGCTCCACCAGCGCCCGGTGCGGCACCGGCTGGTCCCGGTCCAGGATGAGCTGGAGCAGCCGGCGCCGGGCCGCCTCCTGCTCCTCGGCCGACGCCGCCCGCAGCTCCCGGTAGCCCTGTACGGACAGCTCGGCCAGCTCGTCCATGTAGCCGAACACCGCGCCGGCCAGCAGGGACATGACCGCGGCGTCCAGCTCTGCCTCGCGGCCGACCTCCATGGCCCGCTGCCAGGCCACCTGGGAGCCGACCCGGTAGGCGGCCTGCAGCGAGTCCAGGCTCCGGCCCTCTTCGGCCTGGTGCCGGCCCAGCATGCGGGCCACCTCGTCCCGGTGGCCCAGGGGCGCGCCCGGATCCGCGATGCGGTCCACGAACGACGTCAGCGCCTGCTCCACGCCCGTCCGCATGATCTGCCCGTACGGGCCGTCGATGGGGCGGGCGAACTCCGGGATCTTGTCCCGGATGGCCAGGATGATCGCCTCGGCCAGGCTGGGCAGGTGCGGCCGGAAGATCGCGGCCAGCCCGGGCGGCAGCGCGTCGGGCCGGTCCTCGGCCCAGCTCGGCTCGGTGGTCCGCGTCATGGTTGAGGCTCCGTCCCCCGGCGGTCCGTTCCGGACGGCGAGCGTCCGGGCGGTGTGCGGCAGGCCGGCTGACCTGGCGCAAGACCGACGTTAGACCCGGCATCGAGGCGGTGCAGGGCCGACACGGTACTTTCTGGTCACACTACGGGTATTAGGTCCTACTCAAAGTAACTAAAGGCCCCGGCCTGGCCGGGCTGAGGTGCGCCGACGCGATCGCTCACTCGGTGACAAAAACATCGAGCTCAACTGTGCTTCTCGTGCTAAAAAAGCACCCCTAAAAGCGTGCCGGTAGATTTCCCGGAGTTCAGGTTGCGGCCGTAGTTACGCAGGAGTAGCGTACCGAGTCATCGCGTGAATGTGGCTCAATAAATAGGCAACTGCAAAGCATTGCGGTACGATAGAGCTAGACCAGGTACGGCTTCAACAAGGGCTCGTGCCTCCGGGATTTCCCGGGTGTTAGCCGGTATTATGGTTTGCAGAGCAGCGAAGGCGCCCGCCGTCGCGGCAGTCAGGTCACGCCTGGCTGCGGATCGTCTGGCTTCCCCCCCCAGCCGGACGGTCCGCAGCCCGACGTGCTCGTGACCTCCAGGCAGGCGCCTTCCGGCGGTGGGTGACCCGTACCCGCCCCGCTCGTCCCTGATGCCCGCCGGATCATCCGGCGGGCATTCTTGGTGTCTGGGCTCGGTTTCACGACAAACGCGCAGCTCAGAGTGCTGTTCAAAGTGCCCGGGGCCTGGCTCAGCGACCGTACGCGGATCAGCAGACCCACGTCATGGCTGGTCAGCCCGGTCACGTCGGGCGGGGCAGTCTCCCGGTCGGCCCCGGCCGACTCCCCGGGAGCTCCGGCCAGCCGCGCGGCTCACATCCCCCCGGCCTTCCTCGCCTTTCAACTGCTCAAGGCAAGTTCGGGCCATGAAATTGCAGCGGGTTTAAATCGACTAACGCACGATCAGCCCGGATAAATGAATTCCAGTCCAAAATCAGCCCGGGTTAAGGGCTGGCGGTCATCCGGCGCGGGCGTCCAGGGCGCGGCCGGGTGACGCTCGCGGCCGCCGGGCCGGGCCGGCTCGCCCGGGCCGGGCCGCCGGGCGAGCCGCGGCGGTCCGGTGCATGCTGCGGCAGGCCGGGCTGCGACGGACAGAGGGCTCTACGGCCCGCTCGGTACAACCTTCCCCGGCCCTAGGCGTGCCGTTCAGCCGTCCAGGGCGGACGGCGCCGGCCGACCGGGCGCCCGGCCAGGTTTCCCGCCCATCACGCCGGATCGTCGCGGCCGGCATTACGCCGCATCAGCCGCTGGCGGCCGGCCACTCCGATCGTGCGTCCGGCGCAAAGGACCAGTTCAAGACGATGTTTCCGGTGAAACCGGCGGCTTCGGTGGCCTGCTGCCGAGGCCGTCTCGCTGAGCTTGGGGCCGGCTGTCGCACCCATCCGCAGCACCCCCGTGCCCGCCATCGCAGCCCTCCGGCCGCCTCCGCTGGGTGCCCTTCTCGCCCCTCCTGGCCCCGCCGGGAGTGGTTCCAGCCTTCCCCGTCGGGGGACTCCTGCCCGGCCATCTCGGCCCCCGTCCGGCCCGTCCCGGGTGTCCCACCGCATCCGGGGCCTGGCCACCGTCTCGCCCGCCGCGACGGTCCGGTACGGGCCCCGGGCAGCCGAGGTGCACCCCGGCCAGGATTCATGTCTTTCCGGCCCGCTCGCCCGGCTCGTCCACGCGTCGGCCGCCATCCGGCCCGATTCGCGCCGGCCACTCGCTCACATTCCGCTGGCTGCGGCCGTTAATTTTGTTCCGCTCCCGCGCGTCACACGAGCGATACGGGCAGTTCCTTGCCGCATGGAAAATATCTCGTTTTCCGTGCTCAGAGGCGATCACTAGACAACGAAAGACAACGCGTCAGCCCCGGTGATCATCCGCTGTCTCCGCGCGTATGCAATCCCACAACATCCCCGGAACAGAGAAACGTATCTGTGAATCACGAAAACGAAGATGTTAACTTGCGGTTTTAATGGCGCCGTAGGCCAGCGCCCGCCGTTAGGAAAACACCCACGACCAGCCAGATCGATCATTTGCTGCCGTTAGCCACCGTTTCCTGGCCCTGTGAACCCTCCCGTCACCCCAGTCCCATCTGCCACCACCCCGCCACCCCGCCCGCCGGTTCATCGGCCGCACCCCCGCGTGATCTGATGGGGACCAGGCGGCGAAAGGTGGTGCCATGACTTCCAGCGCAGCGCCCGGACTGGACGCCGGCCGGCAGCAGGCCGCCGCGGCGGCGGACGATCGGTTCGGGGTGGATCTGTACCAGCGGCTGGGTGCGGACCAGCAGAACCTGGTGTTCTCGCCGGCCAGTATCGCCGCGGCGCTGCAGATGGCGCTGGTGGGAGCGCGGGGGAGGACCGCGGCCCAGCTGGCGGCCGCGCTGCGGCTTGACGGCGCTGACCCGGCCACCGGGGCCCGGGACGGGTTGCTGTTGCTGTCCGCGGCCATCGGCGCCGGCCCCATCGGCGCCGGCCAGGGCACGAACCCCGGAGCCAACCCCGATCCGGCCCGGGACCGGGCCCTGATCCTGCGGGCGCCCAGCTCCCTGTGGGTACAGTCCGGCCTGCCCCTGGAGCCCGGCTTCACCCGGCCGCTCCAGGACGTGGCCGCGGCCGTGGTCCGCGAGGCCGATTTCCAGGGCGCCCCCCAGCAGGCCCGGTCGGCCATCAACGAGCTGATCTCGGAGCAGACCGCGGGCAAGATCACCAACCTGCTGGGCCGGGACGCGGTGACCGCGAGCACGCGGCTGGTGCTGGCCAACGCGGTCTACCTCAAGGCGCCCTGGGCCTTCCCCTTCACCGCCAGCGCCACCCAGGACGCCCCCTTCCACCCCGAAGCCACCTCCGGGCCCGAAGCCACCTCCGGGGGCGGCCCGATCACGGTGCCGATGATGCACCGGACCGCCGACCTGCCCTACCGGCGCGGCGACGGCTACCAGGCAGTCCTGCTGCCGTACCAGAACAGCTCGCTGGCCATGGCCATCGTGCTGCCCGACGGCCCGCTGGTCCGCCTGGCCGCCCAGCTGGGCGGCAACCATGGCCTGAGCCCCCTGCTGGCCGGGGCCGAACGGCAGAGCGTGGCCCTGGCCTTGCCGAAGTTCCGCCAGCGGACCAGCGCCGGCCTGATCCCGGTCCTCCGCGATCTGGGCGTCGAGGACGCGTTCACCGACCGGGCCGACTTCACCGGCATCACCACCGCCGAGCAGCTGCTGATCAGCGCGGTCGTACATCAGGCCTACATCGACGTGGACGAGCAGGGCACCGAGGCGGCCGCGGCCACCGCGATCGCGATGCGCCCGATGGCGCTGCGGCGCGGACCGGAGCCGATCCCGCTGACCGTGGACCGGCCCTTCCTGTTCGCGATCTTCGACACCGCGACCGGCCTGCCGCTGTTCCTCGGCCAGGTCACCCGGCCCGCCACGAAAACGACGTGACGAAAACGACGTGACGGGCGGCCCCGGTGGGCAGGACGATGGCCGGGTGAACCACGCGGACTGGCGGACCACGGCCGACGCCGGGGAGTTCCTGGCCGAAGCGGGCTCGTCCCTGCGGGCCGACCCGGTCGAGAACACCCTGCTGCTGACCATCGCCACCGCCGCCCGGGACGCCGCACCTGCGCCTGCCCGCGCCCCGCTGTTCGGCTGGCAGCCCGGTGGCGGCACCTTCGTGCACAGCCCGGGCTGGCCGCTGGTGCTCGGCCTCATGACTGAGGGGGCCGCGGCCGACCTGGCCGCTACCCTCGAGCACGAGCGGCGGCCGGTGGCCGGCGGCAACGGGGCGCCCGCGACCGCTCAAGCCTTCGCCGCCCAGTGGCAGCGCACCCAGCGCCGCCCGGGCGCCAGCCGCCTGTTCCAGCGCCAGCGCCTGTTCCGGCTGGCCGGGCTGACCCCACCGCCGCCGCCCCCGGGCCAGGCCCGGGTGGCCGCCGCGGGCGACCGCGGGCTGCTGATCGAGTGGACCAACGCGTTCCACCGTGAGGCCAACGAAAGCGGCCGCCCCGACAGCGGCGCCGCCGTCGACAGCCGCCTGGCCTACGGCGGCCAGCTGCTGTGGGAGACCGAGAAAGGCGAGCCCGTAGCTACCGCCGCCCGGACCCAGGTCGTCGGCGGCATGGCCCGGGTCGCCCCGGTCTACACCCCACCCGAGCGTCGCGGTAAAGGCTACGGCGGCGCGGTCACCCTGGCCGTCAGCCGGGACGCCCTCCGGGCTGGCGCGCGCGAGGTGGTGCTGTTCACCGACCTGGCCAACCCGACCAGCAACGCGCTCTACCAGCGGCTCGGCTACCGCCCGGTCTCCGACCGGCACGTGCTGCTGTTCACCAGCGCCTGAGCCTCCCACCACCACGTGTTACCCCTGCGATCTGTGGGGAATTGGCGGCTGTCATGTTCATGGTGCTTCTTGGTGGGAATGAGGGATTAGCCGCCGAGACCGACAGCAAGGGAGCTTTGGCATGGCAGAACCTGCCCCTGGAAACGGCAACGGCAAGGGCACCGGGACCAGCGTGCTCAGCGCGCTGGACGGTCAGAAATCCACCGCCTTCCTGTTCCGGCTGACGCTGCTGGCCACGCTGGGCGGGTTCTTGTTCGGCTATGACACCTCCAACATCGGGTCCGCCCTGAACTTCGTGCCCTACAACCTGAAGGGGCTGGCCGAGGGCTACCTGGTGTCGGGTGCCTCGCTCGGCGCGGCGGCCGGCGCCATCCTGGCCGGACCCCTGGCCGACCGGTACGGCCGCAAGGTCCTGCTCATCGTGGATGCCGGCATTTACGCGGTGGGCTCCATCCTGTCCGCGGTGACGCCCGACGCTGCCGTGCTGCTGATCGCGCGCACGCTGATCGGCATAGCCATCGGGGCCGACTCGGCCATCGCCACCGCCTACATTGCCGAATACGCCCCCAAGGACCGGCGCGGCGGGCTGTCGCTGCTGCAGCAGTGGATGATCACGGTTGGCATCCTGGTCGCCTACCTCATCGCCCTGCTCATCTTCGGGGTCTGGCCCAATTCCGCCGCCTCGGTCGGCTGGCGGCTGGTCCTCGGCCTGGGCGCGGTGCCCGCCCTGCTCGGCCTGGCCCTGCGCACCACGATGCCGGAGTCGCCGCGCTGGCTGCTGCGGCACGGCAAGTACGATCAGCTTCGCTCCGCCTTGAGCATCCTCGGGGTCAAGGACGTCAGCGACCAGGACATCCAGGCCGCCGCCCAGACCATCGAGAAGGTCGAGGGCGGCGGAAGCAAGGAGCAGCGCCGCCGGAACTGGACCCCGGGCGTGCGGCGGGCCCTGGTCGTGGTCTGCGTGTTCTTCATCTTCCAGCAGATCACCGGCATCAACGTCCCGCTCTACTACGGGCCGCATCTGCTCGGGCCGATCTTCGCCGGACCGCACGCCTCGCTGGTCAAGACCACCGTGGCCGGCGTGGAAGTGACCGCGATCATGACCGCCGTCAACGTCGCCTCGACCTACCTCGGCTTCCGCTGGATCGACAAGTTCGGGCGGCGCAAGCTCTCCATGGGCGGCTACACCGGCATGATCGTGTTCGCGCTGATCGCGGCGGCGGGCCTGGCCTTCACGTCCGGCACGTTCCGGCTCGTCGTCATCATGATCGGCCTGGACGGCTTCATCGCCTCGTTCGCCGTCGGTGTCGGCGGCACCGGCTGGACCCTGCAGGGCGAGGTGTTCCCCACCGCAGTCCGCGGCCAGGCGGCCGCCTTCGCCGCGATGATCGACTGGCTGGCCAACTTCTTGATCATTGAGATCTTCCCGGTCAGTCAGAACGCGATCAGCCTGGGCGGCGTGCTGGTGGTCTTCGCCGGCCTGTGTGCGCTGGCCATCGTGTTCATCTGGAAGTTCCTGCCCGAGACCAAGGGGCTGCCGGTCGAGGACATCATCCAGCTTTTCGACGAGCAGGCGCACAAAGGCCCGCTGGGCGGTGCCGGCCCGGCCCCCAGCCCGGCCACCAGCAGCTGAGCAGTATCCACCTACCCCCAAGAACGAAGAGGCCGGCGCCCCCCGAGCAGCGCCGGCCTCTTCTCTTGCCTGCGGGCTCACCAGCCCGCAGGCGGCCTCATCCGCCGACGGTGACGGTCACCCCCGCTTCCCGGGTGTCCGACCCGCCCAGCGAAGCCGTGGCGTGCACGACCTGATCACTGTTGGGCGCGTACGACGGCGGCGTCACCGTGAACGTGGCCGACGGCGCCTGCCCCGGCCGCACCACACCGAACACCGCCGACGATGGCCGCGCCGTCCAGCCCTGCGGCAACTGCAGCGCGAGCCGCACGCCGTACAGGGTCTGGGTCCCGGCCGCGGTCAGCGTGGCCTTGACCGTGAACGGCTTACCGGCCGTCACCGCGGCGGGCGCGCTGACCGACACCTGGCGGGCGCCGGGCGTGGCCGTGACCAGGAACCCGCCGTGCAGCGGCAGGTTGGCCAGGGACGACGAGTCGCCCACGTAGACCTGGTACCCGCCCGCGGACTGGCTCCAGCCGCCGCCGGTGGCGCTGGCCCCCGGTGCCGACGGGTCGAACCACTGCAGGCCGGACGGGGCCAGCGTGAACCGGACCCGCTCGGACTGGCCCGGTCGCAGGTCGACCCGCGCGAAGCCCTTGAGCTGGCGGGGCGGCTCACCGGCCGAGGCCGGGTCGGTGACGTACAGCTGGGTCACGTCCGTGCCGGACCGGTGGCCGGTGTTGGTCACGGTCGCGGTCACCTGGACGTCCTGGGTGCCGCTGGCCACCGGGGTGACCCGCAGGCCGCTGTACCGGAACGAGGTGTAGGACAGGCCGTACCCGAACGGGAACAGCGGCTGGATGTTCTTGGCGTTGTACCAGCGGTAGCCCACGTCCAGGCCTTCGGAGTACTGGACCGTGGTGCCGTTGCCCGGGAACTGGGCCGTGGTCGAGGCCGGAACCTGGGCCAGGCTCTTCGGGAACGTGACCGGCAGGTGGCCGCTGGGGTCGGTCTGCCCGAACAGCACGCTGGCCAGCGCGGTGCCGCTGTTCTGGCCCGGGTACCAGGCGTCGACCACGCCGGCCACCTGGTTCAGCCACGGCATGGCCACCGGGGCGCCCGCGTTGATGACCACCACGGTGTGCGGGTTGGCCGCCGCCACCGCCGCGATCAGCTCGTCCTGGGCGGACGGCAGGTTGAGGCTGAGCCGGTCGGTGGCTTCGGACTCGGTGTCGTCGGAGACCACCACCACCGCGGTCTTGGCCGCCTTGGCCGCGGCCGCGGCGGCCGAGATCCCTGGTGCCAGCGCCGACGGGGTGGCCCAGGTCAGCGCGTCCGAGTCGCCGGAGATGGCGAGGGTGTAGGTCTGGCCCGCGGTCAGGTTCACCGCCACCGAGTAGGTGTGCACCGGCGGTGTGCTCGGGTTATCCAGGAGCTGCTTGCCGTTGAGGGTCAGGTAGGTGGGGGTGTAGCACCCGCAGTCGTTGGTGATCGCGAGCACGTAGGTGCCGGTCTCCGGGGCGGTCAGCGTCCCGGTGTAGCTGCCGCCGAACGGGGTCGGCGCGTAGGCCGGGGACAGGTCCGCGGCCGGGATGGCCGGCAGTGAGGTGTCGGTGGGCAGGCCCTGGGTGTAGCTGACCGAGGTGCCCGCGCCCGCCGCGGCCTGCAGGCCCGCCAGCGGGCTGACCGTGGCCGACGGGAGCACGGCCGCGCTGCCGCCACCGCCGTAGGTCACCTGGGCCGACGCGGCCGGGCCGATCACCGCCACACCGCCGCCGTGCTGCGCCGGTAGCGGCAGCACCGAGCCGGAGTTCTTCAGCAGCGTGGTGCCGGTCTCGGCCACGTCGGTGCCGACCGCCTGGTGGGCCGGGGTGGTCACGGGGGTCGAGGTGGTGCCGGTCAGCGGCTTGGCGATCAGGTTGAAGCGGAACATCTCGGTCAGGATCCGCTGCACCATCGTGTTCAGCGTGGACCGCGGGATCGTGCCGTTCTCCACCGCGGTCTGGAGGGTGGCGCCGAAGAAGTCGCTGAACGGCTGCTCCTGGTCGGTGCCGTCGGTCGCGCCGTCGACGTTGTGCAGCGCGCCGTAGTCCGAGGTCACGAAGCCGGGGAAGTTCCAGGCGTCGCGCAGCATGGTGGTCTCGAGGAACTTGTTGTTGCAGGCGAAGTCGCCGTTGATCACCGCGTAGGAGCACATCACCGAGGCCGCCTTGGCCTGCTGCACCGCGGCCTGGAAGGCCGGCAGGTAGATCTCCTGCAGCGTGCGGCTGTCGATGATCACGTCGTCCTGCGCGCTGTTGCGGTAGGTCTCCTGGTTGTAGACGGCGTAGTGCTTGACCTGGTCCATCTCGCCGGTGCTCTGCAGGCCGTCGATCTCGCTGACTGCCAGCGACCCGTTCAGGTAGGGGTCCTCGGTGTAGGTCTCGAACGACCGGCCCCAGCGCGGGTCCCGGTCGATGTTGATCGTCGGCCCCAGGTTGACCGCGGCTCCCTTGCCGACCTCTTCGCTGCCCACGACCTTCCCGTACTGGCCGGCCAGGGCCGGGTCGAAGGTCGCGGCCAGGGCCACTCCGGCCGGCAGCTCGGTCACGCCGGTCAGGCCGTCGGCCACGCCGTTGGGCCCGTCCTCCTCACCCAGGCTGGGGATGCACAGGCTCGGGATCCCGGCCATGTAGAACACGTACGGGTTGGTCGTGCCCTGGCCTTCGACCATGGTGATCTCGTTGGGGATCGTCATCTGGGCCATGACCTGGGCCACCCGCTGCGAGATCGGCGCGTGCGAGGTCACCCACGGGCAGGATGCCGAGGCTGCCGCGGCCGTCCGGGTGCCGCTGTGCGCGGCGGCGGCCGGACTGCGGGCGGCCGCCCCGGCCGGGACCGCGATGAGTGCGGCTGCCCCCGCGGCGGCCAGCACCGCGAGGGACCGGGACAGGACACGATGTCGGGCCCGGAAGGAATGAGAATCTGCTGCTGGGGACATACCGTTGCCTCCGACACGTTCCGGCGTTGGACTATCGGGCTATTTGAGCCGGTATGGGAAGATCAACAATTTAACACGCGATCCATCAGCTGAAGAAGGCCTGACCTGCGCGTAACCGCCCACAGCGGCATGAAAAATCCGTGAATGCAACATGTGAGCCGGACAACGTTGACATTTTCGAAAACTCCCCACCAGGCCGGTGGGAGGGGCCGCGCGCCGGTCGCGGACCAATTAGGCTCCTGATCCGCGCCATTCTCCAGCCAGAAAGCGAACTCACGTGACCACAGTCACCCAGCGGATCGCCGCCGAGCTCAACGTCCGCGAGAACCAGGTCGCCGCGGCCGTGGACCTGCTCGACGGCGGGGCCACGGTCCCGTTCATCGCCCGCTACCGCAAGGAAGTCACCGGCACGCTGGACGACGAGCAGCTGCGCACGCTGGAGGAACGGCTCCGCTACCTCCGTGAGCTGGACGAGCGGCGGGCCGCGATCCTGGAGTCGATCAGCGCCCAGGGCAAGCTGGACGCGGCCCTGGAGGAGCGGATCATGGCCGCGGACTCCAAGGCCCGGCTGGAAGACATCTACCTGCCCTACAAGCCCAAGCGGCGCACCAAGGCCCAGATCGCCCGCGAGGCCGGCCTGGAGCCCCTGGCCGACCTGCTGCTGGGTGACCCCAGCCAGGACCCGCCGCAGGCCGCCACGGCCTACGTCGACGCCGAGCGGGGCGTGGCCGACCCGGCCGCCGCCCTGGACGGGGCCCGCGCCATCCTGGTCGAGCGGTTCGCCGAGGACGCCGACCTCATCGGTGAGCTGCGGGAACGAATGTGGTCAGCCGGCACGCTGGTGGCCCGGGTCCGTGCGGGCCAGGAGGAAGCCGGGGCCAAGTTCTCCGACTACTTCGACTTCGCCGAGCCGTACACCCGGCTGCCGTCGCACCGCATCCTGGCCGTGTTCCGCGGCGAGAAGGAGGAGTTCCTCGACCTGACCATGGACTCCGGGGCCGATGAGGCTACTGTCGCCGGCCCCAGCCGGTACGAGGAGGCCATCACCCAGCGGTTCGGGATCACCGGCCAGGGACGCCCGGCCGACCCCTGGCTGGCCGAGACCGTGCGCTGGGCCTGGCGCACCCGGATCCTGGTCCACCTGGGCGTGGACCTGCGCATGCGGCTCTGGCAGCACGCCGAGGACGAGGCGGTCCGGGTGTTCGCGGCCAACCTGCGCGACCTGCTGCTGGCCGCCCCGGCCGGGGCCCGCCCGACCATGGGCCTGGACCCGGGCTTCCGCACCGGGGTCAAGGTGGCCGTGGTCGACGGCACCGGCAAGTCGGTGGCCACCGAGACCATCTACCCGCACGAGCCGCGGCGGCGCTGGGACGAGTCCATCGCGGTCCTGGCCCGGCTGGCCGCCGCCCACGGCGTGGAGCTGATCGCCATCGGCAACGGGACCGCCTCCCGGGAGACCGACCGGCTGGCCGCCGACCTGATCAAGACCCATCCCGAGCTGAACCTGACCAAGGTCGTGGTGTCCGAGGCCGGGGCCTCGGTCTATTCGGCGTCGGCCTTCGCCTCCCGCGAACTGCCCGGCATGGACGTGTCGCTGCGCGGCGCGGTCTCGATCGCCCGGCGTCTCCAGGACCCGCTGGCCGAGCTGGTCAAGATCGACCCCAAGTCGATCGGGGTCGGCCAGTACCAGCACGACATCTCCGAGGGCAAGCTGTCCCGCTCGCTGGACGCGGTGGTGGAAGACTGCGTGAACGCGGTCGGGGTGGACGTGAACACCGCGTCCGCGCCGCTGCTGGCCCGGGTGTCCGGGATCAGTTCCGGGCTGGCCGACGGCATCGTGGCCCACCGGGACAGCACCGGGCCGTTCCGCAGCCGCCAGCAGCTCACCGCCGTGCCCCGGCTCGGCCCCAAGGCGTTCGAGCAGTCGGCCGGGTTCCTGCGTATCACCGGTGGCGACGACCCGCTCGACGCCTCCAGCGTGCACCCCGAGGCCTACCCGGTGGTGCGCCGCATCCTGACCGCGGCCGACACGCCGTTGCCTGGGCTGATCGGCAACACCGCGCTGCTGCACACGCTGAAGCCGGGCACCTTCGCCGATGACCAGTTCGGCGTGCCCACCGTGACCGACATCCTGCGTGAGCTGGAGAAGCCGGGCCGCGACCCGCGGCCGGCCTTCCGGACCGCGGCCTTCGCCGAAGGCGTGGAGACGCTGGCCGACCTGACCCCGGGCCTGGTCCTGGAGGGCACGGTCACCAACGTGGCCGCGTTCGGCGCGTTCGTCGACATCGGCGTGCACCAGGACGGCCTGGTCCACGTCTCGGCCATGTCGCGCAACTTCGTGTCCGATCCGCGCGAGGTGGCCAAGCCGGGCGACGTGGTCCGGGTCAAGGTGCTCAGCGTCGACATCCCGCGTCAGCGGATCTCCCTGACCCTGCGCCTCGACGAGGAGACCGAGAGCGGTCGTCCCGCCCACCGAAATTCAGATAATCATGGATCGAAGGCTGGTTCACCGGGTTCCCCGGACCGTGGCGGGTCCCGGGGCGCCCGGCCACGGGACGGTCGCGGCACTCAGTCCGGGGACGGCCGCGGCCGCCAGCCCCGTGACGGCCGTGGTGACCAGGCTCGCGGCCGCCAGCCCCGCGACGGCCGCGCTGGCCAGCCTCGCGACGGCCAGCGCGGCGATGCAGCCCCACCCGCCAACAGCGCCATGGCCGACGCCCTGCGCCGGGCCGGCCTGACCGGCGGTGACGGCTCCTCCGACCGCAACCAGCGTCGCCGTCCGCGGTGACCCCTGGTTTCCGGCTAATCGCGGACCGCTATCGGTGTAACGCTCTCGCGGGCTAAGGTTCTTCAATGAGCATGGGCCCGGCCAAGGACAAGCCGATCGGAGTCTTCCTGCTGGACGACCACGAAATCGTCCGGCTCGGGGTGCGTGAGCTGCTGGAGGCGCAACCCGACATCCGGGTGGTGGGGGAGGCCGGCACCGCGGCCGCCGCGCTGGCCCGGATCCCGGCTCTGCGGCCCGACGTGGCCGTGCTCGACGTGCGGCTGCCGGACGGCGACGGGGTCACCGTCTGCCGCGAGATCAGGTCCAAGATGCCGCAGGTCGCGTGCTTGATGCTGACTTCCTTCGGCGACGACGAAGCCCTGTTCAACGCGGTCATGGCCGGCGCCGCGGGCTACGTGCTGAAGCAGATCAGGGGCACCGATCTGGTCGGCGCGGTGCGGACGGTGGCCTCCGGCCAGTCCATGCTGGACGCGGGCGCGGCCAGCAAGCTGATGGCCCGGCTGCGGGACAGCTCCCGCAAGCAGGACCCGCTGGAGGGCCTGACCGGGCAGGAACGCCGCATCCTGGAGCTCATCGGCAACGGCCTGACCAACCGCCAGATCGGTGAGCAGCTGTTCCTGGCCGAGAAGACCGTGAAGAACTACGTGTCCGCGCTGTTCGCCAAGCTGGGCATGGAGCGCCGCACCCAGGCCGCCGCCTACGCCGCCCGCGTCTTCGGCGAAACCCGCGACCGCGCCCCCGAGTAGACCTCCCACTCCAGCTTCCCGGCCGGGCCTCCCGCCCCGCCCAAGCCTCCCCGCCTGATCAGCTTCAACGACGCCGCGCACCTGCCGCCCGAGCTGCGCTGGACCGGCTTCCCGCCCGCGGCCACGCCACCCTCGGGCTAAGCCTCCCGCTCTGGCTGATAACAGCAAGAAGCGCCGCGGCGCCGGTCGGCCACCAGGCTCGGCCAGGCCTCAGGCCAGGCCGCGGGGGACCCGCCACAGCAGCGCGGTGCCGTGGCCGCCCGGGCCGCCGGCCGGCCCCAGTTCCAGCACGCCGTTCAGGCTGCCCGCCCGCTGGGCCAGGTTGCGCAGGCCGCTGCGGTGCACGCCGTCCGGGATCCCGACGCCGTCGTCGGTGACCCGCAGGACCAGCTGGTCGGCCGGGTCCACCGCCACGCTGACCTCGACCCGGGTGGCCCGGGCGTGCCGGGCCGTGTTGGACAGCGCCTCGCGCAGCGCGGTCAGCAGGTACTCGGCGGCGTCCACGCCGATCGGGCCGTCCAGGCCCTGGCCGAGCCGCAGCGACGGGGCGAAGCCGAGCATGACCGTCATCTCGTCCACGATGGCCACGATCTCCGACCGCAGGCTGACCGTCGGGTTCTCGGCCCGCGACTGCAGCGCGAAGATCGTGGCCCGGATGTCCTTGATCGTCTCGTCCATGGCGTCGACCGCGCTGCGGACCCGGCTGGCCACCTCGGGTGCGGTGATCATCGGCACCGAGCCCTCCAGCGACATGCCGGTCGCGTACAGCCGCTGGATGACCAGGTCGTGCAGGTCCCGGGCGATCCGGTCGCGGTCCTCGTACAGGGACAGCCGCTCGGCGTCCCGCCGCCGGGCAGCCAGCTCCAGCGCCACCCCGGCCTGGGCCGCGAACGAGGCGATCACGTCGACCGCGGCCGGGGTCAGCGGCGGCCCGCCGCGGCGGCGGCCCACGCTGAGTACGCCGCGGACGTCGTCCGGCGCGCCCAGCGGGAACACCGTCATCGGCCCGATGTGGGCCATCCGGCCGCGGGTGGCCTTCGCGGACCGCGGGTCGGCGGTGTAGTCCGGTACCGTCAGCGGCTGCCCGGTGGCCAGCACCTGGCCGGACAGCGACCGGTCGGACGGCAGCACCAGGCCGTTGATCTCCGCCGCTCCGTCGCCCTGCGCCGAGACGATGTTGATGCGGTGCCCGTCGTCCTCGGGGATACCCACGAACACCAGGTCGGCGCCGGTCAGCTCGTATACCTGGGCGGTCACCGCGGCCAGCACGTGCCGCGGCTCGGTCCCGGACAGCAGGCTGGTCGTGACCTCGCCGCTGGCCAGCAGCCAGCGGTGCTGGCGCTGGGCCTCGTCGTACAGCCGGGCGTTCTGGATGGCCACGCCCGCCGCCGCGGCCAGCGCGTTCAGCACCGCCCGGTCGTCGGAGGTGAACTGGCCGCCGTCGCGCTTCTCGGTCAGGAACAGGTTGCCGAACACCTGCTCGCCCACCTGGACCGGCACGCCCAGGAAGCTGCCGGTGGGCGGGCTGCCGTCCACGGTCCCGGCCGGGTCCGGGCGCGTCCCGGACTCCAGCAGCCGCTCCTCGTCACCGGCCAGGGCCAGCGCCCCGTAGCAGGCGTCGACCAGGCCGACGGCCGCGTCCACGATCCGGGTCAGCGTGGTCTCCAGGTCCAGCCCGGACCCGACCGTGAGCACCGCCTCCAGCAGGCCGTGCAGCCGGTCCTGGGTGGCTTGCACCGCGGGCAGGCGCGACTGGAGCTCGGCCAGCAGGTCGCCCAGCTGCCGAGGTGGTGACACTCCGGGTGTCCCCGTTCCCCTGTCCACCGCCAAACGTTAACGCTCCGCGTATGCCCTCGGCCAGTTATCTTTCGCAACTGTGGGTAAAGGAGGAACAGGGGACTGGTGACGACGGCGAAGGCTGGCTGGCGATGCGCAGGTGGGCAAGAGCGTCGGCTCCCCGCAGCAGGCGGGAGCCGCGGGTGACGTGGTGGCGACGGGTGCTGAACGGGCTGCGGCCCGATCACAACCCGCTGCGCCGGCCGGTGGACCGGCTCGAATCAATGCTGACCCTGGGCCTGATCGTCGTGTTCCTGGTGGCCACGCCGCTCCTCGCGGTCGGGGTGGGTCGCTGGGCCTGGCAGGACGCCGCGGCCACGGCCCGGACCGAGCAGGCCGCCTGGCACAAGGTCAGCGCCGTGGTCCTGCAAGGGGTGCCCGCGCCCAAGAACGACCCGTACGGGGCCATCTATCTGGCCCAGATCCCGGTTCGCTGGACCGGCGAGAACGGGACGGCGCACACCGGCAAGGTCACGGCCGAGACCGGGCTCCGCACCGGGGCTCACGTCACCGTCTGGACCGGCGCCGACGGCCAGCTGACCGGGCCGCCGCTGGGGCGTTCCCAGCTGGCTCACCAGGCCGCGTTCGCGGGCCTGATGGCGGTGCTGGGCTTCTCCTTGTTGCTCGCCGTTACCGCGCTGGTCATCCGCCGGATGCTGCAGCGACGGAGGATGGCCGCCTGGGACGCCGAATGGCGGGCCACCGGGCCGTTGTGGAGCAACTACCGGTAATAAGCTCGCCGGGACGGCTGGACGGACCTGAGGAGAAGCCGTGACCGTGACCGAGCAGTCCCCGCTGACCGAGGCCGAGCTGAAGGACCTGGACGCCTACTGGCGGGCGGCGAACTATCTGTCGGTGGGCCAGATCTACCTCCTGGGCGAGAACCCGTTGCTGCGCGAACCGCTGACCGCCGGGCAGACCAAGCCCCGGCTGCTGGGCCACTGGGGTACCACGCCCGGCTTGAACCTCGTCTACGCCCACGTCAACCGGCTGATCCGGGCCCGCGACCTCAACATGATCTACGTGACCGGTCCCGGTCACGGCGGCCCCGGGATGGTGGCCAATACCTACCTCGAGGGCACTTACAGCGAGCTGTACCCGAACATCACCCAGGACGAGACCGGCCTCGGCCGGCTGTTCCGCCAGTTCTCTTTTCCGGGAGGGATCCCCTCCCACGCGTCGGCCGATACCCCGGGGTCGATCCACGAGGGCGGTGAGCTGGGCTATTCGCTGGCTCACGCCTACGGGGCGGTGTTCGACAACCCGGACCTGATCGCGGTCTGCGTGGTCGGCGACGGTGAGGCCGAGACCGGCCCGCTGGCCACCGGGTGGCATTCCAACAAGTTCCTCAACGCGGCCCAGGACGGGGCGGTCCTGCCCATCCTGCACCTGAACGGCTACAAGATCGCCAACCCGACCGTGCTCGCCCGCATCACCGATGAGGAGCTCGACGCGCTGCTCGAAGGCTACGGCTACCGGGTGTACCGGGTCACCGGCGACGACCCCGGCCTGGTGCACCAGCAGCTGGCCGCCACCTTGGACGCGGTGGCCGACGAGATCGCGGCCATCCAGCACCGCGCCCGTGAGCAGGGCCTCGAGGACCGGCCCCGCTGGCCGATGATCGTGCTGAAGACGCCCAAGGGCTGGACCGGGCCCAAGGTCGTGGACGGCGAGCCGGTGGAAGGCACCTGGCGGGCGCACCAGGTGCCGCTGCCGGAGGTGCGGACCAGCCCCGAGCACCTGCGCCAGCTCGAGGAGTGGATGCGCAGCTACCGGCCGGAGGAGCTGTTCGGGCCGGACGGCGCGCTGATCCCGGAGCTGGCCGCGCTGGCCCCCACCGGCGACCGCCGGATGGGCGCCAACCCGCACACCAACGGCGGCCTGCTCCGCCGCGACCTGGACCTGCCCGACTTCCGCGACTACGCGGTGCCGGTCGCCCGCGACACCAACGGCGCCGAGGGCACCCGGGTGCTCGGGGACTGGCTGCGGGACCTGATCCGGCGCAACCCGGTCACCTTCCGGCTGTTCGGCCCGGACGAGACCGAGTCGAACCGGCTCACCGACGTCTATGAGGCCACGGACAAGGTGTTCGAAGGTGTGATCGTGCCCGGGGACAACCACCTGGCCCGGACCGGCCGGGTGATGGAGGTGCTGTCCGAGCACCAGTGCGAGGGCTGGCTGGAGGGCTACCTGCTGACCGGCCGGCACGGGTTGTTCAACTGCTACGAGGCCTTCATCCACATCGTGGACTCGATGTTCAACCAGCACGCCAAGTGGCTGGAAGCCTGCAACCGGATCGAGTGGCGGCGCCCGGTCGCCTCGCTGAACTATCTGCTGTCCTCCCTGGTGTGGCGGCAGGACCACAACGGGTTCTCCCACCAGGACCCCGGGTTCCTCGACGTCGTGCTGAACAAGCGGCCCGAGATCGTGCGGGTGTACCTGCCGCCGGACACCAACACGCTGCTGTCCACCGCCGACCACTGCCTGCGGTCCCAGAATTATGTGAACGTGATCGTGGCCGGCAAGCAGCCCCAGCCATCCTGGCTGGGCATGGACGAGGCGATCATCCACTGCACCCGCGGGGCCGGGATCTGGGACTTCGCCTCCAACGACGACACCGGTGAGCCGGACGTGGTGCTGGCCTGCTGCGGCGACATCCCCACCCTGGAAACCCTGGCCGCCGTCGACCTGATCCGCCAGCACCTGCCCGAGCTCAAGGTCCGCGTCGTCAACGTGGTCGACCTGATGCGGCTGCTGCCCGACACCGAGCATCCGCACGGCATGCCCGACGCCGAGTACGACGCCTTGTTCACGGTGGACAAGCCGGTGATCTTCGCGTTCCACGGGTACCCGTGGCTGATCCACCGGCTGGCCTACCGCCGCCACGGCCACGACAACCTGCATGTGCGTGGCTACAGGGAGCGGGGCACGACCACGACCCCGTTCGACATGGTGCGGCTGAACGACCTGGACCGGTTCCACCTGGTCATCGACGTCATCGACCGGGTCCCCGGCCTGGCCACCCGGGCCGGGCACGTCCGCCAGGCCATGACCGACCAGCGCCTGCAAGCCGTCGCCTACACCCGCCAATACGGCGAAGACGCCCCCGAGATCCGCAACTGGGCCTGGCCCTACTGATGCGGGTCCTGGTCGTCAACGCCGGGTCCAGTTCGATCAAGCTCAGCCTGCTGGACAAGGAGGACCAGCTGGCCGGGTCGAAGGAGCTGACCGCCCACGGCGGCCGGTTCGACGCCGGCGAGGTGGCGCGCGAGCTGGACAAGCTGGACGCGGCCAGCGCCGACGCGGTCGGCCACCGGGTCGTGCACGGCGGCAGCGAGTTCACCGGGCCGGTCCGGCTCGACGACACGGTCCGGGCCAAGCTGGACGCGCTGACCGACCTGGCCCCGCTGCACCAGCCCAAGTCGCTCGCGGGCATCGACGTGGTCAGCCGGGCCCTGCCCACGCTGCCCGCGGTGGCCTGCTTCGACACCGCGTTCCACGCCACCATGCCCGCGCCCGCCTCGACCTACGCGCTGCCGGAACGATGGCGGCAGCGCTGGCAGGTCCGGCGCTACGGCTTCCACGGGCTGTCCCACGCCTACGCCACCCGCCGGGTCAGCGAGCTGGCCGGCCGCACCCCACCCCGGCTGATCGTGTGCCATCTGGGCTCCGGAGCCTCACTGGCCGCGGTCCGGGATGGCCGGTCGGCCGACACCACGATGGGTTTCACCCCGCTGGAAGGTCTGGTGATGGGGACCCGGTCCGGCACGGTCGATCCGGGGCTGGTGCTCTGGCTGATCCAGCACGAGAAGCTCAGCCCGGACGACCTGGGCACCGCCCTGGAGGAAGACTCCGGGCTGAAGGGCCTGGCCGGCACCGGCGACATGCGGCAGGTGCTGACCCGGGCCGACGACGGCGACGACCGGGCCCGGCTGGCGCTGCAGGTCTACCTGCACCGGCTGTGCGGGCTGGCCGGATCGATGGCGGCCGCGCTGAACGGGCTGGACACCCTGGTGTTCACCGGCGGGGTCGGCGAGCACGCGCCCGGCATCCGGCGCTGGGCCGCGGCCGGGCTCGGTTTCCTCGGCGTCAGCGTGGACGGGGCGAGCAACGCCAGCGCGGACGGCGACACCGAGATCACCGACCCGGGCGCTCCGGTCCGCACCTTCGTCATCGCCGCCCGCGAGGATCTTGAGATCGCGCGGCAGGTCCGCGAGATACTGGGCCCGTGACCGACCTCTCCCACTTCCGCCGCCTGGTCCCGCCCGAGCACGGCCTGGTGTCCGTGTCGCTGTCGCGCCCGGACCAGACCATCCAGTCCACGGTGGTCAACGCGGGGGTGCTCGACCACCCGCTGACCGGCGCCCCCGTGGTCGGCTTCGTGGTCCGCGGCGGCACCCGCAAGCTGGACTACCTGCGGGCGCGCCCCCAGGCCACGGTGACCATCCGGACCGGCTGGGACTGGGCCACCGCCGAAGGCCGGGTGGAACTGGCCGGGCCCGACGATCGGCTGCCCGGCATCGACGCGGACCGGCTGCGGCGGCTCCTGCGCGAGATCTTCGCCGCGGCCGGCGGCACCCACGACGACTGGGACAACTACGACCGGGTCATGGCCTCCGAACGCCGGGTTGCCGTCCTGCTCAGCCCGGACCGGGTTTACTCGAACCCGGTCCGGTAGGAGGATCACCTCATGCAGACCGAGCGCCTGACGATCGCGCTGACCGACGGCCGCACCGTCGAAGTCCTGGCTCTCGGTCCCCCGGGGGGCCTGCCGCTGGTGGTGCACCACGGCACACCCGGCGGTGGCCTGGTGCCGTACGAGCCCACCAGCGAGATCGCGATCGGCCACGGCCTGCGGGTCATCCACTTCGCCCGGCCCGGCTACAGCCGGTCCAGCCCGCGACCGGGCCGCCGGGTGGCCAACGTGGCCCGCGACGTGGCCGAGATCCTGGACGCCCTGGGTGCGGAAACCTTCGTCACCCACGGCACCTCCGGTGGCGGCCCGCACGCGCTGGCCTGCGCCTACCTGCTGCCCGGCCGGTGCCTGGCCGCCGCGTCGATTGCCGGGGTCGCGCCGCGGGACGCCGAGGGACTGGACTGGCTGGCCGGGATGGGGCCGGAGAACATCGAGGAGTTCGCCGCCGCCGAGAGCAGCCCGGCCGACCTCACCGCCTTCCTGGAAAAGGAAGCCGGGGCCCTGGGCGCGGTCACCGGCGGTGACATCATCGCCGGCCTCGGCGGCCTCATCGACGACGCCGACAAGGCCGTGCTGACCGGGGAGTTCGCCGACTACCGGGCGGCCGCGCTGCGGGCCGCCGTGGCCCGCGGCATCGCCGGCTGGTACGAGGACGACATGGCCTTCGCCAGCGACTGGGGCTTCGACCTCGGCCCGGACAGCGCCCCGGTCACCGGCGTGCCCGACCTGGACGACCAGCCCGCCCCGGTCGCGGTCTGGCAGGGCGACCAGGACCGCATGGTGCCGTTCTCGCACGGCCAGTGGCTGGCCGCCCACCTGCCCGGCGCCCGGGTCCACCTGCTGCCCGGCGAGGGCCACATCAGCCTGGAACACCACCATTACAGCGACATACTCACCGATCTGCTCGACCTGGCGGGTATCCGGAGCTGACGCGGAGGGTGGCGCGGCACCGATAGCATCGGGGAACAGGGGAAGCTCCCCGTCTATCCGTTGCCGCGCCAAGGAGTACCGCCGTGCCGACCCAGCAGCCTCGTATCACTCTCGCCGGACGCGAGCATGTGGTCGAGGCGGGCACGACGGCCGGCGCCGCCCTGGCCGAAGCCGGTCTGGGGGAGCAGAAGCCCGGGGAGCACGCGGTCATCGCGGCCCGGATCAACGGCGAACTGCGCGACCTGGCCTGCCCGGCCGCCGACGGCGATGTCATCGAGCCGGTCGAGATCGGCGAGCCGGACGGCCGGGCCATCCTGCGCCACTCCACCGCCCACGTCATGGCCCAGGCCGTGCAGGACCTGAACCCCGACGCCAAGCTGGGCATCGGCCCGCCGGTGGAGAACGGCTTCTACTACGACTTCGACGTCGACCAGCCGTTCGAGCCGGACACCCTCAAGGCCATCGAGGGCCGCATGCGCCAGATCGTCAAGCAGGGCCAGCGGTTCTCCCGCCGGGTGGTCAGCGACGACGAGGCCCGCACCGAGCTGGCCGGCGAGCCCTACAAGCTGGAGCTGATCGGGCTCAAGGGCGGGGCCGTGTCCGCCGACGACGACGAGTCGGTCGAGGTCGGCGGCAGCGAGCTGACCATCTACGACAACCTCAACCCGGGCACCGGCGAGGTCATCTGGAAGGACCTCTGCCGCGGCCCGCACCTGCCCACCACCCGCTACATCCCGGCCTTCAAGCTGATGCGCAGCGGCGGCGCCTACTGGCGGGGCAGCGAGAAGAACCCGCAGCTGCAGCGGATCTACGGCACCGCCTGGGAGTCCCGGCCGCTGCAGGACGAGTACCTGGCCATGCTGGCCGAGGCCGAGCGGCGCGACCACCGCAAGCTCGGCGCCGAGCTGGACCTGTTCTCGTTCCCGACCGAGATCGGCAGCGGCCTGCCGGTGTTCCACCCCAAGGGCGGCATCATCCGCCGGGTGATGGAGGACTACTCGCGGCGCCGCCACGAAGAGGCCGGGTACCAGTTCGTCAACACCCCCCACATCACCAAGGGCGAGCTGTTCGAGCGCTCCGGGCACCTGGGCTTCTACAAGGAGTCCATGTTCTCCCCGATGGACATCGACGGCGTCGACTACTACGCCAAGCCCATGAACTGCCCGATGCACGTGCTCATCTACTCTTCCCGCGGCCGCTCCTACCGGGAGCTGCCGCTGCGACTGTTCGAGTTCGGCACCGTGTACCGGTACGAGAAGTCCGGCGTGGTGCACGGCCTGACCCGGGCCCGCGGCTTCACCCAGGACGACTCGCACATCTTCTGCACCCCCGAGCAGCTGGCTCCCGAGCTGGCCTCGCTGCTGGACTTCGTGGTCGGGCTGCTGCGGGACTTCGGGCTGACCGACTTCGAGGCCGAGCTGTCCACCCGGCCCGAGAAGTACGTGGGCACCCCGGAGGAGTGGACCGAGGCCGAGGCGGCCCTGAAGTCGGCGCTGGACAAGTCCGGCCTGCCCTACACCGTGGCCGAGGGCGAGGGCGCCTTCTACGCGCCCAAGATCGACGTGCACGTCAAGGACGCCATCGGCCGCCGCTGGCAGCTGTCCACCCTGCAGGTCGACTTCCAGGAGCCGGGCCGGTTCGGCATCGAGTACCAGGCCGCCGACGGCACCCGGCAGCGCCCGTACATGATCCACCGCGCCCTGTTCGG
This sequence comes from Streptosporangiaceae bacterium, assembly GCA_036521155.1. Taxonomy (GTDB): domain Bacteria; phylum Actinomycetota; class Actinomycetes; order Streptosporangiales; family Streptosporangiaceae; genus Bog-532. The sequence goes on from DATDIH010000003.1 coordinate 29,106, forward strand.
CTCGATCGAGCGGTTCTTCGGCATCCTGCTCGAGCACTACGCGGGCGCGTTCCCGCCCTGGCTGGCCCCGGTCCAGGTGGTCGGCATCCCCATCGCCGACGCCCACATCCCGTACCTGGAGAACGTGGCCGCGCTCCTGCGCGAGCAGGGCATCCGGGTCGAGGTCGACACCAGCGACGACCGGATGCAGAAGAAGATCCGCACCGCCCAGCGGCAGAAGGTGCCGTACATGCTGATCGCCGGCGACGACGACGTGACCAAGGATGCGGTGTCGTTCCGCTACCGCGACGGCAGCCAGAACAACGGCGTCCCGGTCGACGCGGCCGTGGCCGAGATCGCCGCCGCGGTTCGCGACCGCGTCCAGGTATGACCGAGCCCACGCAGCCCCAGGACGGCGCGGGCATCCCTGATTCGTTCGCCCGGCTGTGGATGCCGCACCGGATGGCGTACATCAAGGGTGAGAACAAGCCGTCCGACGGCTGCCCGTTCGACCGGATCCCCACCCTCAGCGACGAAGAGGGCCTGATCGTGGCCCGCGGCGCCCTGGTGTACACGGTGCTGAACCTGTACCCCTACAACGGCGGCCACGTCATGGTCGTGCCCTACCGCCACGTCGCCGACTACACCGAGCTGACCCTGGACGAGACCGCCGAGCTGGCCGACCACACCAAGCGGTCGATCCGGGCCCTGCGCACGGCGTCCAACGCCCAGGGCTTCAACGTCGGCCTGAACCTGGGCCAGGTGGCCGGGGCCGGCATCGCCGCCCACCTGCACCAGCACGTCGTCCCCCGCTGGGGCGGCGACACCAACTTCATGCCCGTCGTCGGCCATACCCGCGTCCTCCCCGAGCTCCTCCGCGACACCCGCAAACTCCTCGCCGAAGCCTGGCCCACCGACTGACCCGTCAGGGGCCGGGGCGCCAGGTCATCAGGTCGCCGGGCTGGCAGTCGAGGGCCTCGCACAGGCGGGTCAGGGTGCTGAACCGGATGGCCCTGGCCCGGCCGTTCTTGAGCACGGACAGGTTGACGATGGTCACCCCGACCTGCTCGGACAGCTGGGTCAAGGTCATGCCCCGGTCGGCCAGCAGCTTGTCCAGGTGGACCTCGATGGCATGCTCGGCATCGGCGTCGGCCAAGGTCAGACCGTCCCGGCCAGGTCGTCGTACATCCGGGCCCCGGCCCGGATGATGCGGGCCAGCGTGAGCAGGCCGCACACGAGCAGCAGCAGCGGGAACAGGTTGGGCAGCACGCTGTTGATGGCATCGCTCCACGGTGGCACCGAGGCGTTGACCAGGGTCCTGGTGAAGAAGGTCCGGGCCACGCTCTGGCCCACTGCGGTCACCACCGCCCCGCCCAGGATGAACCAGGCCAGCACCCGCAGCCGGTGGCTGACGCCGAGCGCGAACGGCCCGTTCCGCCGTGCCGCCAGCACCAGCAGCCACAGCTGCACCAGCACGGCCAGGTACAAGATGTTGGCCGGGGCCTGGGTCAGGGTGACCAGGGTGCGTTGCCCCAGCGTCGGGTGGGACGCACACATCTCCAGGCTGTCGGCGGTCCCCGAATACGCACCCGGGCGCGTACCGGCGATGACGTTGTTGTGGTATGCGACGTTCAGCCCGGTCTGTGTCACAGGTGCGCAGAGGCTGCCGTGCCCGTATCCCCAGATGCTTGTGCTCCGGCCGAGCGCCGACGCGATCAACCCGACGACCAGCACGACCATCACCAGGAACAGGATCCTCCAGACCATGCCGCCCAGCGGCTCGGTCAGCCTGCGCTGCGTCTCCGGCGTGTCAATGGCGTCGGTCCGCGGCTTCATGGCGGCCTCCTACTTATCGTTCTTCGATAATATCGAAAAACGATAACATCGAGTGCCGCCGGGCACCAGCCCGTTTCCCGGAGGGGCCAGGACGACGCCGGGCCGCGCCCCTGGGGGAGCGCGGCCCGGACACCAACAGCCCTTATCCCGCCTTGGCGTCTTCGGCGATCTTGGAAGCCAGGTGGGCGGGGAGTGGCTCGTGCCGCAGGTAGGACCGGGTGAACGAGCCGGTGCCGTGCGAAACCGAGCGCAGATCGATGGTGTAGCGGGTGATCTCCAGCTCGGGGATCTCCGCCTTGACCAGGGTGCGGCCGACCGGGACCGGCTCGGTGCCCAGCACCCGGCCGCGCCGCGAGGACAGGTCGGACATGACCGCGCCCACGTAGTCGTCCGGAACCAGGATGGCCACCTCGTCCACCGGCTCCAGCAGCATGGACTGGGCCTTGTCCACCGCGTCCCTCAGCGCGGCCCGGCCCGCCTTCTGGAACGCCATGTCGGAGGAGTCCACCGAGTGGGCCTTGCCGTCGTACAGGGTGACCCGGACGCCGGTCATCGGGTAGCCGGCCACCACGCCCTGTTCCATCTGGGCCCGGACACCCTTTTCCACCGACGGGATGAACTGGCGCGGGACCACGCCGCCGACCACCTTGTCCACGAACTCGAAGCCGTCGTTGCCGGGCATCGGCTCGACCTCGATGTGGCAGATGGCGTACTCGCCGTGGCCGCCGCTCTGCTTGACGTTGCGGCCGAGGCCGCTGGCCTTGCCGCCGACGGTCTCGCGGAGCGGAACCCGCAGCGCAGACGTTTCCACGGCCACGCCATAGCGGCTGGACAGCCGGTCCAGCAGCACGTCGGCGTGGGCCTCGCCCATGCACCACAGCACCTGCTGGTGGGTCTCGGCGTTGTTCTCCCGGCGGAGGGTCGGGTCCTCGGCGACCAGCCGGGCCATGGCCTGGGCCATCTTGTCCTCGTCGGCCTTGGACTTGGCGTTGACCGCGACCGGGAGCAGCGGCTCGGGCATGGTCCAGGGCTCCATCAGCAGCGGCTGATCCTTGCTGGACAGCGTGTCCCCGGTCTCGGCGGTGGCCAGCTTGGCCACGGCGCAGATGTCCCCGGCCACGGCCTCGGTCACCGATCGCTGCTGCTTGCCCAGCGGGCAGGTCAGCGCGCCGACCCGCTCATCGGTGTCGTGGTCGGCGTGGCCCTGCTCGAGCCGGCCGTGGCCGGACACGTGCACGGCCGCGTCCACCTTCAGCGTGCCGGAGAACACCCGGACCAGGCTGACCCGGCCCACGTAGGGGTCGGAGGTCGTCTTGACCACCTCGGCCAGCAGCGGGCCGGCCGGGTCGCAGCTCAAGCCGGACACCGGCTCGCCGTCGAGCGTGGTGACCGCGGGCATCGGGTGTTCCTCGGGCGAGGGGAAGGCCTGAGTCATCACCTCGAGCAGCTCGGCCATGCCGATGCCGCGGGGGGAGGAGGTGGCCAGCACCGGGAAGAAGCTGCCCCGGGCCACGGCCTTCTCCAGGTCCTCGATCAGCACCTTGGGGTCGATCTCCTCACCCGACAGGTACCGGTCCATGAGCGACTCGTCTTCGCTCTCCTGGATGACGCCCTCGATCAGCTCGCCGCGCAGCGTCTCCAGCTGGTCGGCGTACTCGGCGGGGACCTCGGTCTCGGCGCGCCCCGACGAGCCGGAGTAGTCAAAGAACTTCTGGGACAGCAGCCCGATCAGGCCGCGCGCCCCGTCGCCCTCACCGCCGGAGACCGGCAGGTAGAGCGGGGCCACCGATTCGCCGAACGCCTCGCGGCAGGCGGCCAGGGCGGCATCGAAGTCGGCTCGCTGGTGGTCGATCTTGGTGATCACCACCGCGCGGGGCATGCCGACCCGGGCGCACTCTTCCCACAGCATCCGGGTCAGGCCGTCCACGCCGTCGGTGGCGGGCACCGCGAACAGGGCCGAATCGGCCGCGCGCAGGCCGGCCCGCAGGTCGCCGGTGAAATCCGCGTAACCCGGGGTGTCCAGCAGGTTGACCTTGATGTCCGCGTGCACGATGGGGGCGAGGGTGAGGTTGACCGAACGGCCCTGGCGGACCTCGATCTCGTCGAAGTCGCAGACCGTGGTGCCCTCTTCCACCCGGCCCGGGCGCTGAATGGTGCCCGTGGCGGCCAGCAGGGCCTCTACGAGAGTCGTCTTCCCGGCCCCGGCGTGACCGATCAGCGCGACGTTTCGTATCCGGCCCGGCTGGCCTGCTAGTACGCCTCCGGCGGCCCCTGATGTACCTGCTGTGTCGGCCATGCCACGCCTCCTGGTGTCCGTGGGCGGCTGCGCTGCAACCCGTAGAGTCAGGCTTAACCCGCGGGCCGCGTTACCACAAGACCCCCAGTGTGAATCAGGCGGGTTACGGGAAAGCGGCGCGCAGGCATACCGGGCGGCCGGGCGCGTTTCCGGCACCCGAGCCCACCCTTCACCCCAGTAGGATCGAACGGCCATGCTGAACGGTGCCCGCCCCTTCTTCACCCGCCTGATGACCCCGGTCGGTGAAGCGCTCGCCCGTACCCCGATCACGCCGAACATGGTGACGGTGACGGGTACCGTCGGCCTGTCCGCCAGCGTGCTGTGGGGATACCCGACCGGGCACCTGTTCTGGGGCACCCTGGTGGCCACGTTCTTCGTGTTCACCGACATGCTGGACGGGGTGCTGGCCCGGATCAAGGGCACCAGCGGCAAGTTCGGGGCGTTCCTGGACTCCACCCTGGACCGGGTCGCCGACGCCTCGGTGTTCAGCGGGCTGGCCGCGTGGTTCGTGCTGGGCGGTCACAGCCGGCTGATGGCGGCGGTGTCGCTGTTCTGCCTGGTGGCCGGCGCGCTGGTGTCCTACGTCAAGGCACGGGCCGAGGGCCTGGGCACCACGGCGAACGTGGGGATCGCGGAACGGCCCGAGCGGATGCTGCTCACCTTCGTGGTCACGGGTCTGTGGGGGCTCGGGGTGCCCTACATCCTGCCCGCTGGCCTCTGGATACTGGCCGTGGCCAGCCTGATCACGCTGTTCCAGCGGATCGTTGCGGTACACAAGGGGCTGGCGGTGCCGGTGCCGCCCGCCGACGGCGAAGCGCCTGCTGAAAATCAGGATGAGAATCAGACGGGGAGCGCCACCGCGGCGCAGACGATCGACTAGGGAACCGCGTGTCATCAGTCAAGGACGTGCTGGTCAGCACGGGATACCGGCTGGCCTGGAAGGTGATCTGCCGCGTCCCGGAGTCGTGGGCCCGCTGGGGGTTTGACACCGCCACCAACATCGCCTGGCGCCGCCAGGGGCCGGGCGTGCAGAAGCTGGAGAACAACCTGCTCCGCGTGCTCGGCCCGGGGGCCAGCGGCAAGGACCTGCGCCGGGCGTCCCGGGCCGGGATGCGCTCCTACGGCCGGTACTGGATGGAAGTGTTCCGGCTGCCCACCATCACCCCGGAGCAGATCCAGCGCGACATGGTGGTCAACGAGCACGCCGACCAGGCCCTGGCCGGCGCGGCCGCGGGCAAGAGTGTGATCTTCGCGCTGCCGCACATGGGCAACTGGGAGGTGGCCGGCGCCTTCTGCGTCGGCCGCGGCGCCCCGTTCGCCACCGTGGCCGAGCGGCTCAAGCCGGAGTCGGTGTTCGACATGTTCGTGGAGTTCCGGGAAAGCATCGGCATGGAGGTGCTGCCGCTGACCGGCGGCCCCAACGTGTTCGGGGCGCTGGCCCAGCGGCTGCGCAACAAGGGCGGCCTGGTCTGCCTGCTCTGCGACCGGGACCTGACCGAGTCCGGGGTCGAGGTCGAGTTCTTCGGCGAGAAGGCCCGGATGGCAGCCGGGCCCGCCGCCCTCGCCATCCAGACCGGGGCCTCGCTGCACGCGGTCACGCTCTGGTTCACCGAGGGTGGCTGGGGCGCCGAGGTCAGCCCGGACATCCCGGTCCCGGCCGAGGGCAACCGCAAGGAGAAGGCGGCCGCCATGACCCAGGAACTGGCGTCCGTGTTCGAGAAGGGCATCGCCGAGCACCCGCAGGACTGGCACATGCTGCAGAAGGTGTTCATCAGCGACCTCGATCCGGCCCGGCTGCCCGCCCCCGAGAAAACCGGCACAGAGAACACCGGGGCCCGGTTATGCGCGTCGGCATCGTCTGCCCTTACACCTGGGACGTGCCTGGCGGGGTGCAGTCCCACATCCGGGACCTGGCCGAAGCCCTGATCGACCTGGGCCACCAGGTGTCGGTCATCTCGCCCGCCGAGGAGGACACGCCGCTGCCGCCCTACGTGGTGTCGGCGGGCCGCCCGGTGCCGGTGCCCTACAACGGCTCGGTGGCCCGGCTGTCGTTCGGCCCGCTGTCGGCCGCCCGGGTC
>DATDIH010000004.1:0-5284 GCA_036521155.1 Streptosporangiaceae bacterium
CACTCTCACGCCAGGGCCTGAGGCGGGATTCCACGCGGTGATGGTGCCCGGGGCGGGCAGGAAGTGGCGGCCCGGGTCCTCGGCGTTGATCCGGAACTCGATCGAGTGCCCGCGGGCGGGCGGGTCGTCGTAGCCGAGCGGCTCGCCCTCGGCGATCCGGAACATCTCCCTCACCAGGTCGATGCCGGTGACTTCCTCGCTGACCGGGTGCTCGACCTGAAGTCGCGTGTTGACCTCGAGGAAGCTGATCGTGCCGTCCTGGCCGACCAGGAACTCGCACGTGCCCGCGCCCTGGTAGCCGGCCTCGCGCAGGATCGCCTTGGACGAGGAGCGCAGCAGCGCGACCTGCTCGTCGGTCAGGAACGGCGCCGGGGCCTCCTCGACGAGCTTCTGGTGGCGGCGCTGCAGCGAGCAGTCCCGGGTCGAGATGACCACCACGTGGCCGTGGGCGTCGGCCAGGCACTGGGTCTCGACGTGCCGGGGCCGGTCCAGGTCGCGCTCGACGAAGCACTCGCCGCGCCCGAACGCGGCCGTGGCCTCCCGCACCGCCGACGCGTACAGCTCCTCGATCTCATCCATGGACCAGGCGACCTTGAGCCCGCGCCCGCCGCCCCCGAACGCCGCTTTGATCGCCACGGGCAGCCCGTGCTCGCGCGCGAACGCGGCCACCTCTTCGGGGCCGGAGACCGGATCGGCGGTGCCCGGCGTGAGCGGGGCGTTCACCGCGCGGGCGATGTGCCGGGCCTGGACCTTGTCGCCGAGCGCCTCGATCGCCTCGGGCGGCGGCCCGATCCAGGTCAGACCGGCCGAGATGACGGCCCGGGCGAAGTCCGCGTTCTCGGCCAGGAACCCGTAGCCCGGGTGCACCGCGTCCGCGCCCGCGTCCGCCGCCGCCTTGAGGATCTTGCCGATGTCGAGGTAGGTCTCGGCCGGGCTGGTCCCGTCGAGCGAATACGCCTCGTCGGCCAGGCGCGCGTGCAGCCCGTCGATGTCCTGTTCGGCGTAGACCGCGACGCTGGCCAGTCCGGCGTCCCGGCAGGCCCGGATGACGCGGACCGCGATCTCGCCCCGGTTCGCGATGAGGACCTTCCGCACGGCGACCTCTCCCCTCGCAGCCCGTACGCGGCGGCCAGGCCGGTGGCCGCCACGCCTGGGTGTCTCGTTCCCGATTCGGATGGAGTCTAGGCCAGCATCCGGGCCCGGCCGTATGCCCACCCATCCCCGGCCGGTGTGGTGCCCCGGCGGCCGGCGGTCTGGGCAATTCATTAAAATTGTTCCGAACGGTCACTGCTGACGGTTTTCAGCTCCGAGTCGGCGTTACGGCGCCGCGCACGAAGCGTGTTCCCCGGACGATGCTCCGCCGCAGCCGCAGGTCCGGGCGGTCGTGGTTACAGATCGCGTAACCACAACGGCGATCGTGCCGGCCATACGTACGGACCTTCTAGGATGAATTGGATAAATAACCACATAGGCCTCTGGCTGATCTTAGATGTCTCCCGGTGTAGGCCCTTCCTCAACCGAAGCGTGACCTCCGGTACGTAGAGTGAGCGGCACCATCGGTTGCGATATCGCTCGCCCCTCATCAGACGATGAGCAGCCGTGGAAACGCAGGTCACCGGATTCTGGTGACTGTGGGTCGCAAGAAAATGACGAGCGTACGCGAGAGAAACTCGCCCTGGTGGGCAGGTCCGCCTCCACGCGACGCCGGAAGGAGCCCCGTGCAGCAGTTCATCCCGGGGGGCCGAAGATGAACGTGGTCGGTCTCCTGGTCTCGTGTGCTGCGGCCGTGAGCCTGTGGCTGGGTGCGTCCCGCCAGGCGAGCGGGTCGCCACGAGGATACCGCTGGCTCGCGGGTGCGGCCATGTTCTGGTTTGCCGGGCTCCTGGCTGACCAGCTGTTCGCTGGTTCGTTCAGCGGGTCCGGCCCGCTGTCCCTGGCCGACGTGGCCCCGCTGCTGGCCATGGGGCCGCTGGTGGTCGGGGTGACCGCGCTGGCCGCTGAGCCGCCGGACGGCGGCTGGCCGGACGGGACCGAGTCGCCGATCACCGCCGAGGGCGCGGACGCACGCTCCATCTTGTCCGCGCTGGCCGACGGCTACGTCATGGCCATCGCGCTGCTGGTCATCGGCTGGGTCACGCTGTTCGGGGCGGACTACCGGCACTCCGGCGAGGGGGCCGGCACCTTCCTGCTCGGCCTGGTCCATCCGCTGGTGGACGCGGCCGTGCTGGGCATGCTGCTGCCCGCGCTGACCGCGGCCTGGCGCCGCGTCGGCCTGCCTTACCTGGCCCTGCTCACGATCGGCGTGGGCGACGCGCTCGGCGTGGGGTCCCGGCTGGCGTCGGGGCACCCGTCCGGGGCCCAGCAGGTGACCCAGATACTGGCGTTCGTTCTGCTCGGGCTCACCCCCTGGATCTCGCGGGCCCACGTACCCGAGATGCGGCGGCTGCCGCGCAGCATGCCCGGTTCCGGCCGGATCGTCGGCTCGGGCCGGGCCACCGTGGTCGCCGCGCTGGCCGTGGCCGTGGCCACGCTGGTCGTGCTGGTCCGGGAGGTCATGGGCAACCCCGACTCGGCGCTGGCGGTGGCCGTGGCCAGCCGTCCGGCGGGCCTGGCCGTGATCCTGGCCGGCGGCGCGGCCCTGCTGGTCCTGGTGGCCCGGGTGCTGGTGCTGATCTGGGAGACGAGCACCGTGCTGCGGGTCTGGCGGGATTCCAGCGGCAGCCTGCGCGAACTGGCCGACCGGACCAGCGACATGGTCCTGGTCGCCGATCTGAACGGGCGGATCAGCTACGCCAGCCCGGCGGTCAGCGACTTCGGCTACGACCCGGACGAACTGGCTGGCCTGGGCCTGGCCGAACTGGTCCACCCCGAAGACCTGCTGGTGGCCATGCGGGCCACCCGGGCCGCGCTCGGCCAGCCTGCTGACGACGCCGACGACGCGGACGACAACGTGGCGGAGGCTGACGCCGAGGCCACGGAGGAGCAGGCCGCCGCGGACCAGGCCGCGGACGAGACGCCGGAGCCGGTTCAGGGCGAGGTGAGCAGCCGGTTCCCGGTCCGGGTCCGGACCGCCGACGGGACCTGGCGGCACATCGAGGCCACGATCCTGCGTTACCAGGTGCCCGGCGAGACCGACCAGTTGCTGATCACGGCGCGCGACATCAGCGACCAGGTGGCGCTGCGCCAGCAGGTGACCCACCTGACCTTCCACGACGGGCTGACCGGCCTGCCCAACCGGGCCTACCTGGAGGAGCGGGCCCGGGACGGGCTGCGCCGCCGCGGCGACGGCACCGAAGCCGGCGTGATCTTCCTGGACCTGGACGGCTTCACCGCGGTCAACGACTCGGTGGGGCACGGCGCCGGCGACCTGGTCCTGGCCCAGGCGGCCCGGCGGCTGCGGGCCATCGTGCCCACCCACGACACCGTGGCCCGCTGGGGCGGTGACGAGTTCGCGGTGCTCATCGACAACGTCCCGGGCGTGCAGGACATCGCGGACGTCGCCGAGCGGATGGCGGGCACGATCAGCTCGGCCCCGTTCCGGGTGGCCGACCGGGACATCGCGCTGACCGCCGCCGTGGGTGTGGCCCTGGCCGACGGCTCACCGCCCGGGCTGGTGCTGCGCAACGCCGACGTGGCCATGTCCAAGGCCAAGGACAGCGGCGGCGGCCGGGTCGAGGTGTTCGCGGCCCACATGCACGCCGACGTGGTCCGCCGCCTCGAACTGGCCAGCGACCTGCAGGGCGCGATCTCCCGGCAGGAGCTGACCGTGCAGTACCAGCCGGTCGTGGACCTGGAGACCGACAAGGTGGTCGGGGCCGAGGCCCTGGTCCGCTGGTGGCGGGATGGCGCGGCCGTGCCGCCCGCCGACTTCCTGGACGTGGCCGAGGACTCGGGCCTGATCGTGCCGCTGGGCGCCTGGGTGCTGTCCACCGCGTGCACCCAGGGCGCGGCCTGGCGGGCCGAAGGCTGGGACATCAGCGTGTCGGTCAACCTGTCGGCCCGGCAGATCAACTCACCCCGGTTCACCGAGTCGGTGGCCGCGGCCCTGGCCGAGAGCGACCTGCCGCCGGAGTCACTCATCCTCGAGGTGACCGAGCGCGTCCTGGTCGAGGACGGCGGCCTGATGGTCGAGCGCCTGGCCGACCTGCGCCGGCTGGGCGTGCGGCTGGCCATCGACGACTTCGGCACCGGGTACGCCTCCCTGGCCTACCTGCGCGGGCTGCCGGTGGACATCCTCAAGATCGACCCGTCGTTCGTGGCCGGCCTCGGGCACGACGACACCCTCACCCTGCTGACCCGCACCATCGTCCAGGTCGGTCACGACCTCGGCATCATGGTCGTCGCCGAGGGCATCGAGAACCAGCGCCAGCTGCGCGTCCTGCGCGAGCTGGGCTGCGGCTACGGCCAGGGCTTCCTGGTCGCCCGCCCGATGGCGGCTCCCGGGGTGGAGTCGCTGATCAACGGGGCCGCCGATCCGTCCCCGGGTCACGGCGGCTCCGATGATCCCGGATCCACCGGCGGTCCCGGCACCACCGCCGAGCACGCCAACGGCGCCAACGGTGGCGACGGTGCCGCTGCTGAGCACGGTTCCGGTAACGGTGCCACCGGCTCCGGCTCCGGCACCGGAGACGATCACGAGCCGGGTGGCGTCACCGACGCCAGCCAGGCCAGCGCCCGGCGCTCCGGCTACGGGCCGGACATGATCTCCGGAGTCACGCCCCGGCGCGCCGCGGCCGCTTCCTGACCTGCGGGGCCCCGGTCTCCGGGGCCGTCGGCGCCTGGCCCCGGGGGCCTGGCCCCGACGGGCCTCCGGCGCTGTTGATCTTCGGACCACCCGTCTCACCAAGTGAGACGAATCGGCGACCAAGTTGACGAGGGGCGCACGACAGGGCATGGTGTCTGATGTGAACCGCACCTTCATTCTGGTACTTGGACAGCGCGCAGATCGCTGACCAAGCCAGCCTCTGCGCGCTCCCCTCGACTGCCACCCGGCACGAGGGGTTTTTTAATGCCCGTCCGCTCGCGCACACACTCGCGGGCGAGTGTCTCGCCGACAAGGAACAATCGGATGACTGAGCAGACGAAACCCGCTTCCCCCACGCGCGCACACGGCCCCACGCCGCTGGAGGTCGCGCGGGCGGTGCATCGTGACTCGGCCGGATCCGGCGCCCACGGCCCCGGAGACCGGGGCCCCGCAGGTCAGGAAGCGGCCGCGGCGCGCCGGGGTGTGACTCCGGAGATCATGTCCGGCCCGTAGCCGGAGCGCCGGGCGCTGGCCTGGCTG
>DATDIH010000005.1:0-7422 GCA_036521155.1 Streptosporangiaceae bacterium
CTGGACGTGCTGGTCGCCACCACCGTCATCGAGGTCGGCGTGGACGTGCCCAACGCCACGGTCATGGTGGTCATGGACGCGGACCGGTTCGGCGTGTCCCAGCTGCACCAGTTGCGCGGCCGGGTCGGCCGGGGCCGCGAGCCCGGGCTGTGCCTGCTGGTCACCGAGGCCGAGGCGGGCAGCCCGGCCCGGGAGCGGCTGGACGCGGTCGCCGCCACCCTGGACGGCTTCGCCCTGTCCCGCCTGGACCTGGAGCAGCGCCGGGAGGGTGACGTGCTCGGCGCCACCCAGGCGGGCCGCCGGTCCAGCCTCAAGCTGCTCAGCCTGCTGGCCGACGAGGACCTGATCCGCCAGGCCCGGGAGGAGGCCGCCGCCGTGGTCGCCGAGGACCCCGGCCTGACCAGCCACCAGCCGTTGGCCGAGGCCATCGCGGATCTGCTCGGCCCGCAGCGGGCTGAGTTCCTCGACAAGACCTGACCGGCCGGCCGCCGGCCCGGCCGCCGGCGCTGCTGGCTGTGGCCGGGCCGATCGCCGCGGCTGGCGGCAATGGCACAGAAAACGCCATCCAGCCCCTCGCGCCCCCGCCGGTCTGCTACATATTGTGACTTCATGGATTATCTGCGTTATGAGAGCAGATGGTCATGATGCTTCCGAGGGGGAAGAGGCCTGTGGCGGATCGCACCAGCTTGCTCCACGAGGTTCCGGCTCCGCGGCCCGAGCCCGCGGACGAGCAGACCCCGCTGGCCTGGTGGCACCTGCGGGGCTGGCGGGTGGACCGGCGCGTGCTGAGCCGGGTCCGGGTCGGTCTGCAGGCCCTGGCGCCCCGTCCGGAAACCGTCGCCGCCCCTTTAGCTGACGCTCCCGCCCAGGACAAGCCGGCGCCCGCCGCGGCCGCCCCCGCCGCGCCTGCCGCCGCGGCTTCCCCGGAGCTGACCGAACCGGCCGTGGCCGCCATCCGGTCGACGTTCGCGATCGTGGCCGAAGCCGGGGACGCGGTGCCCGGCTACTTCTACGGCCAGTTGTTCGCCCGCCAGCCCCACCTGCGCAGCCTGTTCCCGCCGGCCATGAACGCTCAGCGCGACCGGCTGGTCAAGGCGCTGGTCCAGATCGTGGAGAGCCTGAGCACCCCCGACGAGATGGCCACCTACGTGGCCCAGCTGGGCCGGGACCACCGCAAGTACGGCGTGGACGCCGCCATGTACGAGGCGGTCGGGGCGGCCCTGCTGGCCACCCTGCGCCGGTTCGCCGGCCCGGCGTTCACGCCCGCGGCCGAGCAGGCCTGGACGGACGCGTACGCGGTCCTGTCGGCGCTGATGATCCAGGCCGCGGACGAGGCGTCGGTCTCGGCGCCGCCGTTCTGGCCGGCCGAGGTCGTCAGCGTCGATGAACGCTTCCGGGGCATGGCCGTGCTCACGATCGCGCTCGACCCGGGGCTGCGGTTCGAGGCCGGCCAGCATGTCACCGTGCAGCACCCCCGGTGGCCACGGGTGTGGCGGCCCTACTCGATCGCGGGCCGCCCCCGGGAGGACGGGCTGGTCCAGCTGCACGTCAAGGCCATCTCGGGCGGCTGGGTCAGCAACGCGCTGGTGCACCACTGCGAGCCGGGGTCGCAGCTGACCCTGGGGCCGCCCCTGGGCACGATGACCCTGGCCCCCTCGGCCGGCCGGGACCTGGTGTGCGTGGCCGGGGGTACCGGGCTGGCCCCGATCAAGGCGATCGTGGAGCAGGCGGTGCGGGACTCGTCCGCGCTGCCGCGCCGGATCCACCTGTTCTGCGGCGCGCGGCGGCGGGCGGAGCTTTACGACCTGGACGATCTGTGGCGGCTGGCCGACGCCTGGCCCGGCCTCCAGGTCATCCCGGTGACCTCCGACGACCGCGCGTTCGACGGCATGCAGGGCAACGTGGGCCGGGTCGCCGCCCGGTACCTGCCGCACCGCGACTGCGAGGCCTACCTGGCGGGCCCGCCCGCGATGGTCCGGGAGTCCCTCCGGGCGCTGGTCCAGGCCGGACTGCCCCGGGCCAGGATCCACTACGACGACGCGCTGCTGGCGGGCCCGGAGCCGCGGCTGCCCGCGCGCCGCTAGGCCCGCGCGGGCGCTAGGCCCGGGCGGGGGTGCCGCGGACCTCGAGCTGGTCCAGCAGGAGCCGGGTCGCCTCGGTGACGGCGTCCACGGCCGAGTTGAAGGCGTCCGCGTTGTGCGCGGCCGGCGTGCGGAACCCGCTCACCTTCCGCACGTACTGCAGGGCCGCGGCGTGCATGTCGTCGACGGTGGCGCCCTCGGTGTAGGGCTCACGCAGGGTTTTTATGCTCCGGCACATGCCCCGACCCTACGCTGCGGGTACGACGGCCGGCCGCACCCACGGAGCGGGCACACTAAAGGCATGACGCGCGTGATCGCCGGCCGGGCCCGGGGCCGCCAGCTCACGGTGCCCAGGGGCCGCACCACCCGCCCCACCGGCGACCGGGTCCGCGAGGCCATGTTCGCGGCGGCGGGCTCGGTGCTGGGCTCGTTCGAGGGCACGCGCGTGCTCGACCTGTACGCGGGCTCGGGCGCGGCCGGCCTGGAGGCCCTGTCCCGCGGCGCCGAACACGCCCTGCTGGTCGAAGCCGGCCCAAGACCAGCCGAGGCCATCAGGGCCAACCTCCGCACGGTCGGGCTGGCCGGCGGCCGCCTGGTCCAGGACCGGGTCGAACGCCTCCTGGACCGGGGCCTGCCCGCCGGCGACGAGCCCTACGACGTGCTGTTCGCCGACCCGCCCTACGCGCTGGCCGGGACCGAGCTGACCGCGGTGCTGGACGTTGCGGCCACCCGGGGGTGGCTCACACCAGGAGCGCTGGCTATCGTCGAACGTGCCTCCCGTTCGGAGCCTTTGCGCTGGCCGCATGGCTATTCGCCGCTCCGGTCGCGCCGGTACGGCGAGGCCACGCTCTGGTACGCCACCTTCGACGATGAACAGAAAGGCTGATCAGCGTGCGCCGAGTCGTCTGCCCCGGTTCCTTCGATCCCGTGACCAACGGGCATCTCGACATCATCAGCCGGGCCGCCGGGCTCTACGACGAGGTCGTGGTGGCCGTGCTCATCAACCACACCAAGAAGAACCTGTTCACGGTGGACGAACGCATCGAGATGCTACGCACCGTGACCGCCGAGTTCGGCAACGTCCGGGTCGACCGGTTCCACGGGCTGCTGGTCGACTTCTGCCAGGAGAACGGCATCTCGGCCGTGGTCAAGGGGCTGCGTGCGGTCAGCGACTTCGACTACGAGATGCAGATGGCCCAGATGAACTACCGGATGGCCAAGGTCGAGACGCTGTTCATGACCACCAACCCGCTGTACTCGTTCCTGTCCTCCAGCCTCATCCGCGAGGTGGCCAAGTACGGCGGCGACGTCAGCGGCCTGGTCCCCGAGCCGGTGATCGGTCAACTCCGGGCCCGGCTGGCCGAAAGTTGAGCTACGTTAGGTGATGACGGGGAATGAGGCGGCCGCCGGCTGAGTTGGGTATCGGGGCCAGCTCTGTCGTAAGCTTGACCGTCCACCTCTAGTCGACCGGTAAACGTTAATGCCTCACGTACGCAGGAAAACCGCAACCACCCTCGACCCGCGCGGGGCACTCGTGTTCGACACACGAGGCCTGGGACGCCAGCCTGGCGTCGCTCGGGAAGAGACCCGTACCGTCCCGGCCCCGGATTCGCTCCGGGTCGAGCTCGCGGGGGTTCCCGCGGGTGCTGAGGTGGACGTGGACCTGCGGACGGAGGCGGTGCACGAGGGTGTCCTCGTCACCGGCACGGCCTCGGCTCCGGTGGTCGGTGAGTGCGCGCGCTGCCTCGAACCGGTCACCTCGGAGGTGGAGGCGAACTTCCAGGAGCTCTACCGCTACGAGCCGAGCCCCGAGGAAGACGACGACGAAGAAGACGTCCTGCTACTGGACGGTGACCTGTTCGATCTGGAGCCCGTGCTCCGGGACGCGGTGGTGCTCGCGCTGCCGTTGTCCCCGTTGTGCTCGGACGACTGTGCCGGCCTGTGCCCCGACTGCGGGGTCCGGCTGGCCGACGCCGGGCCGGGACACCAGCACGATGGCGCGATCCTCCCCGAGTGGGAGGCGCTGCGCCAATTGAACAGCACTATCGCCGCGAGTGATTCAGATTCAGAAGACCGTGAAGACCAGAACGGCCGCCACAACGGCGCCGGAGATCGACAGGAGGGCTGAGGTGGCGGTTCCCAAGCGGAGGATGTCACGCAGCAACACGCGTTCGCGTCGCTCGCAGTGGAAGACGAGTGCCCCGACGCTGGTCAGTTGCCCGCAGTGCCATGACCCCAAGCTTCCGCACGTGGCCTGCCCGACGTGCGGCACCTACCGGCGTCGCCAGGTGATCACTCCGTCCTGACCGGACCAGGCTTGGTCGAGTGTGCCTGGAGGAGGCGTGCTGTGGGCGTCGTTAGGGATGGGCCGCGTGGCAGTGGAGCGGCCTCGGGCCGGGATCCGCATGAGCTCCCGGCCGCCCTCGGCGTGCCCCTCAGCGACGACATCCTCGAGCGCGCGCTCACCCACCGTTCCTACGCCTACGAGAACGGTGGCCTGCCCACCAACGAGCGCCTGGAGTTCCTGGGCGACTCGGTGCTGGGCCTGGTCGTGACCGACACGCTGTACCGCGGCTACCCGAACCTGCCCGAGGGCCAGCTGGCCAAGCTGCGGGCCGCGGTGGTCAACATGACCGCGCTGGCCGGGGTGGCCCGGGGCTTGAGCCTGGGCTCGTTCGTGCACCTGGGCCGGGGCGAGGAGGGCACCGGCGGCCGCGACAAGCCGTCGATCCTGGCCGACACCCTGGAAGCGGTGATCGGCGCGGTGTTCATCGACCGCGGCCTGCCCGCGGCCCACGATCTCGTGCACCGGCTGTTCGACCCGGTCATCGAGCGTTCGGCCCGGCTCGGCGCGGGCCTGGACTGGAAGACCTCACTCCAGGAGCTCACCGCGGCCGAGCTGCTCGGCGTGCCCGAGTACACGGTCGCCGAAAGCGGCCCGGACCACCAGAAGTCGTTCCGCGCCCAGGTCAAGGTGGGCGGGAAGGTGCTCGGGGCCGGCGAGGGACGGTCCAAGAAGGCCGCTGAGCAGCAGGCCGCCGAGGCGGCCTGGATGGCGATCAGCGCCACCAGCGCGGACGAGGACGCCGCCGGCGGCTCCGGGGATGCCTGAGCTCCCCGAAGTAGAAACCGTCCGCCAGGGCCTGCAGCGGCACGTGGCCGGCCGCACCATCGACAAGGTCTCGGTGCTGCACCCACGGGCGGTGCGCCGCCACCTGGCCGGCCCCGCCGACTTCTCCGACGCCCTCGCCGGCCGTCCCGTGTCCGGGGCCCGCCGCCGCGGCAAGTACCTGTGGCTGCCGGTGGGCGAGGACGCCATCCTGGCTCACCTGGGCATGAGCGGCCAGCTGCTGGTCGGCGACCCGGCCCGGCCGCTGTCGCCGCACGTGCGGGCGGTGTTCACGTTCACCGACGGCGGCCCCGACCTGCGCTTCACCGACCAGCGGACCTTCGGCCACCTGCTCTTCGCGCCGGGCGGCGCCGAGCTGCCGGGCCCGATCGCCCACATCGCCCCGGACCCGCTGGAAGACGCATTCGACGACGCCGCCTTCGCCGTGGCCGTGCGCAAGCGCCGGACCGGCATCAAGCGCGCGCTGCTCGACCAGTCGCTGATCAGCGGGGTCGGCAACATCTACGCCGACGAGGCCCTGTGGCGGGCCGAGCTGCACTACGCCCGGGCCACCGACACCTTGACCCGGCCGGAGATCACCCGGCTGCTGGCCGCCATCCGCGAGGTCATGCGCACCGCGCTGGCCGCGGGCGGCACCTCGTTCGACAGCCTGTACGTCAACGTCAACGGGGAGAGCGGCTACTTCGACCGCTCGCTGGCCGTGTACGGGCGCGAGGGCGAGCCCTGCCCGCGCTGTGGCACCCCGGTCCGCCGCGACCCGTTCATGAACCGGTCCTCCTACAGTTGCCCCCGCTGCCAGCCCCGCCCCCGCCACGGCCGCTGGTAACGCCGAGCCCCCTTTCCATATCGAAGGTAGGTTGGCTCGGGTGACCAGCATCCCGTCGGGCGACGGTGACCAGGTCCGCTTGACCGCGTGGGCCGACGGCCGCGTCCAGGGCGTGGGTTTCCGGGCCTGGGTGCGCATGAAGGCCACCGGTCTGGGGCTGGCCGGGTCCGCCACCAACCTGGACGACGGCCAGGTCGAGGTCGTCGCCGAAGGGCCCGAAGCTCAGGTCCGCGCCCTGCTGGCCGAGCTGAAGGGCGGGGACACCCCCGGCCGGGTCATCCGGGTCACCGAACGCTGGGGTCACCCTCAGGGCCGGCTCCGCGGGTTCAGCGAAGGCTGAGCCGCTTCACACGAAGCCCGAGCCCCGTCTCGCCTGCAACAATCGTCACTCAGTGCCGGCCAAGCAGGTTTACTAATTCGGTATGTAAGGTAAATAACAGAGGCTAAGTCGTCACTCAACTTGACCAGCCAAGCCCTAAGTGGGACTCTAGATAATGTAAATCGCACGCAGGTATGCGTGACTTTAGATTGTGCCCACTCTGGTCACTCAGCGTGGAGGACCCCACACCATGGCAAAGGCTCTACTTGGCCACGTTGGCGGTCCCGACCCCCGGATGATCTCAGAGATGCGCCGTCTCCAGCAGCGAGTGCGCGACCTGGAAACCGAGCTTATGCGGCTCCAGGACGAGAACGATGCGCTCATGGCTGGGGCCAGCGATGCTGAGCTTCTGGTAGCGGGCCGCGAGCCAGCGCTCACATGAGCGTCGGCACGACGAGGCAAAACAACGGAAAGATCCGCAGGACCAAATAGGGACGCCTGCTTCATTGGGGCGTCCCTATTGTCTTGCCTCCGCACACCCGGTGCGGGGGCTGTCAAGCACACCATCATTGGTGCCCCCTTCCCTCCTGGCACCAGGTACGGCCCGCATTTGACGGTGGCACACGGTAGTGTCACCGCGAGGTGACGACCCGCAGGAGGGAGGGCTCCGGTGTACCTGAAGAGCCTGACCCTGCGCGGTTTCAAGTCGTTCGCGTCGGCCACTTCGCTGCGCCTCGAGTCCGGCATAACCTGCGTGGTCGGCCCCAACGGCTCCGGCAAGTCCAACATCGTCGACGCCCTGGCCTGGGTCATGGGCGAGCAGGGGGCCAAGTCCCTGCGCGGCGGCAAGATGGAGGACGTCGTCTTCGCGGGCACCACGTCCCGGCCCCCGCTGGGTCGCGCCGAGGTCACCCTGACCATCGACAACGCCGACGGCGCGCTGCCCATTGACTACGCCGAGGTCACGATCAGCCGGCTGATGTTCCGGTCGGGGCAGAGCGAGTACGCCATCAACGGCGACCGCTGCCGCCTGCTCGACGTGCAGGAACTGCTGTCCGACTCCGGC
>DATDIH010000006.1:0-3247 GCA_036521155.1 Streptosporangiaceae bacterium
CGCCCGGGACATCGGCAGCGACCGGAAGCGGTCGATCAGCCCGGTGCTCATGTCGGTGACCAGGGCCACGGCGGTGCCGGGAGCCGTGCCGGCGATGCCCATGCCGAGCATGCCGCCGATCAGGTACTCGCGGTAGCTGCCGCCGCCGGGGATCGCGATGGCGCTGCCGAAGACGTAGGCGAACAGCAGCACGAACACGATCGGCTGGATGGTGACGTCCATCAGCGTCTCGGGTTCGCGGACGATCCGGGCCAGGCTGCGCTGGGTCAGGACCAGGACGTCGCTCAGCCACCAGCGCAGCGCACCGGTGCGCGGTGGGCTGGTGACGGAAGCGGGAGGCCCGCCCGGGGTCACGGGCAGGGTGCTGGCGGTCATGCGGCACCTCCGATGAGTTCGGCCGGGACGGGATCGGCGGCGGGCTGGCCGCCGCCGGCCCGGCTTCCGGTCAGGGTGAGGAACACGTCGTCGAGGGAGGGACGGTCCAGGGTCACGCTGGTGACCAGGACCCCGGCCGCGTCCAGGGAGCGGACGATCTCGGTGGTGATCCCGTCCCGGCCGGTCACCTGGGCGCTAATCCGGGGGCCGCCCGCCGCCGGGCTGTCCGGGAGCGTGCTCACCGGCCCGGCGGCGTACGCCGTGACCGCCGCAGCCGCCGCGGCCAGGTCGGATCCCGGGGCCAGCGCCAGCGTCAGCCGGTCCTCCCCGATCCTGGCCTTGAGGGTGTCGGGTGAGCCCGCGGCGATCACCCGGCCCGCGTCGATGACCGCGATCTGGTCGGCCAGCTGGTCGGCCTCGTCCAGGTACTGGGTGGTGAGCAGGACCGTGGTGCCCGCCGCCGAGAGTTCACGGATGATCTCCCACATGACCGAGCGGCTCCGGGGATCCAGCCCGGTGGTCGGCTCGTCCAGGAACAGCACCTGGGGCCGTCCGATCAGGCTGGCGGCCAGGTCCAGCCGGCGGCGCATCCCGCCCGAATAGGTCTTGACCGCACGCCCGGCGGCCCCGGTGAGATCGAAGTGTTCCAGCAGCTCGTCAGCCCGCCGGTGGGCCTGGTCGCGACCGAGGCGGGCCAGCCGGCCGATCATGATCAGGTTGGCCCGGCCGGTCAGGTAGTCGTCCAGGGCCGCGTACTGCCCGGTCAGGCCGATGTGCGTGCGCACCTCGCCGGGCTGGGTCACCACGTCCGCCCCCAGGACCCGGGCCCGGCCCGCGTCCGGGCGGAGCAGCGTGGCCAGTATCCGGACCGCGGTGGTCTTGCCCGCCCCGTTGGGGCCGAGCAAGCCGAGAATGCTGCCGGCCGGGACCCACAGGTCGACGCCGGCCAGCGCCTGGGTCGCCCCGAACCTCTTGGCCAGTCCTTCCGCCTCGATGGCGGGGATGTCTGCCATCTCTCTCCCTCCTTGCTGTTATCTCTCTCCAGAGCCCGCGTCCCGCGCAGGACCGGCCGAACTCACCGACGCCGGGGCCGGCCGCCCGGGCTCACCGGCGGTGCCCCCGGCCTGCCCCGGGCTCACCGGCGGTGCCCCGGTCTGCCCGGGCTCAGCGGCGGGGCCCCGGTCTGCCGAACTCACCGGCGGGTCCCCGGCCTGCCCCGGGCTCACCGATGCGCGCCGACCTGCCTGGGCTTACCGACGCCCCGCCGGCGCGCCTGGGCTCGCCCACTGCGCAGCGGCGCGTTCAGCCCACCGACGCGCACCCGACCGCCGGGCTTGCCAGGCGCGCCCACCAGACCGCCGGGCTCATCGATGGGCGCCGGTCCCCCGGGCTCACCGAGACCACACCGGCCCGGCTCCTCCTGGCCCCGGCACTCTCGTCTCGTACGTCGTACTAGACAGTACGCCGTACGATAGCAGTACGGTGTACGAGAAGGCAACCCGGCCATCGTGCCCGCACTACCGGCGGCGCCCGGGCGGAACGGCCCGGTAAGTTCGTCGGCAGCAAGGCCAGGGAGGAGCCACAGTGGACACGGATGACGAGGACCTGTGGGTCCCGTTCCTGGCCGCCCGCCCCCGGGACAAGCGGGCCGAGCGGCTCCGGGCCCACCTGCGGGAGGACGAGCGGCGTGGCCAGCGGCACCCGCCCCGGCGGGCCGCGGCGCTGTCCCGCGACGAGATCGTGCGGACGGCCATCAGGGTGGCCGACGCCGAGGGCGCCGACGCGGTCACGATGCGCCGGATCGCCCGCGAATTGAACGCCGGGACCATGTCGCTGTACTGGCACATCGTGTCCAAGGAAGAACTGCTGGACCTGATGCTGGACACCATGCAAGGTGACCAGGAAAACGCCGAGCCATCCGGCGACTGGCGCCGGGACATGCAGGACGTGGCCCGCCAGAGCCGGCGGACCCTGCACGAGCACCCGTGGATGATGGATCTGATCGGCAGCCGCCCGCCGGTCGGCCCGAGGACCCTGCGCAACATCGAGCGGATCCTGGCCTACTTCGACGGGCTGGGCCTCGACATGCGGCTGGCCATCGACATCTCTACCACGGTCGGCACCTATGTCATGGGCGTCGTACTGCGCGAAGTCCAGGAGCGCAACAGCGAGACCTACACGGAGCAGATGCTCGGGGAGCTCAGCGAGACCGACCGGGAGAAGGTCATCGGCGAGTTCACCGAACGGGTCCGGGCTACCGGGCGGTACCCGCACCTCGTGGAGGTGATGAGCGCCGGATACGACCCGGATGCGGCCGAGACCCGGGA
Source organism: Streptosporangiaceae bacterium (assembly GCA_036521155.1). Lineage (GTDB taxonomy): Bacteria > Actinomycetota > Actinomycetes > Streptosporangiales > Streptosporangiaceae > Bog-532. Next base: position 2,703 of record DATDIH010000006.1, read on the forward strand.
CGCGCGGTTCGAGTTCGGGCTGGACTGCCTGCTCGACGGGATCGCGGCCCGGATCGCGGGGGCCGTGCCCCCACCGGCCACCGGTGGCGGCGCTGCCGGTGGGCGACCCGGGTAACCGCGCCACCCCCGCGGGGGTCGGGCGGGAAGCGGTTTTCGTTGCGGGCTTTTACGGGTTTGCCGGCCGCAGACCGACGGCCCTCCCGCGGGCGCCTGGGCTCGCGGGTGGGCCGCCGGGCTGAACGTGCGCTGACGCGCGCGGCCGGTCAGGTATCGGACGGTGGTGACGCCTCCGCCTTCATCGACACCTGGCTCTCCCGGCTCTGCGCGGACAGCTCGGCGGCCCGGGCCGCACCTACCCCGGCGAGAGCGAGCCCTTCCGACGGGTACGCCTCCTCGCCGTGGATCGCGACGTCGCCGATCTCCAGCTCCTCGTCGGACATCCGCAGCTTCGTGAACAGGCCGATCCCCTTGAGGATGAGGAACGTGACGAGCCCATCCCAGATGATGATCGTGACTGCGGCACCCAGCTGGACCAGCAGCTGGTG
>DATDIH010000007.1:0-5450 GCA_036521155.1 Streptosporangiaceae bacterium
CGCGCTGGCCGTCGGCACCTACCTGAACATCTTCACCCGCAACTGTGACTGGGTGCGGATGGCCAACCTGGCCCAGATGGTCAACGCGATCGCGCCCATCGTCACCACCCCGGAGACGGCGGTGACCCAGACCATCTGGTATCCCATCCTGCTGCACGCCCAGGCGGCATTGAACACCGCGGTCGACGTGTACACGGACGGGTCCACCATCGACCTGCCGGCCGGCTCCGATCCCGGCCGGTGGCCGCACCGGGTGTCTGACCTGGGGCCGTTCCCGATGGTGGACGCGGCGGCCACGGTAAGCCCGGACCGGGGCCGGATCGCGCTGACCCTGGTCAACCGGAACCCGGACCAGGCCGAGACGGCCGAGATCGTGGTCCGGGACCTGGCCTTCGACGGCCCCGTCGAACTGCACACCGTCACCGCGGCGCCCGGCACGGCGTCGGCGGTGCCCGGTGTGCAGGCGGCCCGGGTCGACGAGGGCTCGGAGGCGACCAAGGGCGGCACCGTAACGATCACGCTGCCGCCCCGGTCGTTCACCACCGTGGAGGCGGCGCTGGCCCGCGAATAACCGACTGGCCCGCGAACAACTGAAAAGCCCGTGCGCCGCCTGGGCCGGCACGCCCAGGCGGCGGACTTACAACAACACTCCGGCCACCCGCGACAAGGGAGTTAAGCCATCATGTTGTCGAGATCAAGGGTACGTGGCCCCAGCCGGGCCATGACAAGGCAGGTCACAGCAGGTTTGGCCGGCCTCGCCGCGGTGGCCTTGCTGGCCGCCTGCGGCGGTAGCAGCAGTGGCGGCGGGGCCGCCCCGGCCAGCACCAAGAGCAGCAGCGCCGCCAGCCCGAGCGCCTCGGTGCTGGCGGGCGGCGCGTCCTGCAGTTCCAGCGCCACCAAGATCACCTTCTGGGCCTGGGTGCCCGGGATGAGCCGCGCGGTCACCGCGTTCAACAAGTCCCACCCGTCCATCTGCGTCACGCTCGAGAACCCGGGCGCGGGCCTGAACGAGTACACCCCGCTCAGCAACGCGCTCAAGGCGGGCAGCGGCGCGCCGGACGTGGCCGAGATCGAGTTCGACGAACTGCCGTCGTTCGAGATTCAGAAGGACGTCGTCAACCTGGTTCCGTACGGGGCCAACAAGTACAAGGGCGACTTCGTGCCGTGGGCCTGGCAGGAGGTCAGCCAGGGGCCGGCGGTGTACGCCATGCCCAGCGACGCGGGCCCGGCCGGCTTCTACTACAACTCCAAGCTGATGGCCCAGTACCACCTGAGCCCGCCCTCGACCTGGGCCCAGTTCGCGACCGAGGCGGCCAGCCTGCACAAGGCCAACGCCAAGGTGTACCTGGCCAACTTCTCCGCCACCGACCTGCAGTGGCTGCTGACCGCCATGGCCCAGGACAACGCGTTCCCGTACACCTACAGCGGGGGCTCGACGGTCGGCATCAACTGGACCGGCGCCAACGAGATGAAGTTCGCCAGCTACTGGCAGGGCCTGATCAGTTCGCACGTGATCAGCACGGTCAACGACGCCAACAACTCGCCGCTGCCCAACCAGAACCTGGACAACGGCGTGACCGCGTCGTCCCCGCTCAACTCGGCCTGGGCCCCGTCCTACTTCCAGCCCGACGCCAAGAAGACCGCGGGTGACTGGCGCGCGGCCACGCTGCCGCAGTGGAGCGCCGGGCAGAGCGTGTCCGCCGACTGGGGCGGCTCGACCTACCCGGTGTTCAAGCAGAGCAAGAACCCGGCGGCGGCCGCGCAAGTCTCCGAGTGGCTGACGGCCAGCCCCCAGGCGTGGGCCATCCTCAAGACCTCGCCGTCCGAGCTGTTCCCGACCTACAAGCCGCTGCTGGCCGACCCGTCGTTCAAGAGCCTGAAGTACCCGGTGTCGGGCTCGTCCGAGCCGAACCAGGTGTTCACCGCGGCGGCCGGCGAGATCCAGCCGGTGCAGTGGCCCCCGTTCATGACCGAGGCGCTGAACCAGGCGCTGACCACCTTCCAGCCCGTGCTGTCGGGCAAGGAGACCCTGCAAAAGGCGTTCCAGACCTTCCAGAGCCAGGAAGTCAGCTACGCCAAGGCGCAGGGGTTCACGGTCACCACGGGCTGAGTGCGGTTCTCGGTGCTGGCGTTCAGGATGCCTGGGCGCCGGCGCCGGGACCGCCGATGGGAGAAATGACGTGAGCGACACTGCGCTCGACACCGCACGGGACGCGCCACCACCACCGTCGCGGGCCGCGGCCCAGCGGCGGAGCGACCGCGGCTCGGCCTGGTCCCGCCGCCGCGACCGGCGCGGCCTGTGGTTCATCACCCCGTTCATGGTGGCGTTCGTCCTGTTCACGGTCGTGCCGTTGCTGTACGCGATCTACGAGAGTCTGTTCACGACCCGGATCATCGGCGGCACGGTGTTCTCCGGGTTCAGCAACTACAGCACCGTGCTCAAATCGGGCCCGTTCTGGGGCGGGTTCGGCCGCGTGGTGATCTTCGGCGCGATCCAGATCCCGGTCATGCTGGTCATCGCGTTCTTCTTCGCCACCGTCTTCGACCTGGGGGTGGCCAAGTTCGGGCGGGTGTTCCGCACCATCTTCTTCATCCCGTTCGCGGTGCCGGTGGTGGTGGCCGCGCTGATGTGGGGGTTCCTGCTGGAGCCGACCTACGGGCCGATCACCCACCTGGCCAACGCGTTCGGCTTCACCGGGACCAACTTCCTGTCCTCCGGGCTGCTGCTGCCCGCGATCATCCTCATCGCGATCTGGGAGTGGACCGGCTACAACTCGATCATCTTGTACACCGCGCTGAAGTCGGTGCCGCGGGACGTGGTCGAGGCCGCGATCCTGGACGACACCCCGCTGTGGAAGATCGTGGTCAAGATCAAGCTGCCCATGGTCCGCCCGGCCATCGTCATGCTGATCTTCCTCAACTCGATCGGCGCGCTGCAGTTGTTCGTCGAACCGGAAATCCTCAGCTACCAGGGCGGCTCGATCACCAACACCTGGACCCCGGTCGTCGACGTCTACAACACCTCGATCGCCAACGCCCAGTACAACCTGGGCGCGGCCATGGCCGTGGTGCTCGGCCTGGTCATCATCGTCATCTCGGTGGGCTCGCTGTTGTTCCGCCGACGGAGTGGGGAGCTGGCATGAGCGCTATTGGGCTCCGGCGGCCGGGGGCGCCGGATGAGGTTCCGCTGACGCCGGAGACCCGGCGGCAGCGGCGGCGACGGGAGCGGCGGCAGGAACGGCAGGAAGAGCGGGACGCCACGATCCCGGTGCAGCTGTACGGGCTGCGCAAGGGCACGGTCGCCCTGATCACCACGGCCTGCGTGCTGTTCGCCATCTTCACGCTGGTCCCGGTGGTCTGGATCATCATCAACTCGACCAAATCCCAGACCGGGATCTTCTCCTCGTTCGGCTTCTGGTTCGCCCGGCCGTTCCAGTTCTTCCACAACTTCTCGCTGCTGTTCCAGAACGTCGACGGCAACGGCACCTACCTGCAGTGGTTCGGCAACACGGTGCTCTACGCGGTGGTCGGCGGGGGCGGCGCCACCATCTTGGCCGGGCTGGCTGGGTACGGGTTCGCCCGGTTCCGGTTCCGGGGTTCCCGGCTGTTCTTCTACATCATCGTGGGCGCGCTGCTGGTGCCGATCGCCGCGATCACGCTGCCGCTGTACCTGGTCTACGCCAAGGCCCACCTGATCAACTCGCCGTGGGGAATGATCCTCCCGAGCCTGGTCAGCCCGGTCGGGGTGTACCTGATGCGGACCTACATCGACCTGTCGGTCCCGCGCGAACTGCTCGACGCGGCGCGGATCGACGGGGCCGGGGAGTTCCGGATCTTCTACAAGGTCGCGCTGCCGCTGATGGTGCCGGGCCTGATGACCGTGCTGCTGCTGAGCGTGGTCGCGGTGTGGAACAACTACTTCCTGCCGCTGATCATCTTCTCCAAGAACTCCCTGTACCCGCTGACCGTCGGCATCGGCGTCTGGTCCCAGGTGGCCGAACGCAGCGGCGGCAACAGCGACCTGTACCCGCTGGTGGTCATGGGCGGCCTGGTCACGATCGCGCCGCTGATCGTGCTGTTCCTGGTGCTGCAGCGTTACTGGCGGGGCGGCATGCTGCTCGGCAGCATCGCCAACTGAGGCGTTCTGGTGGCGGGCGGCCTGATTTTCATATCGAAGGTCGGTCGTTCGAGTCCCTGCTCTTGTGCGGAGTTCTTATGCGGAGGGTTAGCGCGTCGGCGGTTTCTGGGTCGGCGGTTTCGATGGAGGGCCTGACCAAGGTGTTCGCGACCGGGGTGCAGGCCGTGGACGGCCTCAACCTGCAGGTGGCAGCGGGTGAGTTCGTGGTGCTGGTCGGGCCGTCCGGGTGCGGCAAGACCACGGCGCTGCGGATGGTGGCCGGGCTGGAGACCATCACGTCCGGCTCACTGCGCTTCGGTGACCGGGTGGTCAACGACGTCTCGCCCCGGCAGCGCGACGTGGCCATGGTGTTCCAGAACTACGCGCTGTACCCGCACCTGACCGTGGCCCAGAACATCGGGTTCTCGCTGGAGAACAAGAAGGTGCCCCGGGCCGAGCGGGATCGGCGGGTGCGGGAGGCCGCCGGGGTGCTCGGCCTCGGTGACCTGCTGGGGCGCCGTCCCGGACAGCTGTCCGGCGGCCAGCGGCAGCGGGTGGCCATGGGCCGGGCCATCGTCCGCGAACCAGCGGTGTTCCTGATGGACGAACCCCTGTCCAATCTGGACGCCAAGCTGCGGGTCCAGATGCGGTCCGAAATCCTCCGGGTCCAGCAACGGCTCGGCGAAGCTCGCGGCACGGCCAGCCTGTACGTGACCCACGACCAGACCGAAGCCATGACCATGGGCGACCGGGTTGCGGTACTCCGGGCCGGGGTGCTGGAGCAGTGCGGGACGCCGCGGGAGCTCTACGAGCGGCCCGCGAGCCTGTTCGTGGGTTCGTTCATCGGGTCGCCCGCCATGAACCTGTACGAAGCTGCGCTGGAGCGGGAGGCCGTGGTGATGGGGTCGCAGCGGATCCCGGTGCCTGGTGCGGCGGGGCGCCCAGGGCGCGAGGGGCTGGCGGCGTACCAGGGGCGCAAGGTCATCGTGGGGGTCCGGCCCGAGGATCTTGTTGTGCGCGCGGGTGCGGGGTCGGGTGCGGGTAGCTCGGAGGAGGAGGCTGGGCTGGCGGCGGATGTCCGGCTGGTCGAGGCGTTGGGCAGCGAGCAGCTGGTCCACTTCACAATGGACGCCCCACAGGTCCACGCAGACGAGACCGTTTCTGAGGCTGATGTTGACGATGAGGTTGGTGGGAGTGAGGGAGACCGGGTGGCCGCGGGCGGGATCCTGGCCGCCCCAGCGGCCAACGGCGTGGCGGTGACGCCGCCGCGAGTGCCGGTCCGGGCCGGGGACCGGGTTAGGTTCACGATCGACCCGGAGGCGCTGTACTTCTT
>DATDIH010000008.1:0-5366 GCA_036521155.1 Streptosporangiaceae bacterium
GGTCGACGCGGCCGGCCGGCCGGCTCTTTCAAGTCGCCCCGAGCTGATCAGGCAGACGACCGACGCCTCCCTCGTGCGCCTCGGCGTCGAGACGATCGACCTGCTCTACCAGCACCGAGTCGATCCCGGCGTGCCGATCGAAGAGGTCGCCGGCACGGTCGCGGACCTGATCGCGCAGGGCAAAGTCAGGCACTTCGGCCTGTCCGAAGCCGGGGCGCCAACGATCCGCAGGGCGCACGCCGTCCAGGCTGTCACCGCGGTCCAGAGCGAGTACTCGCTGTGGTGGAGACTGCCGGAGAACGAGGTGCTCCCGGTCTGCGCGGAGCTGGGCATTGGGTTCGTGCCGTACAGCCCGCTGGGGCGCGGCTTCCTCACCGGGACTATCGACGAGCACACCACCTTCGACAGCGCCGACAACCGCAACGAACTGCCGCGCTTCACGACCGAAGCGCGCCGAGCGAACCAGGCTCTTGTCGCCCGGCTGCGCGCTATCGGTCAGCCAAACGGCGCCACCCCGGCGCAGCTGGCGCTGGCCTGGCTCCTCGCTCAGGCAACGTGGATCGTGCCGATCCCGGGAACCACCAAGCTGCCCCGGCTGCAGGAGAACCTTCGCGCTGCCGCCGTCGAGCTCACCAGCGGCGATCTTGCCGAAATCGACCGTGCCGCCTCCGAAGTCACAATTGTGGGCGACCGATACCCGACGGAACTCGAGCAGAAGACGAACCGATGACGGTCCGATGCCATGGAACTGGAACTGGCCGGCCCAATTGCGCTAGGCAGCGTGCCAGCGTCCGGCCCAGCTGATCAGTAACGGTTGCCGGCTGGCGCTGGCAGCACGTCCAGCTCGCTGAGGGTGCCTGGGCCGGGGACCAGCAACTCGCCATCACCGCCGAGGTCATCACCTTCGCCGTCACCCGCCCCGCCGCATGACGCTCAACGGGATCCTCGTCCGGCCGACCGTGCAATCCTGACGGCGCCAGCGGCCCGGCAGCAACACCAACTCGGCATCTGATCCACCGGTCGGAGGTTGCGTTTGGGTTCCACCTCTGGGCGGGTTCGCCGATCAAGACGCCGCAGCCGGTGGGGAAGCTCTCGCCCTCATCCAGCGGCCAGCAACGCCGGATCCAACTCCGTCGATTTCCCCACAGAAATGTCCGGCGCCGCAAGAAGTCTTCGCCCCGCCAGCCGTTCGCCGGCCGCTGGGCCCCAGGTCACGACGGCAATTCACTAAGAGTGTCCGCTAACTACTAAAAGTAGTTGGCTAAGGGACCCAATCCTGTCCCTCGGGCGATCCGAAACCCTCCACAAGCGGAAGTGCGGGCCATGCACCTCCCGGCCGTTGCAGCGGCCGGGGCAAGCGGGCCCCACGGCCCGCGGCCCGTGCTCCGGTGGCGAGACGCCCCAGCCGGGGCGTCCGACAGGAAGGAACAACCTGTGGACATCGCTGAACTCGACCGCGAAAGCGCCGAACTGCTGCCAGACCGGCAGGCGCTGGGCTGCTGGAACTACGGCTGGCACAACGCTGGCTATGGCCACGGCTGCGGCCAGGGCTGGGGTCAGGGCTGGGGTCAGGGCTGCGGCCACGAGAGCTGGGTCCCCCAGTGCAGTTCATGGGGTCGGTGAGCAGCAGCTAGCTAACTGCTCATGACCTGGGCGGTGGCGCGGGCCCGGCCCGCGCCACCGCTCCCCCGGGCACCGCGAAAGCAGCCCGCAGCGACGGAACCCCCGCAGGCGGAGGGATGACATGACCGAACCGGCCCGTTCAGCCGAGGTTCTCCCAGCCGCGGCCGCCGACGGCCTGCTCCGGCCAGCCGAAGGACTGCGCCTGCTGGGCGAGTACCAGGGCAGCGGGTTCACCGAGCCCCGGTTCCTGGTCCGCCGGGGCGACGGCCAGGTGATCCAGCTGTCCCGGCTGCTGTACCTGGTGACGGCGGCCATCGCCGAGGGCGACAACGCGGACCGCGGGTGGGACGCCAGCCGGGTCGCCACGCGGGCCGCCGACGGCTTCGGGCGTGAAATCACCGCCGATAACGTCCGCTACCTGGTCACCCGCAAGCTCGGCCCCCTCGGCGTGGTGAGGACCGGTGATCCGCGCGAAGAGCCGGCTGCGCCGGACGGTGCCCCGCGCCCCGCGCCCCGGTCGAACCTGCTGCTTGCGCTGAAGATCCGGGGGGTCCTGCTTCGGCCGCGCGCAGCCGGCGCCGTCGGCGGGGCCCTGGCCTGGCTGCACTATCCGGCGCTGGTCGCCGTGGTGCTGGCGGGTTTCGCGGCGTTCGAGACGTGGCTGTTCGCCGTGCACGGGGCGATCGGCCCGCTGCTGGGCGTGCTGAACCGGCCCGTGCTGTTCCTGGCGGTGGCCGGGCTGACCCTGGCGTCACTGCTGTTCCACGAGTTCGGGCACGCATCGGCCTGCCGTTATGGCGGGGCCCGGCCCGGGGTGATCGGATTCGGCCTGTACCTGATCTGGCCGTCGCTCTACACCGACGTCACCGACGCCTACCGGCTGGACCGGGCCGGGCGGCTGCGCACCGACCTGGGCGGGGTGTACTTCAACACGATCTTCATCCTGGCCTTGTCCGGCGGTTACGCGGCCACCGGGCAGCCGGTGTTCCTGGCCGCGGCGTTCCTGGACAACTTCCAGATCCTGCAGCAACTCGTGCCCCTGGTCCGGATGGATGGGTATTTCATCCTCGCCGACCTGGCCGGCGTTCCCGACCTGCTCGGCCTGCTCGGCCCGATCATGGCTAGCCTGCTGCCCGGGGCCGCCGCCCGGCGGGCCGGGGCCCGGGCCCACGGCCTGCGACGGGGCCCGCGCGTCATGGTCACCGCCTGGGTGGTGGTGGCCATCCCCCTCCTGGCCGGGGTCGCCGGCTACACACTGTGGAACCTGCCGGCGCTGGCGGTCACCACGGCACGTTCGTTCTCTAACGGTCTTATCGGCGCCCGGGCCGCTTTCTCGGCCGGCCATCCGGCGGCTGCCCTGGCCGCCCTCCTCGGCGCAGTCCTGCTCGTCATCCCGGTGGCCGCCCTGGCCTACCTGCTGGCCAGGATCGTCACCCGCGGCGCGTCGGCGGTCATCCGCCAGGGCGACCGCCTGCTCTCCCGCATACCCGCCCCAGCCTTCATGGACCACCTGTGGCCCGCGGCACGCCTGCGCCGCGTCGCCGACGGGGGCCGGGGCACCCGCAGGCTACGGTTCACCGTCGCGCTGAGCGCGCTGGGGGCCATGTCGGTCGTAGCCGTCGCAGCGCTGGCCGCGGCCGGCGCCTGGAGGCCAGGGGTACCGGCGACGGACACGGCCACGGCACCGGTGGCCATGGCGAACCGCGCCCGGGCCGCGGCGTGGGTCGCCCAGCAGGTGAGCCCGGACGTGACCGTGTCCTGCGACCCGCAGATGTGCGGGCAGGTGCGGAAGCAGGGCTTTCCGGCGGCCCGGCTGATGGCCGTGCGGCCAGCGGCCGGCAACCCGCTCGGTTCCGGTGTGGTCGTCGCCACCCCGGCGATACGCAACCAGTTCGGCACCCGCCTGGCCACCTTCTACGCACCGGTCGTGATCGCAGGGTTCGGCTCGGGCGCCGACCGGGTCGACGTCCGCGCCATCGCGCCGGACGGGGCCGCGGCCTTCAGGTCCCAGCTCGCGTCCCAGCACGCTTCCCTCGTCTCCGCGGGTGAGCAGCTGCTGCGTAACAGGAACATCCAGGCGTCCCCGGCCGCCCGCGCCTCGCTTCTGGCTGGGCACGTCGACTCCCGCCTTCTTGCCACCCTGTCGGTGCTGGCGGCGGAGATGCCGGTCCGGCTGGCCGCGTTCGACGATGCGCCACCCGGCGCGAGCCCGGCCGTCCCCCTGCGCGGCGCGCAAATCGGCGGTGCCTCACCGGCCGCCCGGTCAGCCATCCTCGCGTTCCTGCACGCCCAGCAGCCCCCGTACCGGCCCGCGGTCGCGGCCGCCCTATCTCGCAGCACAGGCGGCCGGTCATTGATCACCCTGCGGTTCGACGCCCCCAGCCTGATGGGCCTCGGATCCACATGAACGTCCACCACCACCTGGCTTAAGGGAGACATCTCCATGAAATTCCCGGGGACAGCACGACGGATCGCCGTACTGCTGGCCGCCTCAGCCCTGATGGCCAGCCCCGCCGCGATCACTGCATCCGCGTCGGCATCCACCCGGCACACGGGCTGGATCAGGATGGCCCACCTGTCCCCTGATACCCCCGCCATGGACGTGTACCTGTACTCGTTCGGCGATGCCAGCGCGCGAATCGTGCTGCGCCATATCGCCTACGGGACGGTCTCCACCTACGAGGCGGTTACCGCGGGCGACTACAGCCTCGCTATGCGTCCGGCGGGCGCCTCCCCCGGCAGCCAGCCCGTCCTGTCAGGCAGTGTAATGATCAAGAGCGGCCGCGCCTATACGGCCGCGGCCGTGGGCCCCCGGACCGCCCTGCGTCTCGAGGTCATCGGCGATGACCTGACCACACCACCCGGGAAGGCCCTGGTGCGTGTGGTCCAGGCGTCGCTGAAGCACCGGGCGGTCACAGTGCGCTGGGATGGAAAGACAGTCGCGAGCCAGCTGCCGTTCGCGTCGGCGACTTTCTACCGGCCTGTCTCGCCCGGCACCGAGAAGGTGTCCGCCAGCGCTGGCACCGGGAACGCGACATCAACCATCACGCTGGCCGCGGGCACCATTCACACCCTGGTCGTTCTGGCCGGGGCCCGCGGTCTGGAAATCGCCAACCTTGAAGACGCGGCCGGGAGCGGCCACGATCCTTCCGGCGCCGCCCAGACGGGCTACGGCGGCACGGCCCCCCACGGGCCAGGCTCTCCGGTGCCGTGGCTGGTAATCATCGGGGCCGGAGCGCTGCTCGCCACGACGGGCGGGCTGGGCCTGCGCCGTAGCCGGCTGGGTCGCAGGCTGCACCCTGAGGCCTGACCATGCGGATCCACAGGGTGGCGCTGGCCGTGGTCGCGGCCGGTCTCGTCGTGATCATGACCGGGGCCGCCGGGCTGCTGCTGACCCGGCACGGATCTGCGGCCCGGCCCCCGGCGCCCGCCGGCGTGGGAGCCATGCCCGCGCCGACCGGCCCGATAGTGGCGCCGCCACAATCGGCGGAGCCGCGCCCAGTCGCCCGGCCCGTCTCGCTCAGCATTCCGCTGATCGGGGTGCACACCCGGCTGATCACCCTCGCTCTGACCCGGGACGGTTCGTTGCAGGTGCCGGCAATCACGTCCGTCGCGGGGTGGTTCGCCGGGGGCCCGCGGCCGGGTGCCATCGGATCTGCCGTGATCGCCGGGCACATCGACTCCTACCGGGGGCCCGGGGTGTTCTTCCGGCTGGACGAACTGCGCCCGGGGAACCGGATATA
>DATDIH010000009.1:0-5213 GCA_036521155.1 Streptosporangiaceae bacterium
GCTGTACCGGATCTCCACCGCGTCCCCGCGCCGGGACAGCCGGAGCGCCACATCGCTGGTGTCGTCCGGCAGATTCGCCACGGTCCAGCTGGACATGCCCAGGGTCAGCACGGTGCTCAGCCGGGGGCGGCCCTCGAAGAACTCGATCCCGGTCTTCAGCCAGGTCCGCTCGTCGGCCCGGAGCATGACGCCGGCCTGGTCGTACTGGGCCGACCAGTTCCCCCGGATCCGCACCGCCACATCCAGGTCACCGGCCAGCACTTCGCCGTAGACGTGGCCGCTGTCACGGATGTAGCCGTAACCGGTTACCCGCCAGAAATCGGTGCCGGGGTCGACGTTCACCTGCACTACGTCGTCGGTCCGCTGCCAGCTAGCTGGCTCATTCAGCCACTCCATGAGTCAACGCCTCCGTGATCTCGCCGACACGAGGGTAGCGGTACCGGGGCCGGGTAGTCTCACGGGCATGGACAAGGCGCGCCGAACAGAGACCGAATGGCGGGAAGCGCTCAGCCCTGAGGAGTACCGCGTTCTCCGCGAGGCGGGCACCGAAGCGCCGTTCACCGGGGAGTACACCGACACCAAGACCGAGGGTGTCTACCGCTGCCGGGCCTGTGGCGCCGAGCTGTTCCGGTCGGACTCGAAGTTCGAGTCGCACTGCGGGTGGCCGAGCTTCTACCAGCCGACCGAGGACGACGCCGTCATCCTGATCGAGGACGATTCGCTCGGCATGCGGCGGGTCGAGGTCCGCTGCGCCAACTGCGAGTCCCACCTCGGTCACGTGTTCGAAGGCGAGGGCTACGAGGTGCCCACCGACCAGCGCTGGTGCATCAACTCCGTATCCCTGAACCTGGAACCCGCCGAGAGCTGACCCCCGGCCGCGCCGATCTCCCCGCATTTTTAGTAATTCCCCGTCTGGGTACTGTCTCCCGTAGCGCGTGGGGGCACGCGACGGGGGGACGCTGTGGGAAATGTCATGGCCGGGCTGGCTCGGTTTGCCATCCGGTTCCGCTACGCCATCATCGCCTTCTGGCTGGTCGCGGGGGCCTTGTGCATCGCTCTGTTCCCCTCGCTGTCCAGCGCGGTCAACACCGACAACAGCTCGTTCCTCCCGCCCAGCTCACCGAGCGTGCACGCGATGAACCTGGCCGCGCCTTTCCAGCCGACGAGTGACACCACCGGCATACTGGTCGTGCTGGGCAAATCCAAGCTCAGCTCCGGTGACCAGCAGTCCATCACCAAGCTGCAGAACAAGATCGCCAAAGACGACCACGTCGTCTCGGTCTCCGACCAGGGCCTGTCCAAGGACGGCAAGGTCGATAAGGCCCAGCTGGTCATCGACGTGCTGACCTCCAGCACCCAGGCCGCCCCCACCGTCGCGGCCATCCGCTCCACGATGAGCAGCTTCGCGCTGCCGGCCGGCCTGTCCGCGTATCTCACCGGGCAGCTGCCCAGCGCGGTGGACAACCAGAATTCCCAGGCCCACGCGCAGAAGCTCACCGAGGACCTGTCGGTACTGATCATCCTGGTGATGCTGATCATCGTGTTCCGGGCGGTCCTCGCGCCGCTGGTGACCCTGGTGCCCGCGATCTGGGTGCTGCTGATGTCCGGGGCCATCCTCGCCGAGGCGTCCAAGGCCGGGCTCCAGGTGTCCACCATCACCCAGACCATGCTCACCGTGCTCCTGCTCGGCGCGGGGACTGACTACGGCCTCTTCTTCATCATGCGCGCACGGGAGGAAATGGCCGACGGCGCGTCGGCGCACGAGGCCATCGAGCGCGCAGGCCGGTACGTGGGCGAGTCGATCACGTTCTCGGCGGGCACGGTCATCGTGGCCCTGCTCACCCTGGCCCTGGCCTCGTTCGGCCTCTATTCGGGGCTCGGCCCTGCCCTGGCGCTGGGTGTGGCGCTGATGCTGCTCGCCGCGCTCACCCTGCTGCCCGCACTGCTCGGGGTGTTCGGCAAGACGGTGTTCTGGCCACGCCCGGTCCGGGCGGCCAAGAAGGAGGGCGTCTACGCCCGGCTCGCCGACCACGTCATCGCGCACCCGGCCATCACGCTGATCGCCGGGGTGGTGTTCCTCGGCGTGCTGGGCGTCTTCGCGGCCGCGTACACCTCCAGCGGTTTCGGCGGCCAGACCACCGGCCCGGCCGGGAGCCAGTCGGCCAACGGCACCAACGTCATCAACAACCACTACCCGGCCGCCGTGGCCAACCCGACCCAGGTGCTGATGGTCTACAAATCGTCGGTGTGGAAGAACCTGGATCCCGTGCAGAAGGCCGAGAACGACCTGGGCGGCAAGGCCGTTTTCGCCTCGGTGACCGGCCCGTTCGATCCCAACGGGACCAAGCTGACCACGGCCCAGCTGGACAGCCTGTACCAGCAGCTCGGGCCGCCCGGGAAGCTGCCGGCCACCGAGCCGACCGGCACCCCGATCCCCTCGGACCAGTACGCCCTGTACCGGTCGCTGGCCCAGTTCGTCAGCTCGGACGGCAAGACCGTGCAGTTCTACACGTCACTGTCGGCGGGGTCGCCATCGTCCACCGCCGCGCTGAACGCGACGCCGTCCATGCGCAGCGCCACCACGAGCGTCCAGCACGCCGTGGGCGCCACCGACAGCGGTGTCGCGGGACTCGCGCCGTCCTCCTACGACGTGAGCAGCGTGTCCCAGAGCGACCTGGAGGAGATCGTCCCGATCGTGATCGTCCTGCTGGCGCTGCTGCTGGGCCTGCTGTTGCGCAGCGTCATTGCCCCGCTGTACCTGGTCGCGACCGTCCTGCTCAGCTACTTTGCCGCGCTGGGCATCGCGGTGCTCCTCTTCCAGATCGGCGCGGGCGAGTCCGGGCTGAACTTCGTGCTGCCGTTCCTGCTGTTCATCTTCCTCATGGCGCTGGGCGAGGACTACAACATCCTGGTCATGAGCCGGATCCGGGAGGAGGCGCACCATGCCCCGCTGCGCGCCGCGGTCCGGACCGCGGCGCACCACACCGGGACCACGGTGACGTCCGCCGGGCTGATCCTGGCCGCGACCTTCGGCGCCGCGGGGATCACCGGTGCGACCAGCCAGATCAAGCAGCTCGGCGCGGCCATCGCGCTCGGCGTGCTGATCGACACCTTCCTGGTCCGCACCCTGATGGTGCCCGCCATCGTGGTGCTCTGCCGGCGCTACAACTGGTGGCCGTCCCACCTGGCCCGGCGCAGCGCGGAGGTGTCCGCGGACGCTGGCGGCCAGCAGCCGGCGGCGGCCAAGGGCTGAGCACCGGGGCCCCGTCCCCCGGCGGGCGGCCTGCGCGCCTGCCGTTAGGGAAGCGCGTGGACCAGCTCATGGACCGGCTTACGCCGGCCGGTGTAGAACGGGATCTCCAGCCGGGTGTGCAGCCGGGCCCGCGCCCCGCGCAGGTGCCGCATCAAGTCCACGATCCGGTGCAGCTCGTCCGCCTCGAAGGCCAGCATCCACTCGTAGTCGTTGAGGGAGAAGCAGGCCACGGTATTGGCCCGCACGTCGGGATATTCGCGGGCCATCTTCCCGTGCTCGGCGAGCAGCTCGCGGCGCTGCGAGGGGTCCATCAGGTACCACTCGTAGGACCGGACGAACGGGTACACCGACACGTACCCGCGGGGCTCTTCCTCGGCCAGGAACGCCGGGATGTGCCCCTTGTTGAACTCGGCGGGCCGGTGCAGGGCCATGGCCGACCAGACCGGCTCGCTGGCCCGGCCCAGGGCGGTCCGGCGGAACCGCGCGTACATCTCCTGCAGGTCATCGGAGGACGGGGCGTGCCACCAGAACAGGTAGTCGGCGTCGGCCCGCAGCCCCTGCAGGTCATAGCAGCCGCGGGTGACTACGTCCTTGCCCGCCGCCTGCCGGGATAGCTCGGTGACCTCGTCGGCCAGCCCGTCCCGGCCGACGCCGGTGACCGAGGCGGCCGCCTCCAGCGCGCCGGAGCCGGTGATCCGGAACACGGACCACATCGTGTAGCGGATGCGCTCGTTCAGTTCCCGGGCCCGGGGCCGCTGCGCCTGCGTCTCCGGGAACGGGTCGGCCGGGAGCGTGCCGGTACCGGCCGCCTCGCCCGTGTTTTCCGGGGAGCCAGTGCCTTCCGGGGAGCCAGTGCCTTCCAGGGAGACAGTGCCCTCCGGGGGGAGAGGGGCCTCAGGGATGCCGCCTTGTGCCACGCGTTCAGTCGTTCCCATGACCCCTATTCTCCGCCCTGCCCGCTGGTGCTGCCGACCCGCAGGCCGGCCAGCACCTGATCCGCCGCGGCCCGCGCGGTGCCTACGCACGCGGGGATGCCGACCCCGGCGTAGGCCGCCCCGCAGGCCGCCAGGCCGGGCTGGGCCGCGAGGCTGGCCTGGATCCGGGCGACCCGGTCCAGATGCCCGACCGTGTACTGGGGCAGGGCCCCGCCCCACCGGGTGACCGCCGCATCGGCCGGGCGGCCCCGGACCCCGGTCGCGGCGGCCAGGTCGGCCGCGGCCAGCTCGCTGAGCTCCCGGTCGTCGCGCTGCAGGATGGCCTCCTCGCCGATCCGGCCGACCGAGCAGCGCACGAACACCAGGCCGTCCGCGCGGGAGCGCAGGTGCGGCCACTTGACCGAGGAGAACGTGACCGCCTTGACCGGGCGCCCGTCCACCGCGGGGACGAGGTACCCGCTGCTGCCCGGGAGTTGCGGGAACGCCGTGTCCGGGTAGGCCAGGGTGACGATGGCCATGCTCGCGTAGCTGATCTCGCCGAGCGCGGCGGCCGCCCCGGCCGCGTCCGGCACCCCGGCGAGCAGCCGGCTGGCCGGGCGCCCAGGCAGGGCCAGGATGACCGCGCCGGCGTCCAGGTGCTCGGGGGCATGCGCGGAGCCGAGGGTCAGCCGCCAGCCACGCGGCCCGCGGGCCAGCTCACGGACCATGGCCCTGGTCCGGACCCCGGCACCCGAGGCGGCGGCCAGGGCCGGCGGCAGGGTGCCCAGGCCGCCTTGCAGGGTGGTGAACACGGCGGGCCGCTCCGGCGTCCGGCCGGGCGGCGGGACGCTAGGTGGCGGGGGCGGCACCAGCGAGGCCGCCGCGCCCGCCAGCGAGACGTGCGTGCGGGACGCCTGGGCCAGGCCAGGCAGCGTCGCCTCGAACGACAGCTGGTCCGACCGCCCGGCGTACACCCCGCCGAGCAGCGGGTCGACGAGCCGGTCCACGATCTCCCCGCCGAACCGGGCGCCTACGTAGCCGGCCAC
>DATDIH010000010.1:0-6591 GCA_036521155.1 Streptosporangiaceae bacterium
CCCAGCACCCGTGACCCCGGGCCCCTGATCCGGGTGGTCGGCCTTTCGTTACAGAGCTGCTACGGCCCGCGTGTTAGCCACAAGATGGAGTGGTTTGCCCGTTAACGTCTTTTCTCGTGTCCGATGCCCCCGTCACGCTTACCCCTCCTTCGCCGTCCGCAGCCGCTGCCCCACGCTCGGGCCAGCGGCTGGCCTGGCTGGACGCGTTGCGCGGGTTCGCCGCCCTGTGCGTGGTGTTCGACCACCTGGCCGCCTACGCGATGCCGCACCTGCGCGGCGACATCTACCGGTTCCTTGACCCCGGCACCTACGGGGTGTTCGTGTTTTTCCTGGTCAGTGGCTATATCGTGCCAGCCTCACTGGAGCGCAAGGGCAGCGTGCGCGGCTTCTGGGTCAGCCGGGTGTTCCGGCTGTACCCGCTGTACGCCTTCGCCCTGGTCACCGCGGTCCTGCTCTGGTGGTTCAACATCGGCACCATCGGCGGCGCCAACTATCAGGCCAAGACCTCGCTGCTCACCCACGCGCTGATGCTGTCCACCGTGCTCGGCGGGCACAACGCCATCAACGTCATCTGGACCCTGACCTACGAGATGGCGTTCTACCTGCTGCTCACCGCGCTGTTCCTGACCGGCACGCACCGGCGCAGCAGCCGGTGGGCGCTGCTGTTCGCGGCGGCCGCGCTGGGGTTGGGTGGCCTGCTGCCGATGGCCGCGCTCTCCCACAGCTTCCTCGGCTCCCGGCTGGTGCCCGAGATCGCTGACCTGTTCGTCCTGGCCGGAATCGCGCTGGCCGTGACCCGGTTCCGGGTGCCGCGGACCGTCGGCGCCATCCTGGCCGGCGGCACCGTGCTGGTGCTGGTGCTGTGCAACGGCAACTGGGTGCCGCCCTATGAGGCGCTGACCATCCTGGCCCTGATGTTCACCGGCACCATGCTCTACCGGGCCGAGCGCGGCGATTATCCCTGGCGCCGGGCTGTCCCGGCCGCGATCACGGTGCTCCTGCTGGCCACGGCGGCCGGCCTGTGGCACGGCTGGATCTGGGGCGCCGCCTACCGCTGGCAGTGGGCCACGTCGGTGCTGGGCGCGGGCCTGACCTTCGCCATCGGCATGGCCTGCCGCAAGAAGCAGGTGCCGTCCGTGCTGGCCTGGCTCGGGGTGGTCAGCTTCTCGGTGTACCTGGTGCACCCGCTGCTGATCCAGTTCTACAAGAAGATCCCGTTCACCCACGGGTCGCACCCGTTCGGAGTCCAGGTCCTGATGGCGGCGGTCTTCCTGGCCGTGCTGCTGGCCTGCAGCTGGCTGTCCTACCGGTGGGTGGAGAAGCCCATGCAGCGGCACGGCCGCACATTCTCGCGCTGGCTGGACACCTGGTTCGGCCCGGATCCCGTGCCCGGCGCCCCGGCCGTCGCGCCGGAACCGGCCCTCGCGCATGAGGCCATCGGCCCGCGGGAACCGGTCCCGGGGCCCGCGAACCATTAGGACCGGGCATGCTGGAAGGCATGTCCGTCTCTGCCGCGGCGCTGCCGCCGCCCCGCGATCCCAGCGCGCCCTACACCGTCTGCCTGGTGTGCCTGGGCAACATCTGCCGCTCGCCCATGGCCGAAGTCGTGCTCCGGGCCGAGCTGGCCCAGGCCGG
The DNA here is from genome assembly GCA_036521155.1 of Streptosporangiaceae bacterium. GTDB lineage: Bacteria > Actinomycetota > Actinomycetes > Streptosporangiales > Streptosporangiaceae > Bog-532. Next base: position 1,636 of record DATDIH010000010.1, read on the forward strand.
CCTGGCCGGCGCGGTCACGGTGGACAGCGCCGGCACCGGCGATTGGCACATCGGCCACCCGATGGACCGCCGGGCCCACGCCGAACTGGCCCGCCGCGGGTACGACGGCTCCGCGCACCGGGCCCGGCAGATTGACGCCTCCTGGCTGCCAGACCGGGACCTGTTCCTGGCCATGGACCACCGCAACCGAGCTGACCTGCGGCGAATGGCCGCTCAGGCGGGCATCCCGGACCGCCGGGTCCAGTTGTTCGGCGCGGCGGGCGGCCTCGGGCCCGACCAGGACATCCCCGACCCCTACGGTGGCGAGGCCGATGAGTTCGCCACCGCCCTGGAGCTCATCCGCAGCGGCGCCCGCCAGCTCACCGAGCAGCTCGGGGTGCTGCTAGCCGGGCACGCCCCGGCCTGACTGGTGCCGCCCACCGCCTCTCCGGCCGGATCCGCGTCCGGCCCGGTGGCCGCCCGCCTGGCCGCGCTGACCGGCACCCCGGTCCGGGACGTGCGCCCGGCCGGGGCCCAGCACGGCACCCAGCACTACCGCGCCACCCTGGCCGACGGCCGCGAAATCTTCGCCAAGCTCGCCACCCCCGGACCCTCCACCCCCCAGAGCCCCGCCAGCCCGTTCAGTACCGAAGCCCACGGTCTGCGCTGGCTGGCCGAGGCCGGCGCGGTGCCCATCCCCGAGGTCCTGGGCGGGGACGACGAGGCCGTGGTGCTGTCGTGGCTGCCGCCGGGGCCGGCCACGGCCGAGGCGGCGGCGGACTTCGGCCGCGCGCTGGCCCGGCTGCACGCGGCGGGCGCGGATCAGTTCGGTGCCCCGTGGCCGGGGTTCATCGCCAGCCTGCCGCTGGACAACACGCCCTGGCCCGCCGATCAGGGCTGGCCGCACTGGTACGCCGAACGCCGGGTGCGCCCCTACCTGCGCCGCGCCGCCGGCCAGGGCACGCTCGGCCCCGCCGACGTCGCCCAGGTCGAAGAGGTACTGTCCCGGATCGGCGACCTGGCCGGCCCGGACGAGCCGCCCAGCCGGATCCACGGCGACTGCTGGTCCGGCAACGTGCTGTGGTCCGGGGGCCGCGGCTGGCTGATCGACCCGGCCGCGCACGGCGGCCACCGCGAGACCGACCTGGCCATGCTGGACCTGTTCGGCGCGCCGCACCTGACCACGGTGCTGCGGGCCTACCACGAGCAGGCCCCGCTGGCCCCGGGCTGGCGGGACCGCATTCCGCTGCACCAACTGCATCCGCTGCTGGTGCACGTCTGCCTGTTCGGCGCCGGCTACCGCGACCAGACCCTGGCCGCCGCCCGAGCAATGCTGGCCTCGGGAGGGTGAACCCACCAGACCCCAATGCTGCTTAGGCTCATTTGGTCGTGGCTGGGTGGTGGCGGCCCGGGCTTGCGGGGCGCGGGAGATCTGTGGTCACGCCGGCCGGCCACGGCAATGTAGCTACGTCTCGCCCCATGCTCCAGTCTCAGCTCGCTCCTGGCCCGGGCGGATCCGGTCGATCCGGTGACGAGGCCTGGCCGTTCGACGCGAGTACTTCGCGTGAGTGCTGTCCATGGTGAGGCGCGCACCTACCCGCCGTTCTGCACTCACAGGTGCCGGGATTACCGGGTGGCCGTTGCCGCTCAGTTCGGGTAATTCTGGCGTCGCCAAAGCCGCAGGTGGCCAGCTGGCCCGCGCTCACCGTCGGGGGCCCCGTCACTTGACATGACCGGCGAGAGGCGGCGCGGAACTCATGGCGACTCATTTTGGAGCTGGGCGATGATCTTGGTGAGCGCGGAGCGGAGGTGGTCCAGCTCGGCGGCGGTGAGGGTAGCTGTGGCGTGCCGCTCCAGCGCGCGGCGGACGTCGCGGACTGGTTCGCGCACCGACCGGGCGAGGGGGGAGAGGTATAGGCGCACCAGGCGCGCATCCGCCGAGTCGGGCCTGCGGATCACCAGGCCGGCTTCCTCCATGCGGGTCGCGGTGTTGACGATGGTGGGAGTCGTGACGTCGAGGCGGCGGGCGATCTCGCCGGGGGTAAGCCCGTCCTGCTGCCAGAGCACCGTCAGCACGATGTGCTGGCCGACCCGGACGCCGTGCCGGCGCATCGCCTCGTCGGCGGCCTCCCTGAGCAGCTTGGCAGCCTGGGTGAACAGGGCAAGCAGGTCGGCCATGTCCGCAGCCTATCGCTAGCACGCTAGCGATATGCTGCGGTGCGGACTATCATTAGCATGCTAGCGAAACGAGGCCGGGGTGATCCTGGCGGCCGGCGGCCTGGGGCTCATCGGATCACACCGCGCGGACACTGCCCGGCCTCCCGCGATGGCATGGCTCATACGCCCTGATCTTGGGCGCGGCCCGGCAAAACCGGCGAAAGGATTACGATGAGCGAGTTCACCGTCACCCGCACCCTGAAGGGCCCGCGTGAGAGGGTCTGGCAGGTCCTCACGCAGCCCAGCCACTTCGAAGGCTGGCTGCCCGCCAAGCCGGGGACGGCGGTGCTGGACGTGCGGACCGGCGGGTCCTGGCACGCGACCGTTTCCTCCGCCGAGGGGGATGAGATTGCGCTGACCGGCCGCTACGACGAGGTGTCCGAACCGGACCGCCTGGTGATGACGGTCCCCGGCGATGTGGTCACCGCGATCACCCTGACCAGCGCCCCGAACGGCACCACGCAGATCGCCTACACCTTCGACGTCGATGACTCCATGCATGCCATGGTTACGGAGAGTGTTGATGAGGTCCTTAGCCGGGTTTCCGTGGTCCTGGCCGGGATCGCGTAGGAAGGCTAGCCGTGTACGCCGACATCAACGGCCTGAAGATGTTCTACGAGATACGTGGCGCATCAGGCTCCGGCAAGGTCCCGGTGGTGCTGCTACACGGGGCGATCTCCGCGACTGGAACCTCATTCGGGCCTCTGCCGGACCTGCTGGCGCAAACCCGTCAGGTGATCGCCGTGGAGCAGCAAGGCCATGGCCGGACCGCCGACATTGACCGGCCCATGTCAGTTCAGGCGATGGCCGATGACACCCTGGCCCTGCTGGCCAGCCTGGGCATCGGCCAGGCTGACCTGTTCGGCTACAGCCTGGGTGCGGGCATCGCGCTGAACATCATCACCAACCACCCCGCCGTGGTGCGCAGGGCCGTGCTTGCATCGGTGACCTACGACAAGACCGGCTTCCACCCAGAAATGTTCGGCGAGCCAGAATCCGGGCAGTCCGCAGATGCGCCAGGACGCGACCTGCAGATTCCCTTCGAGCAGGAATACCGGGCGCTGGCCCCCGACCCAGGAAACTGGCCGGCCCTGCTGGCGAAGGTCCAGGCGATGGAACTGCCCGAAATGACCCCGCAGGCCATCTCCGCAATCCACGCCCCCATCCTGCTGATCATCGGCGACAGCGACATCGTCACACCCGAGCACGCGGTGGCGATGTTCCGGCTGCTCGGAGGAGGAGTGCTGGGCGACCGGGCGCCCATGCCCGCCACCCGGTTCGCCGTCCTGCCCGGCACCTCGCACATCGGGGTCACCGGCCGCGCCGACATGCTGATGACGATGATCCCGCCCTTCCTGGACGCACCGTAAAGCCGCTCCTGCCCGCACGTTCCCAGGTCTTTCCAGGAGGAGCGAGACGCTCATCGGAGAGCGCCGGAGCCGCCGATCTGGTTTCTCTGGGATGGAAGGTCTGATGCCCGGCTTCCCCGTCCCCACGGCCACACCGAGGTGTCCCCGCTACGGCACCTGGCCGAGCAGGGCGTCGAGTTCGGTGCGGTCGAAGGGCTCGAGTTCGGCAGGAGCACGCCACCGACGATGCCGACGCTGACGGCGACCGTGCTGGTGAGCGGCTGGGCCCTGGACCCGACGGTGTCCGCACGATCGAAGCGTTGGCTGCTGACGCACCGGCAGCGTTGAAGGCGATCGGCACCGAGGCCCCAGCGAAGGCTCGGGCTGTGGTGTCGGGTCGCGAGATGGGTCAGCCGCGGATCGAGGTGGTTTCGCGGGTGAACTGGCGGTGGCCGATCAGCTTGTAGGCCAGACGAGCTGGTGCCGGCACGACCTGCAGGAACCTCTGCCGTTCCGCGTCATCGGTTTCCTCGGTGATGTGGCCGAGGATGACCAGCCGCCGCGTGACCGGAATCGCGCTCATGCCGTGCTTGCCGAGCGCGTCCCATTCCCTTTGCGTCAGCGTGACCGAGACGATCGGGAGCAGTTTCTGCTCCTCCTCAGCCAGGTGATCGGTCAGGGCCGGCATCGTGGCGTCGATGAGGGCCGCCATCCGCTCGCCGGCGGCGGCGTCCGCGCTCGCTGTCCACGCCGGCAACTCCGCGCCGAGGGCCGCGACGGCGTCGTTGACCTGCGCGTGCTGCGCATCCATCCGGTCCATCAGCTCCGGGTCGAGCGCAGCTCGCTCGCGCAGCAGGGGAAAGAGCAGCTCGTCCTCGCCGGTGTGGTGCGTGTGCAGGAAGTGCAGCATCTCCCGGGCGTGCGCGCCGATGACCTCGGACCGCGCACGGTCGTTGGCCGCGGAGCGGAACAGCCGGGGGAGCTGACCGAACTCGCGCCGGATGACGCGGTGGATCAGGACCATCTCGTGGGTATCGACGCCGGGTCCGGAGGTGCTCACAGGGACTCCCCGGTGGTCGCGGCGTTCTGGACGGCTTCGGGAGTGAGGAACTCGGTGCGGTGGGCCTGGGCCCAGTCGGTGAAGCTGCGTGCCGGGCGGCCAGTGACTGCGGTGACGTCGCCTGTCGGCTCGGAGTTATACGGTTCCACGGTGGAGCGGAACAGCTCGATGATGGCATGCGCGAGCTCCTCGGGCATGCCGTAGGACGCCATCTGCGCGAGCGCGCTGGCCGGGTCGGCTTCGGCGTAGCGCAGGTCGCGGCCCAGCACCTGGCTGAGGATTGCGACCTGGTCGGGGGGGCTGAGCGGTTCGGGGCCGGTGAGCTCGTAGACGCGGTGGTTGTGGCCGTCT
>DATDIH010000011.1:0-9429 GCA_036521155.1 Streptosporangiaceae bacterium
CACACGCCCCATCATCACCGAGTTTCGGCATGTTTGCGCAGGTCAGGTGGCTATGGCAATGATGTGGCAGGCAATTCGCCGGAAACGGCTAAGCGCAGGTCTTAGAGTTGCCGTTAAGGGCCTTGCGTTTCCCTGTGCAGCAGGCGATCCCAGTAATTGATCGATTTTGAGCGCAGGCTCAGTCAGCCTGAACAATGCCTCCCCGGCCGGGTTTTTATAACGCACAATGGACGTTAAGATCTCCGGGGCGGAGTGTGCCCGGATGGTAGCCCAATGCGCAACGGGCGGAGGTGTGATGGTTCGCGGCTCGGGCGTTGATGACGCAGCGCGGTCAACTGTGTACGCAGATGCCCCAGAGACGGGCGGCGGGACACCGGGACGACCCGGCGGACGGCCTCGTCGCGCGTGGAACGGCGGGGGTGGCCGGTGGCTGGTCTGGACGGTGCGGGCCGTTATCTGGGCTGTCCTGCTGATTATCGGGTATCGAGGGATCATGGCGATCGTCCTCAACGAGACCCCCGCCTCGCGTTCCGGCAGCTCAGGGAGCAGTTCTCCGGCCGGAAGCGCGACTTCGGAGTTCCCGGCGACACTGGCCGAGGCCTACGCCCTGCAGTTCGGCTCGGCTTACCTGAACTTCAATCCCGCCACCGCCGATCAGCGCGCCCGTGAGCTGGCCGCCTTCGTGCCCGGGGCGATCAGCGGCGCCGATCCGCAGCTGGGCTGGAACGGATCCGGCACCCTGAAGCTGGAGTCGGAGCAGGTGGCCGGGATCTCTGTGCAGAGCAGCACCCGGGCCGTGGTCACCATCCTGGCCACGGTCAACAGCCAGCTCATGGAGCTGGGCGTGCCGATCTACACCGCGAACGGGTCGGTGGCCGTGTCCGGCGAACCGGCCTGGCTGCCCGCCCCGGCCCAGGCCTCCCCGCCGTCGCCCGCCCCGGCCAACTCCGACCCCACCGCCCAGGCCGCGCTGAACGCTCAGCTACCCGCGTTCTTCCAGGCCTACGCGAGCGGGGACAGCGCCACCCTGAACCGCTTCCTGGCCTCCGGCGCCTCGGTGACCGGGCTCGGCGGGCAGCTGACCTACCAGGGGATCTCGAGCCTGACCGTGCCCGCTGGTGGCAGCACGCGGGACATCACGGTCACCGTGACCTGGCAACTGGCGGGCCAGCCGGCCAACCAGGGCAAGCTGAACAGCACCTACGACCTGACCGTCGTCGACCAGGGCGGCAAATGGTTCGTGAAGGCCATCAAGGCGTCGGTGCAGGGTCAGCAGACGGGAAACTCATGAGGTACGCAAGCGTCGCTCCGCTCACCGCGCGGGTCGCCCGCGGGCGGCTCGTTGAACCGTTGTGGGGGATCCAGCCGTTTTGTAAATCGAGCGCGGGCCGGTTCCGGCCGCCCGCTTGGCTTATATCTGATGATCCCGGAAGGGAAGAGTAATGGCGTTCCATCTCCTGGCCGTGGGGTCACCGGTCGCCCTGAGTACCCAAGGTCTGGTCACTTATCTCCAGGGCCTGTTCGGGCCGCTTTTCCTTGGCATCGTGGGGATTGTCGCCCTGTTCTTCCTGTTCACCCGGGAGATCACCCGCTTCGTGCAGTTCATCGTGCTCGCCGTCCTGATCGCCGTCGTCTTCTACACGCCCAGCATCGTCCAGGCATTGGCCACCGGAATCACCAACGCGCTCGGAGTCCACTAGCCCCGTAACGGCACCCCCCGTAGCGGCCGAAGGAGCGCACATTCGTGGACCTGCCCACTTATACGAACATCTGGCGGATCGAGAAGAGGCTTTACAAGCTTTACGATTTTCGCCTGCCGATGCCGCTGCCGATCAGCTGGATTGCAGTTTTCTGTGGGATTACGGTTCCGTATGTTGTAGCGCTCGCCGCGATTGGCGTTCCGTTCAATCACACTCTGGTGGCGCTCTACGTGCTGCCCCCGGGCGTGCTCACCTGGCTTTGCACCCGGCCGGTACTCGAGAACAAGCGGCTGCACGAGCTGCTGGGATCCCAGCTTCGTTACGTGGGGGAGCCGCGTACCTGGGCCCGCATGGTGCCGCTGGCCGAGAGCAACGAGATCCGCGTCTACGCCAAGGTCTGGCACCACTTCCCGGCGCCGGTCGAGGAGCCGATCCTGGCCGACGAAGCCGAAGCGGCCGGCCTGGCCCGCGAGCCCGAGCTGGCCGGCGTGCCCGCGCTGCCCAGCGGGACCGGGCGGGCCCGGGACGGCCGCGTCGGCCGGGGTCGCGCCCGTCGCTCCTGGCGTGAGCGGACCGCGCCGGACCTGGCCCCGCAGACCGCTCCGGCGGCCCCGCGGGTGTGGCCGCAGGCTGGCCTGACCGCCACGTCGGCCCCGGGCCCGCGGGCCCGGGCGCGCGGTGGCGCCGGCGGCCCGGTTAGCGCCCGGGCCGGTCAGGAACACCCCGTGGGCCGTCCGGTCTGGACCGACCCGGACCGCTGGACCGGCTACGAGCCCGGCGACGGCGGGTCCGCGGCCCGTCCGGCCTGGTATGACCCGGCCAGCCGTCCGGCGGGGGCGCGTGCCGCTATTACCGGCGAGGTTCTGCGCGGGCCGTCTGACCCGGCTTCGGCTGGCCCGGCGGCTCCGAGTCGGCCGGAGGACCGTCCTGCGTCCGCGTCCGGTCGCCCGGCCGCCACCCCGGGGCGGGCCGTGCCCGCTGGTCAGGGTGCCTCCGGTGCCCACGATGTCGCTGGCGGCTCCGGGCGGCTTGGCCGTCCCGGCCGTCAGCCCGGCTGGGCCGGGCAGACCGGCAACGGCCGCGGCAGCCGCGGCTCCGATCGCCGCGAACTGGCCCGCGGTAACCAGCCGCGCGGACGGGCCCGCCCGCTGCCCATCGCGCCGCCTCCCATTGAGGTGTCGCACGAGACCCACGAGCCCCAGGGTCCGGCCGCCGTCCCCCTGTGGGGCCGGCCCGCTGGTCTCCGCCGCCCCACGGCGCCGCCGCCGCGGCCGGCCGCCGCTCTCGGCCCGGCCGCATCCGCCGCCCAGGCCATTCCGGCCGCCCCGGCACCCCGGACTCCGTACGTGCTGCCGACCGGGCCCAGCGATCTTCCGCCGCCGGCCGAACCACGCACTGTCGCACCAGCCCCGGCCCCCGGCACGCCCATCGCCCCGTCCGTGCCGGGCCCGGCGGCGGTCGCCCCGACCCGGATTGACCCGACCAGTGGTCCCGAGGCTCCGGCTCACGCCCCCGAGCCCGCGGCTGCCGCCGCCGAGGCGGCGCCCACCCGCCCGGACCTGCCCGCCGATCCCGAAGCCACCGCGGAGCTCACCGACCCTGCCGAGCTGCCCACGCAGACCGAGCTGCCCGCACCTCCCGGCCTGGACGAGCTGCCCGAGGCCACGGCGGCCCCGGCCCCAGCCGAGGCCCCGGCCCCAGCCGAGGCCCCGGCCCCAGCCGAGGCCCCGGCCCCTGGCGAGGCCCCGGCCCCAGCCGAGGCCCCGACTCCGGCCGAGGCCCCGGCCCCTGGCGAGGCCCCGGCTCCGGCCGAGGGCAGGGTGACGCCCGAGACGCCGACGATGGCCGAGATCCCCGCGCCCGCCGAGCCCGGCGATGCCGCCGTGGCCAGCGACGCCGCCAAGGTCAGCGACGCCGCCGAGGTCACCGCGATCGATGGCCTGCCCGTGCCCGCCCCGCCCGCTGAGCCTGCGGCCTCAGCTGAGGCCACGGCCGTCGACGGCCTTCCCGAGCCCGCTCGGCCCGCCAAGCCTGCGGCTTCGTCCGAGGTCACCGTGGTCGACGGCCTGCCCGAACCCGCGCCCGCGACCGAGCCCGCCACACCCCCCGAGTCCCAGCCGGACCACGAGTCACAGCAAGCTCACGAAGCCGAAGCAGCCCGCCGGGCTGAGGAAGCCGCGGCCCGCGAAGCAGAAGAGGCCCGCCAGGCCCAAGCGGCCCGTGCGGCCGAAGAGGCCCGAGCGGCGCATGCGGCCCGTGAGGCCGAGGAAGCCCGCCAGGCCCAGGCCGCCCGCGAGGCGGAAGAGGCCCGCGCCCAAGCGGCCCGCGAAGCTGAGGAAGCCCGTGCGGCCGAAGCGGCTCGCCAGGCCGAGGCCGCCCGCCAGGCCGAAGCCGCCCGCACCCGCCAGGTCCCCTCGATCGAACGCGCTCTCAGCGGCCCCGGCCGGATCGACAGCTGGCAGCGCAAGGTCCGCGTCGTCCCCGGCGGCCAGGGCCCGGGCCAGCCCGACCGCGAGAGCCTGGACCGCGACCGGGCCCGGCTGCCGCTGAACGCCCCGCACCGGATCGTCTTCCTCGGCTGCACCAGCGGGGCCGGCCAGACCCTCACCGCCCTCATGACCGGGCAGGTCCTGGCCGCACTGCGCGAGGACCCGGTGGCCGCCATCGACCTCAACCCGGGGCACGCCAGCCTGTCCCGGCAGGCCCAGACGGCGCCGGTGCTGACCGTGGCCGACCTGATGGCCGAGGAGGCGCCCGCCAGCGGCCGCCCCGGCGACCCGGACGACCCAGGTCACAAGGCACGCCTCGACGTCATCACCGGTGACGCCGACCCGGCCTCGCCCACGCTGCCCGACGACCACGACTACCAGCGCTTGGCCCGGCGGATCAGCCGGCGTTACCAGCTCACGCTCATCGATCCCGGTGCGGCCGAAGTCACCCGCATTCTTGCTGTCGCCGATCAGCTCGTCCTGGTCGCCCCGGCCAGTTTGGACGCGCCGCGGTCGCTGGGGATGACCCAGGAATGGCTCAGCGGGCACGGCTACGGTGAGCTGTCCCAGCGGGCCGTGACCGTGGTGAACGGCGTGAGCAAGGCCAGCATGCACGATGTCGAGCAGGCTGAGGCCGTGGCCCGCGGGCGGTGCCGGGCCATCGTCCGCATCCCCTGGGACGACAACCTGGCCGCCGGGGCCGCCGACGCGTCGTCGCTGCGGCCGCAGGCCCGGCACGCCTACACCGCGCTGGCGGGGGTCCTGATCGCGGGCCTGGCCGCCGCCCCGGTTCCCCGGAAGGTTCTGCAGTGACTCCTCGGGCCAAGAGCAACAGCCGGCTGGCCATCCGGTACTTCGACGACCGGGTGCTGTTCACCGACACGCACGCCTGGGCCTACTTCCGCCTGCCGTCGGTGTCGTACGAGTTCACCACCCCGGAAGAACGCGAGGCCCTGGCCACCAACATCACGGTGGCCCTGGCCGCGATCCGGATGCCCGACGCCGAGGTGCACCTGAGGGTCGCGCACCGCGCCTACCCGGCGGCCGAATGGGCCACCGGCCTGGACGCCACCGCCGACGGCGGCGCGGGCTGGCGGGAGTACCTGGACGAGTCCTACCAGCACGTGTGGACCAAGGACTTCTGGAGCAAGGAGATCTACCTCGGGGTCCGGCTGGGCCAGCGGGGCATGCGGGCCCAGATCTCCGGTGGAGTGCTGTCCCAGTTCATCTCGCTGTACCAGAGCGGCGAGCGCAAGCTGGGCATCGAGGACGAGGCCGTCGCCCGGGGCGAGGTCGCCAAGTGGACCGACCAGGCCGAGCGGATCGGCCGGGCCTTGTCGGCCAGTGCGCTGGCGGCCCGGCACGCCACCGCCGACGAGCTGGCCTGGCTGATGCGGCACGGGCTGATGGGCTCGCTGGGGGACCCGGCCCCGTCGGCCAGCAACAAGCGGACCTGGGGCGCCGGTGAGATCGAGGGCCTGTTCGAGGGTCAGGTGCACAACAGCCGCACGCTGCTACGACTGCAGCACACCACCGGCGACTCCTACGCCGCGTTCCTGTCCTTCTCCCGGTTCCCGGACGTGATGTCGTTCCCGGACGGCGAGCCGTGGCTGCACTATGCGGACTCGCTGCCGTTCCCGGTCGAGATCAGCTCCCGGATGAAGCTGATCCCGCCCGCCAAGGCCAGCAAGGACGTCGGCCGCCGGCTGGCCCACGCCCGGGACATGGACGCGCACATCCGCGAGGCCGGGGTGGAGGCGCCGATCGCGCTGGCCGAGCAGATCGCGGCGGCCCGGATGCTGGAGCACGGCATCACCAAGGAGCGGCTGCCGTTCGTGTACGGCTGGCACCGGCTGATCGTGACCGCGCCCACCCGGGACCTGTGCGTCCGCCGGGTCGAGGCCGTGGTCGAGCACTACCGCGACATCGGCATCGACATCGTCAACTCCACCGGCGACCAGTTCTCGCTGCTGTGCGAGTCGCTGCCCGGCGACCGGGTGCGGCTGAACTCCTACCTGCAGCGCCAGCCGCTGTACACGATCGCGGGGGGCATGCCCACCGCCACCGTGGACCTGGGGGACCGTATCGCCGACGCCACCGGCTGGATCGGCCCGTACATCGGTGAGACGCTGGGCCGGGCCCGGGCCGTCGTGCACTTCGACCCGCTGCTGGCCGCGGCGCGCAACCGGCCCACGGCCATCGCGATCACCGGCGAGCCGGGCGGGGGCAAGACCACGCTGGCCCTGCTGATGATCTACCAGCTGGCGCTGCGTGGGGCCACGGTCGCGGTCATCGACCCCAAGGGCGACGCCCAGTCGCTGGTCCGGCTGCTGCAGGCCCGCGGCCGCCGGGCCCGGGTGCTGTCGCTCGGATCGGCCGCGCCGGGCCTGCTGGACCCGTTCTCGTTCGGCGACGACCTGGCCACCAAGCGGACCATGGCCACCGAGACGCTGCGGCTGCTGCTGCCGCGGATGAGCGAGGAACGCGAGAGCGCGATGATCCAGGCCGTCGGCCTGGTGGCCGGCGAGCCGCGGCCCAGCCTGGGCAAGGTGGTCCGGCACCTGGAACAGGCCGGCGACCCGGCGTCGAAGAACCTGGGCGCGGTCATGCGCTCGATCTCGGAGATGCGGCTGGCCCGACTGTGCTTCTCGCCCTCCGGCAACCAGCAGGTCGACGCCGAGGGCTGGACCACCGTGTTCACCCTGGGCGGGCTCACCCTGCCGGACACCGCGATCAGCCGCGACGACTACTCCTACGAGCAGCGGCTGTCGGTGGCCCTGCTGTACCTGGTGTCCCAGTTCGCCCGGAGACTGCTGAACGGCATGGACCGGCGGATGCCCAAGGCCATCTTCCTGGACGAGGCCTGGGCCATCACCGCCACGCCCGAGGGTGCCAAGCTGGTGCCGGAGGTGTCCCGGATGGGCCGGTCCCGGAACACCTCGCTGATCCTGGTCTCGCAGAACGCCCGGGACCTGCTGAACGAGCAGGTCACGAACTGTATCTCCAGCGTCTTCGCGTTCCGCTCGTCGGAGCGGACCGAGGTCGAGAGCGTGCTGTCACTGCTCGGGGTGGAGTCCTCCGACGACCACCGGGCGGTGCTGCGCGCCCTCGGCAACGGCGAGGCGATCTTCCGGGATCTGGACGGCCGGGCGGGCCGGATCGGCATCGACCTGGCCTCGGCTGAGCTGCAGCGCTGGCTGGACACCAACCCGACCCGGTCCCGGCCGGACGAGGGGTCCCGGATGCGGCCAGCCTCGGGGGCCGGGGACGGGGACGGAGACGGGGAACCGGATGGCGAGGGGGAGCCGTCCGCCGAACATGACGACGAGGGCATCCCAGCCACACAGACCGCGGGCGAGGCGAGGAGCCAGTGACACCCCCACGAAAGTCCCCCACCTGGACGGTCCGGCTGCTTTCCGTGCTGGGCCTGGTCCTGATCATCTCGGCCTACGCCGCGGGCTCGTTCGCCTCGGCCAGCGTGCTGGGCGCGAGCAGCGGCAGCGCGGCCACCCAGACGACTCAGACGGCCCAGACCGCCACTGTGGGCACGACGTCGACGCCGATCACGACGACCGCCAAGGACGCGCCCGCCGGCGGCGTCTGCTCGGTCCCGGGCATCGGCGACATCGGCGGCCTGGTCGGGCTGTGCTCGTCCGGGTCCAGCGGCCTGATCGGTGACCTGAACAACGTCTGCCAGCCGTCCCTGCCGCAGCCGGAGCAGGCCAACGGCGGCATCGACGCGCTGATCGAGCCGCCGGCTTCGGCGGCCGCCGGGCACACTCTCTACGACAGCTACGGGGTGGCCGGCCAGTTCTGGGCCGCGCACGGTCTGCAGTGCTCGGACATGACCTCGCTGATCGGCAACAACGTGGCCGGCATGGTCTTCGACGCGTCCAAATCGATCGACCGGGTCACGATCACCGTGTACCAGTCGGCGGCCGGCAACGGCATCCTGAAGTGGCTGCAGAGCGTCACCAACCGGCTGATCAGCGCGCTGGGCAACGCGATCTACTTCCCGTACCTGGCTCCGGTCATCATCCTGGGCGCGATCTGGATGGCCTGGAACGGCCTGGTCCGCAAGCGCGCCACCCGCGCCCTCGAGGGCACCCTGTGGATGGTGGTGGCCTGCGCCGCCGCCATCTGGCTGATCGGCCGGCCCGCCGACTTCACCGGCGTGGGCACCACCGTCTCCAACGGCGTGACCCAGGTCCTCAACGTCGCCTTCGCCAAGCTGCCCAACCCTGGTAATGCCAACTGCGTGCCGGTGCAGGGCCAGGACCCGCAGATCGCCACCGGCGACTTCAGCTTCACCTCCAGTAACGGCCTGGTCGACAAGAACGCCAACGAACTGTGGTCGGTGCTGGTCTGCAAGCCGTGGCTGGACGGTGAGCTGGGCAGCACCCAGTACTCCACCTCGGCCAAGGGCCCGCAGACCGTGGTCAACCAGTTCGGCCGCCAGCTGCTGTGGTCGCAGGCCATCGCGACCAACGAGAAGCCGACCTCGACGCTGATCCAGGCCAAGCAGGCGACTTACAACGGCATCGCCAACGACCTGCAGAAGAACGATCCGAGCGTCTACTCCCTGTTCCAGGGCAACCAGTGGACCTCACGGCTGGAGATAGGTTTCGCCGCCCTGTTCGCGTCGCTGGTGGCCGGGCTGCTCATCCTGCTGATCTCGCTGACCCTGATCATTTTGAAACTCGGCTTCCTGCTGCTGCTCATCGCGGGGCCGTTCTTCTTGATCATCGGCACCCACCCCGGATTCGGCCGGATCATCGCGATCCGCTGGTTCGAGATGCTGGTCGGGGTGCTGATGAAACAGGTGGCAGTCGCGATCGCCTTGAGCGTGCTGCTGTACTGCTATTCGCTGATCATGGGCACCACCGACGCGGTGCTGCCCTGGGCGCTCAAGATCCTGATGATCGCCCTGGTCACGGTGGCGGTGTTCATCTACCGCAAGCCGTTCCAGCACCTGTTCTCGTCGGTCGGCTACGGCGTGATCGGATCCCAGGACCGGGCCGACGTCAGCCTGCGCCAGGCCGGCACCACCTTCCGCCGGGTCACCCGGGACACGGCCACCGCCACCGTGCCGGGGGTCGCGGCCTACCGGGTTGGCCGGTGGGCCCGGCGGAATCCGGGCGAGGCGGCGGCGCTCGCGGCCGGGATCGTCGGTGCGGCCGGTGCTGTCAGTGCGGGCGCCGCGGCCAGCAAGATGGCCGCCGCTCAGGCGGCCGGTGGGG
>DATDIH010000012.1:0-58867 GCA_036521155.1 Streptosporangiaceae bacterium
AGGCCGAGGAACTGATGGATCCGGCCCATCCACTCGGCGTCGCGCCTGGCCAGGTAGTCGTTGACCGTGACCACGTGCACGCCATCGCCGGTGAGCGCGTTCAGGTAGGCGGGCAGCACCGAGGTCAGGGTCTTGCCTTCACCGGTCTTCATCTCGGCGATGTTGCCGAGGTGCATGGCCGCGCCGCCCATCAGCTGCACGTCGAAGTGCCGCTGGCCGAGGATCCGGCGCGCGGCCTCGCGCACGGTGGCGAACGCCTCCGGCAGCAGGTCGTCCAGGCTCTCGCCGTCCTCGTAGCGCTGCTTGAGCTCGCCGGTCATGCCGCGGAGCTCGTCGTCGCTCATCGCGAGGAAGTCGTCCTCGATCGAATTGATCTGTCCGGCGATCCGCTTGAGCTTGCGAAGGAGCTTGCCTTCGCCAGCCTTCAGGACGCTGTCTAGGATGACTGGCACTTCTTGTCGCGCTCCTCGCGGATTGTCTGGGTTCCGACGCCGTCGCACGCGGCCGGGACTGTCCTCGCGGGTCCGGGGCAAGCCTGGGACAGCGGGGATAAGCGGCCCCGTCAGTCATGGTAGGCGAGTCACGGCCCGAAACCGAGTCCGTGCAAGAAGTCGCGGCCGGGACGTAATCGTCAGATGCCGGGGACCGGTGGCGGGCCCCGTATGCTCGTCCCACAATAATATGTGTCGCAGGCCGTGCCGGGTCTCCGCCGTGCATGGCGACCGGGCCGAGGGGTAGCGGAACGAGAGGAACGTACATGACCGAGCAGCCGGGATCGGGAGCGCCGTCGGGTACCGTCAGCGCGGCCGCGCCCGAGTCGATCGGGCCCACGCCGGAGGAGTCGCCGCTGGGCCACGCCGCGGCCCTGGCGCATGAGTCGTTCCATGGCCGCCCGGTGTCCTGGGTCGCGGTCAGCATCATCGTGATCGGTTTTGTCGTCGGCGGCCTGGCCTTCGCGTCCCCGCCGACCTGGTGGCTGGTCTACACCGGCGGCGGCATCGCGCTGCTCGGCTTCATCGTGGGCGGCTTCGCCCGGATGAGCGAGGACTGGTACTAGACCAGCCCTGGCCCCGTGGATGCGCGGGACCTGACCGCCGTAGCCGGCCCAGGTTGGTGATTCAGCTTTCCCGGGCGCGTCGCTCCCGTCTTTTCTTTGCCGAAGGTCACGTGGTGACCGTCCCGGCCCCGTGCTTGCGCCCTGTTTTGTCGTACCCGGTGGTTACGATCGCGATGTGCCGCCTGCCGTGACCGCGCCCACTCCCATCTCGGCCACCGAAGCCGTGCCGCTCAGCCTCGACGACGCGCGGCGCCTGACGCTGCGCGCGCAGGGCTTCATCGGGGCCACGGCCCGCAAGGGCGGCGTGCCCGCCGTACTCCGCCGGGTGGGCGGAGTCCAGCTGGACACGATCAGCGTGCTGGCCCGCTCGCACGAGCTGGTCACCTACGCCCGGCTGGGCCCGGTGCCGCGGGCCCGGATCGAGCGGGCCTACTGGCACACGTCGCCGCCCCAGGCGTTCGAGTACTGGGCCCACGCCGCCTGCGTGCTGCCGATCGAGGAATGGCCGTACTACGGGTTCCGCCGGCGCTGGTACCGGAACCGGGGCATGCGCTGGCACCAGGTGTCGGAGCGGGCCTGCCAGCAGGTGCGGGCCCAGCTGGCCGCCGAGGGCCCGCTGACCGCCACCCAGCTGGGCGGGGCCAAGGGCGGCGGACCGTGGTGGGACTGGTCGGAGACCAAGGTGGCCGCCGAGTGGCTGCTGGACATCGGTGAGCTGGTCTGCGTCCGCCGGGACGGCTGGCGCCGGATCTACGACCTGCCCGAGCGAGTGCTGCCGCCGGAGCTGCTGAACGCCGACCCGTCCGACGCCGAGTGTGTCAGCCACCTGGCCGGGGTCGCGGCCCGGGCCCTGGGCGCGGCCACCCACAACGACCTGGTCGACTACCACCGGCTGCAGAGCGTGCTGAGCAGCCAGCCGAGCCGGAACGGCTACCTCGACGACGCGGCCCGGGCGGCCGGTCTGGTGCCGGTCACGTTCCCCGGGGCCCGCTCCCCCGTGCCGGGCTGGGCCGACCCCGCGGCCCTGGCCGCCGAGGCCGAGGCGGGCCGGGAGCGGCACCGGGTCACCCTGCTGTCCCCGTTCGATTCACTGGTGTGGGACCGCAAGCGGACCCTGCGGCTGTTCGGCTTCGAGCACAGCCTGGAGGCCTACGTGCCCAAGGCCAAGCGGGTGCACGGCTACTTCGTGATGCCGCTGCTGGCAGGCGGCCGCCTGGCGGGCCGGGTCGACCCGGCCCGGGAAGGCAACACACTGGTGGCCCGCAAGCTCACCCTGGACCGCCTGTCCGCCGCCGAGCCCATGGCCCGCGCCCTCAAAGAGGCCGCCACCTGGGTCAACTGCGACTACGTGGAACTGGAACAAGTCCAGCCCGAACCCGCCCGCGCCCTCATCCTCAAAGCCCTGAAGTAGCAGGCAAGAAGCTAACGGAACTGGCGACCCAACGGGCTGGCTGGACCCTTAGTTGGGTGGGGCTGGCAGGTGGCTGGCCCCAAGCGGTGGCGCCGTCACACCGGCTTCAGAGTCCTCGCACGTCACAAGATCCATTACCGGGGAGCGGAATCAGTGAATACGACTGACAACGCTCCCGCACAAAGGATCTTGACTGCAGGACACCGATCCGGCGAGGGGTGGCGATGGGGTGCGGTATGAGCGGCCCGGTACCGGCGCGGGAAACCGGAGTACGGCAGGTGCTGGCCGGTCACGGTAAAGAGGAGCGAGACCGGTTCGGAGGCGAGGGGGGTTGGCGACGTCGACGCGGGTTACGGCGAGTCGGTCTATCCGGCTAGCGAGTCCCGGGCCTTGTGCCCGGGCGAGCGGCCGGTCCTACGGCAGGTACCGCCGCGGGAAAGTGGGGGTCCAGGGGGGTCACCCCCCCGGATCAACGCAGCTCGATGAGCTTCTCGCGGACGGCGATCATCACGGCTTCCATCCGGGAGTGGATCTGGAGTTTCTCCAGGATGTTGCGGACGTGGTTCTTGACCGTGTTCTCGGAGATGAAGAGCTCCTTGGCGATGTCGCGGTTGTTCATGCCGCGGGCGACCAGCTTGAGGACTTCCATCTCCCGGTCGGTGAGTTTGGGCGCGGGCACCTGCTGGGGGCGTTCTTCCTCCTGGTCCCGGCGGTTCAGGGCGGCGAACTCGGTCAGCAGCTTGCCGGCCATGGAGGGGTTGATCAGGGACTGGCCGCCGTACACGGCCCGCACCGCATCGGCCACCTCGTCCAGCGGGATGTCCTTGAGCAGGTAGCCGCTGGCGCCGGAGCGGATCGCCTCGAAGAGGTCCTCCTCCTCGTCGCTGATGGTCAGCATGACGATCTTGGCGCTGGGGGCGGCCTCCTTCATGGCCCGGGCCGCCTCGATGCCGCTGACCTTCGGCATCCGGATGTCCATGAGAACGATGTCGGGCAGGGCCTCGCCGGCCCGGGTCACCGCCTCGGCGCCGTCGCTGGCCTGGCCGACCAGTTCGAGGTCGGGCTCCTCGTCCAGGACCGAGGCCAGTCCGCGCCGGAACAGCGCGTGGTCATCGGCGATCAGAACGCGGATCGGGTCGGGGGCCCTCCCGCTGGGCTGCTCGCCGTCGGGAGCACCGGAACCCTCGCTCACGCTGTTTCCTCCCACCTACGTCGGCCGACCGGGGACGGGCTCATCGAGCCCGTCCCCGGTCCAGCCTGAACGAAGCTCATGTCCCTGACTCTGGCGGAGCCAGGCCATCGTGCGCAAATCAGGCGCGCCGGAGTCAGCGGGGGGCGCTGACCCACAGCGGTACCGCGTCCGTTCCTTACGCGGAGTCTTCCATCAATCGAATCACCCCGTAGTCATAACCCCGGCGCCGGTACACCACGCTGAACTGGTCACAGTCCCGATCGTGGAACAGGAAGAAATCGTGCCCCACCAGTTCCATCTCCAGCAGAGCCTGGTCGATGGTCATCGGGCCGGCGCGGTGCAGCTTCTCGCGGACCACCACCGGGCAGTCGCCTTCCATCTGGATGGGCACCAGATGAGCGGTGGTGGTTTCCTCCCCGTCCGGGCCGTCCTGAACCGCGGCCGGCCGACGGCCGTTGTGGGCGGCGGCCGGGACCGGGGCGGCGTCGGCCAGTGGCTCCGGTGGTCCGACCGGGTCGGGTGGCACGGGTTCGGCCACGGTGGTGTTGCCGCCCGCCATCGCCCCGGACCGCACCGGTTCGCGGTCACCGTGGCGGGCGTCCTTGCGGCGGTCGCCGGTACGGCGGAGCCGGTTCTCCAGCTTGGCAAAAGCCAGGTCGAGCGCGGTGTAACGGTCGTCCGCGGCTGCCTCGGCCCGGACAACCGGGCCACGCGAGCGGATGGTCAGCTCGACCCGCTCCCGGCCCTTGGACTGCCGCGGGTTGCGCTCCTGCGTGACTTCCACGTCAATCCGGATCGCCTTGTGATCCAGCTTTCCGAGTTTGGCGAGCTTGCCTTCCGCGTGCTGGCGGAAGCGCTCGGGGATGTTAGTGCGCCGGCTCTTGAAGACAATGTCCATGGCGATCCCCTCGATAGGCGATTCGTTGCGGCACCCGCCCGGCCGACCTGGTCTTCGTCCCCACATCCGCCTGCTGAGAGGTTCGCGGCATCTCTGTGGCCACTACTGCTCTTCTCCCGGCCCAGCAGACCCTGTGTCCGCTGGCGGGGCAGGACTTACTTCTAAGCCGCACCGTGATCGGTCGACGAGAAGTCGCCTTACGTGGGCCGTTTAGCCTGCGGCTGGCATCGGCTAGCCAGGACGGGCGCATCCCCGGAGACGAGCTCAGGGGGTCCTGCCTGGCGCAACCACGGACCCGGACGGGTGCCATGACGTGAACGGTAGCCGTATCCGGCCCGATTGTCAGCAGGAGGAATTGGACCAAAAGTAACTGGCTGATTACGGGAAGTTTCCTTTCGGCGTTTGAGTTCGCATAACGGACCGGTGGAGTTCCTGTAACGGCCAGGAAACCGACACGCCGATGAGCCGGCGTGACCCGGAAGCGCGGGCCGGAGGTGGCTGCGGGTGGCGGGGCGACTACCGGAAGCGGGTATTGCTAACCCGGGTAGACGGGGGCCCGGCCGGAGCCGACCACGCCGCTCCACAGGCCGTTCGGCGGGCTGGCCAGCGTGGTCAGCTGGCCGCTGGACAGCCCGGCCACCAGCGGGTTGGCCGTGCCGTCGGCGGTGATCGAGGTGATCCCGGCGGTGGCCGGGAACGCGGTGATGTTCTCGCCGTTGACCGACACCTCGTCCAGCACCGGGTGGCCACCGGACTCCCGCAGGGCGATCACGTGGTCGGCGTCGTACCAGGTCATCATGGTGAAGTTGAGGTTGTCGGCGCTGATCGGGACCGGTTCCCCGATGGAGGCCTGCTGGCCCGAATGGACGATCGCGGCCATCAGCAGCCGGGCGCCGTCCGGGCCGCTGGCCAGGATGACGCAGCGGACACCGTCCGGGGCGACCTTGAGCGCGGTTGCCTTCTCCCCGGCGGGCAACGTGGCGCTGACCGGGACGGGCGAGCCATTCTGGGTCGGCACCATCCAGATCCGCCCGTCCCCGGTGACCCACAGGTCGTCGCGCCGGTCCCAGCTCAGCGAGCCGAAGTTACCGGTGGACCGGAGCGTCAGCGTGCCCTTCTTGTCCAGCGAGCCGGTGTACAGGGCGCCGCCCGGCCCCAGTCCGGCCACGTAACGGCCGTCCGGCGACACCGCGATCTGGGTCAGTGCGATGGCGCCGGTACCGGCCTGGCCTGCCACCGGCGCCCCCTGCGGCGCACTGGCCTGGGCCGACCCGGACTGCGACCGGACCGCGCCGTGGCTGTCGAGGTAGTAGAAGCTGGCGTGGGCCGCCGCCGACGGCACGTAGCTGCTGTAGGAGCCGATCTGCTGCACCGGGTTGTCCTGGCCGACGCTCCACGGGCCGCCGGCCAGCTCCACCTCGACCGACTGGATGGCCGGCTCGTCGTTGCTCGATCCGGCCAGCGTCCACAGCAACTGGGCGGACATCTGGCGGACGGCGTCCTCGCCGGCGCTGGTGGCCGCGCCGCCCAGGTTCACCACCGCGGTGCCACCGTCCAGGGACACGCTGAGCAGTTTGGTGTTCTTCGGGAACGCGGTCCGCGCCGCGCCGGCCAGCCAGCCCGACGGCGCGTGCGGGGGGATCAGGTCGTTGATGAGCTGGCGGACCAGGACGGCCGGGGTGGCCTCCTCGGGGACGTACACCGGGTCCGGCACCAGCGTCTGCATGGCCGGGTCGAAGAAGTAGATGTTGCGCGGCTGGTAGACGTGCACGAAATCGGACTGGGTGAGCAGTACCTGCGGGGGCAGGCTGGAGATGCGCCACTGTTTGTTCTTCTGCTGAACCAGCGTGAATTTCTGGCCGGTGTCCTTGCTGCGCGAGGAGATCGAGTACTGCCCGCTGCCGGACAGGTTGCCGAGGACGGTGCCACTGACTTCGACGGTGATGGTGCCGGCGCCCGCGACCTGACGCGACTGGCCGGCCTCGGCGGGCAGCCGCTGGGCCTGGCCGATCTGGCTGTACACGGTGACGGCCAGCCCGGGTTGCCATTGCTGGCTGGCGTCCCGGGTCAGGTACTGCCGGGCCACCGCGTGGTTGTTGGCGAAGCTGGCGTTGGCGGCCAGGAAGCCGGACACGATCTGCTCCGGCAACCAGTTGTGGCCGGGGGGCACCGGGATGGTCTGCAGGTAGTACTGGCTGTTGCCGCCGTTGCTCTGGGTGGCGTTCACGGACTGGACGTGGCCGCTGGTGGGCACGGTGACGCAGCCGCTCACCAGCACCGCGAGCACGGTGATCAACGCGGCCAGGCCGACCGTCCGGCGCCGCTGGGAAGCCCTAGCCAAGCGAGCCCACCCCGGTGCCGCCCGTTGGCCCGCCGATCGGGCCGGGGGCGCCGCCGCCCACGGAACCCGCGGTACCTCCACCCACTCGGCCAACCCCGGGCAGGATCTCGCCCAGCGCGGTGATGGTGTCGGTGTCGTCGGGCACCAGCGGCAGCGGCGATCCGACCAGCTTCTGCCCGGACTTGCGCGGGATCGTGAGCCGGAACACCGATCCCTTGCCGGGCATGCCCCAGGCCTGCAACCAGCCGCCGTGCAATTGAGCGTCCTCCAGCGCGATGGCCAGGCCCAGGCCGGTGCCGCCGGTGGTCCGGGCTCGGGCCGGGTCGGCTCGCCAGAACCGGTCGAAGACCAGCTGGTCCTGGCCGGGCTTGAGCCCGACGCCGTGGTCCCGCACGGCCACCGCCACCGCGTCCCGGTCCGCGGCCACGGTCACGACGACGTCGTGTCCCTCGCCGTGTTCGACCGCGTTGACCAGCAGGTTACGCAGGATGCGCTCGATCCGGCGGCGGTCGGCGTCGGCCATGCAGGGCTCGGCGGGCAGCCGGAACTCGATCCGGCCGCCGCGCCGCTCGGCCAGTTGCTGGGCGTCGTCGGCGGCGCGGCGGGCGATGTCGCTGATGTCGACCGCGTCCGGGTCCAGGGTGGCCGCGTTGGCGTCGTACCGGCTGATCTCCAGCAGGTCCTCGAGCAGGGACTGGAACCGGTCCAGCTGGCCCTGGAGCAGCTCGGCGGACCGGGCTCCGGCCGGGTCGAACGAGTCTTTGGCCTCCAGTAGCACGTCGGCGGCCATCTTGATCGTGGTCAGCGGGGTGCGCAGCTCGTGCGACACGTCGGACACGAACTGGCGCTGGAGCTGGGAGAGTTCCTCCAGCTCACGCAGCTTCTCCTGCAGGCTGGCGGCCATGTCGTTGAACGAGGTGGCCAGGGCGGCCAGGTCGTCGGCGCCGCGGACCCGCATCCGCTCGCCGAGCCGGCCCGCCGACAGCCGCTGGGCGGCCTGGGCGGCGTGCCGGACCGGGATCACCACCCAGCGGGTGACCAGCGAGGCGATCAGGGCCAGCAGCACGATCAGGGCCAGCCCGGCGCCGACCAGCACGCGCTGGACCAGCTGCAGGGTCTGCTGCTCCTGCGTCATGGGGAACAGGTAGTACAACTGGTAGTAGTTGCCCAGCGGGGCGCCGACGGCCAGGCCCGGCTGGCTCCCGCGGCCCACGGTGGACACGATCATCGTGGGCGCGTAGAGGACCCTGCCGGAGTCCTCGTGGTTCTGCTCGGCCAGCACGCTGGCGGCCAGCGCGGCCGGGATGCTGCCGGGGTCCACTCCGCCCGCGACGCCCTTGCTGTAGGTCGTGCCGCGGCGGACGTGGACCTCGATGACCACGTCGTAGCTGCTGTTGTTGCCGCTGGCGTCCTGGAGTTCCTGGGCCGTCGGATACAGGAATTCGTTGGCGATGGCGGTCGAGGTCGGTTTCTTGTCCAGGTTGGCGGAGCTCTCGGCCACGGTCAGGCCCTGCGACACCTGGGCGGTGGCCGACTTCTCCTTGTTCAGCAGCAGCCCGTCGGCGATCTGCTGGGTCAGGAAGAACCCGAGCACCGCGATGACCAGCGCGGACAGGGCCAGGGTGGTGGTGACCACCCGCAACTGGAGGGAACGGCGCCAGCGGAAGCGCAGGTCCTCGGCCCGCTCCCGCTGCCACTTGCGTCCCGCCTTGAGCAGCCGCTTGGCCCGCCCCGGCAGCCGCTTCCCGACCACCCGGACCGGCCGCGACTGCCGGACGATCTTGTACCAGCCGCGGCGCTTCTTCTTCCTGGGCTTGCTCTTGGCCTTGGCGCTCTTGTCGTTCTTGCCGGGCTTGTTCCCGGCTCCGGGCGCGCCTGACCCCCGGGCCGCGCCACCGGCACCCGGCTCGCTACGGCCCCGCTGTTCGGCCGCGGTACTAGGCGCAGTCACCCCCACGATCGCTCATCGGGAGCAGCATAAGCCGTCCCTTCGGGTTCAGCCAGCAGTGTCCGGTTAGGCAGCCGTCATCACCGGCTGGCCCCGGGGCCGGCCGGTGTGGCGTGCGCCAGGCCCGCGGACGGGCCTCGCGGGGTCAGGCCGGGCCGGCCTTGTACCCCACGCCGCGCACGGTGACCACGATCTCCGGCCGCTCCGGGTCCCGCTCGATCTTGGCCCGGAGTCGCTGTACATGCACGTTGACCAGCCGGGTGTCGGCGGCATGTCGGTAGCCCCAGACCTGTTCGAGCAGGACCTCGCGGGTGAAGACCTGGCGCGGCTTGCGGGCCAGCGCCACCAAGAGGTCGAACTCCAGCGGAGTGAGGTTCAGCGCCTCGCCGTTGCGCTTGACCGAGTGGCCAGCCACGTCGATGCTGATGTCTCCGATCTGCAGCATCTCCGGCGCGGGCTCGTCCGTCCGGCGGAGCCGGGCCCGGATGCGGGCCACCAGTTCCTTGGACTTGAACGGCTTGACCAGGTAGTCATCCGCGCCGGACTCGAGGCCGAGCACGACGTCCACCGTGTCGGTCTTGGCGGTCAGCATGACAATAGGAATCCCCGACTCGACCCGGATCTGGCGGCAGACGTCGATC
Source organism: Streptosporangiaceae bacterium (assembly GCA_036521155.1). Lineage (GTDB taxonomy): Bacteria > Actinomycetota > Actinomycetes > Streptosporangiales > Streptosporangiaceae > Bog-532. The sequence goes on from DATDIH010000012.1 coordinate 9,489, forward strand.
CCGTCCGTCCCGGGCAGCATCAGGTCCAGCAGGACCAGATCCGGGCGGGACTCACGGAATGCGTCCAGCGCCTTGTCTCCGTCCGAGACAAAGGTTGGCTCGAAGCCTTCGCCACGAAGCACGATCCCCAGCATCTCGGCCAGGGCCGCGTCGTCGTCGACGACCAGCACACGTCCTTTCATGGCCCTATAGTTCCACGTGATCGGGCATGGGGAGGCCATAGCGCGAAGGCCGGGTGTCGTTCTGAGGTTCGGGCATACCGGGTGAACCGGTCGCGTGCCAGTATGGTCCGCACCGATGGGGGCAACAGTAAGGACCGCCGCAGTGGCCGAAGATCGCGGATCGAGCGACCCGGAGCGAGCTGACCAGCCCACTCCCGGCGGAGATCGGACCAGGCCGTGGTTCCCGCCCGCCGAAGGCCAGCCCCCGACCGGTTTCACTGAGCCACCTGTGTCTTCTGAGTCTGCTGATGCTCCTGGTGCAGGTGGGGCTGGCGGGGTTTCGGGGTCCTCGGGTTCTTCTGGTCAACCTGGGACTTCTGTGCCGCCTGGACAGTACGACCAGCCAGGACCGGGGCCGGGGCCTTATGGGCAACCGGGTCCTGGGCCTTATGGGCAACCGGGCTCTGGGCCTTACGGGCAACCGGGGCCGCCTTACGGGCAACCGGGTCCCTACGGGCAGCCCGGGGCTCATGGCCAGCCTGGGCCTTACGGACAGCCGGGACCCTATGGGCAGCCTGGGCCCTACGGACAGCCGGGACCGTACGGACAGCAGGGGCAATACGGGTACGGGCCGTACGGGCGGCCGCCGGCGCCCAAGCCGGGGGTCATTCCGCTGCGGCCGATCAGCGTGAGCGAGATTCTGGACGGCGCGTTCACCGCGGTGCGGCGCAATCCCCGGGCCACGCTGGGCCTGGGCGCGATGATCATGACGATCTACGGGATCGTGGCCGCCATCGCCGAGCCGAGCGCGGTCGGTGGTTTCAGCGCGTTCTCCCGGATCGGCAGCAACCAGGCACAGAGCCAGGCCGAGCTGAACCACCAGCTCAACAGCTTCGGCCACCAGCTGGTTGGGCTGCTGGTGACCTACCTCATCCTGATCGTGGCCAGCCAGCTCCTGACCGGCATGCTGACCGTGGTCATCGGCCGGTCCGTGCTCGGCGACCGGGTCACCGTGAGCCAGGCCTGGCGCCAGACCCTCCCCCGGCTGCCCGCCATGCTCGGGGCCATGGTCCTGTTCCTCGGGACCATCGTGGTCATGTGGGCCGTCTTTGTCGGGCTCGGGGTCTTCTTCGGGGCCGGGCTGAACGCCAGCGGCGCCGTGCTCGGCGGCTACTTCATCATCGTCGGCATCATCGTGCTCTGCCTGACCGTCTGGCTCTGGACCTCGTTCCTGCTGGCCAACCAGGTGGTCGTGCTGGAACGGGCCGGTCCGGTGCGGGCCCTGGCCCGGTCCTGGCGGCTGGTCCGCCGGAGCTGGTGGCGGGTGTTCGGCATCAGCCTGCTGGCCGGGCTGATCGTGGGCATCACGGGCACGATCCTGCAGCTGCCGTTCAGCGTCCCGGCCGGCATGATCACCTCGCACGCGGGCACGCCGCTGCACCCGCCGCTGCTGGCGGTGATCATCGGCACGGTCGGCATGATCGTGGCCCGCACCGTGACCGGCGCGCTGCAGGCCGGTGTCTACGTGCTGCTCTACGTCGACCTGCGGATGCGCAAGGAAGGCCTGGACATGGCGCTGCGCACCGCCACCGACGGCAGCGGCGGCTCCGGGACCCTCGGCGACGAGTTCGCCACCGTCTGGCGCCCGTCTCCGCGATGATCGGCCGCCAGGCGGCGCAGCGGCTGGCCCGGCACGAGCTGGCCAACGGTGTGTACCACCCGCACCAGTCGTTCTGGCAGTGGCTGCTCAGCTCGGTCGAGAGGCTTTTGACGTGGCTGTTCAACACCGGCAACACCGTGGTCCCGGGTGGCTGGTGGGCGCTGGTCGCGGTGGCCGCGCTGGTGGTGGTGCTGGCCGCGGTCGTGCTGACCCGGCTCGGCCCGGTGCGCCGTTCCGGCCGGCGTCGAGCTGGCCCGCTGGCCGGCGGGGCCGTGCTGTCCGCCCGCGATCGGCGAGCCCGCGCTGCTGGCTACGCGGCGGCAGGTGACCTTCGAAATGCGATGATCGAAGCTCTGCGCGCGATCGCTTCAGATCTTGAGGAGCGCGGGGTGCTGGTGCCCGATCCGGGTCGCACCGCCGACGAGTTCGCCGCCCAGGCTGGGCGGCTGATGCCCGGGCACGCGCGTGCGCTGGCCGGGGCGGCCCGGTCGTTCGATGACGTGTGTTACGGAGGGCAGCCCGGGAGCCGGGCCGGGTACGAGCGACTGCGCGACCTGGACGCGGATCTGCAGGCCACCACCCCCGCACCGGTGGTGCCCGCATGACTGGAGTGGTCGCCGAGGCTGAAGTGACGCCTGAGGTTGTTGAGGCGAGCCGGGCTCCAGGGGTCCCTGGGGCTCCGGGGGGCTGGCGGCGGTGGCGGGGGCCGGCCGTGGTCATCGGGGTCATCCTGCTGGGCGGCATCATCGTCGGGCTGATCCAGCCGACCGGGGGCACGAACGGGTACCTCGATCCCGGTGACGCGCGTCCCGACGGGGCCCACGCGCTGGCCCGGCTGGCCGGCCAGCGGGGCGCGACCGTCACCCGGGTCAGCTCGGCCGCCGCCGCCGTGCACGCGGCCAGCGCGGACACCGCGACGGCCGGGCGGCCGGTGACGCTGCTGGTCACCAACCCGGACCTGCTCACCGTAAGCCAGCTGAAGACGCTGACGCAGGCGCCCGGCAACCGGTTCCTGGTCGCGCCCGACGTCACCGCGCTGGCCGTCCTCGCCCCGCGGGTGACCGAGACGGGCACCCCCCCGGTCCAGACGCAGCCACCGGGCTGCGCCTTGCCCGCGGCCCGGCTGGCCGGGAGCGTGCAGACCGGCGGTCTGGCCCTGCACACCACCGCAGCCGGCGCCTTCCGGTGCTACCCGGGCCCGAATCAGCCGTCGCTGGTCCAGTACACCGCGGGCGGCCGGACCATCACCGTGCTGAGCACCGGCATCCCGCTGACCAACCAATACCTGGCCGCGCAGGGGAACGCGGCGCTGGCCCTCAACCTGCTCGGCCAGGACCGGATCATCTGGCTGGTGCCCAGCCTGCCGCCGCCCGGATCGATCGGGACCGGGGGGCGCGCCTCGTTCGTCAGCGTGGTGCCGGCCGCCGCCTGGCTGGTGCTGCTCCAGCTGGCCGTAGCGGCCGTACTGGCGGCGCTGTGGCGGGGACGGCGGCTGGGCCCGGTGGTGGCCGAACGGCTGCCGGTGGTGGTGCGGGCCGCCGAGACCACCGAAGGCCACGGCCGGCTGTACCAGGCCCGCGCGGCCCGGGACCAGGCGGCGATGGCACTGCGGCAGGCGGCCCGCAGCCGTCTGGTTCGCCTCCTCGGCCTGGCCGCGACGGCCAGCGACGCCGCGCTGGCCGCGCAGGTGGCCGGGCGCACCGGGCGGGCCGCGGACGAGATCATGAACCTGCTGGCCGGCCCCGCGCCCGCCAGCGACCCGGCGCTGACCGCGCTGGCCGACGACCTGGACACGCTGGAGGCAGAGGTGCGGAGCCGGTGACCACCGATCCCCGGGACACGCTGGGCGCGGTGCGGGGCGAGATCGCCAAGGCCGTGGTCGGCCAGGATCAGGCCGTGACCGGTCTGATCATCGCGCTGCTGTGCCGGGGCCACGTGCTGCTGGAAGGCGTGCCCGGCGTAGCCAAGACGCTGCTGGTCCGGTCGCTGGGCGCGGCGCTGGCGCTGGAGAACCGGCGGGTCCAGTTCACCCCGGACCTGATGCCGGGGGACGTGACCGGGTCACTGGTCTATGACGCCAAGACGGCCGAGTTCGAATTCCGGGCCGGCCCGGTGTTCACCAACCTGCTGCTGGCCGACGAGATCAACCGGACCCCGCCCAAGACCCAGGCCGCGCTGCTGGAGGCGATGGAGGAGCGGCAGGTGTCGGTGGACGGGGTGCCCCGGCCGCTGCCCACCCCGTTCCTGGTCGCGGCGACCCAGAACCCGGTCGAGTACGAGGGCACCTACCCGCTGCCCGAAGCTCAGCTGGACCGGTTCCTGATGAAGCTGACCGTGCCGGTGCCCGGCCGCGACGAGGAGATCGGCCTGCTGGCCCGGCACGCCGGCGGGTTCAGCCCGCGCGACCTGACCGCGGCCGGCCTGCGGCCGGTGGCCGGGGCCACCGACCTGGACCAGGCGACCAAGGCCGTGCAGGACGTCCGGGTCGGGCCCGAGGTCACCGCGTACATCGTGGACCTGTGCCGGGCCACCCGGCAGTCGCCGTCGCTGCGGCTGGGCGCCTCCCCGCGCGGCGCGACTGCCCTGCTGGGCACCAGCCGGGCCTGGGCCTGGCTGGCCGGGCGGGACTACGTCACCCCCGACGACGTGAAGGCGCTGGCCCGGCCGACGCTGCGGCACCGGATCCAGCTCCGCCCCGAGGCCGAGCTCGAAGGCGCCTCCCCCGACGGTGTGCTGGACGGCGTGCTCGGCGCCGTGCCCGTGCCCCGCTAGGCGACCCGGTGGCGCTGACCGGCCGGACGGCCGCGCTGGCCCTGGCCGGGACGCTGGTGGTGCTGGCCCTGCGCTCGGTGACCGGGCTGGTGCTGGTGGAGGGCCTGCTGCTGGCCGGGGTGGCGGCCGACCTGCTGCTGGCTGTTCCGGTCCGGGCCGTGCGGGTGTCCCGGCGCGGCGACACCAGGGTCCGGCTGGGTGAGACCGCCCGGCTGACCCTGACCGTCAGCCACTCCTGCGCCCGGCCGCTGCGGGCCGCGCTGCGCGACGCCTGGCCGCCCAGCGCCGGGGTTTCGCCCCGGCGGGCCCGGCTGGCGGTCCCGCCCGGTGGGGCGGCCGCCCTCGAGATCTCCCTGGCCCCGACCCGGCGGGGCGACGCGTCGTCTGTGTGCGTGGTGGTGCGGTCGTTCGGCCCGCTGGGACTGGCCGCGCGGCAGGGACGGCTGGCCGTGCCGTGGACGGTGCGGGCGCTGCCGCCGTTCCGCAGCCGCCGCCACCTGCCCGGGAAGCTGTCCCGGCTGCGCGAGCTGGACGGCCAGCACCGGTCGCTGCAGCGCGGCCAGGGCAGCGAGTTCGACTCGCTGCGCGAGTACGTGATCGGCGACGACGTGCGCTCCATCGACTGGCGCGGCACCGCCCGCCACTCCGACGTGCTGGTCCGGACCTGGCGGCCGGAACGCGACCGGCGCATCCTGGTCATGCTGGACACCGGGCGGACCATGGCCGGCCGGGTCGGCGACGCGCCGCGGCTGGACGCGGCCCTGGACGCCATCCAGTTGCTGACCGCGCTGGCGGCCCGGGCCGGGGACCGGCTGGACCTCATCGCCATCGACCGCCGGGTCCGGGCCCGGGTGTCCGGGGTGGGGCGTTCGGCGGTGCTGGCCGCCGTCACCGACGCCATGGCCCCGCTGGAGGCCGAGCTGATCGAGCCCGACGGCACCGCCATGGCCAGCGCGATCCTGGCCCACGCCCGCCAGCGCAGCCTGGTCGTGCTGCTGACCGACCTCAACCCGGCCGCGATCGGGGAGAACCTGCTGCCGCACCTGCCGGTCCTGGCCGCCCGGCACCAGCTGCTGCTGGGGGCGGTGGCCGACCCGCGGGTGGACGCGCTGGCCGCCGGGCGCGGGTCGGCGGCCGCCGTCTACGGCGCGGCCGCGGCCGAACGGGCCCGGGCCGGGCGGGCCCGGATCTCGGCCGAACTGCAGCGGCGCGGCGTGGTCGTGGTCGACGCCCCGCCGGACCGCCTTCCCCCGGCCCTGGCCGACGCCTACCTGGCCCTGAAGGCGGCCGGCCGGCTGTTATGCGGTCCCGTCCGGGGGGCGACCCCCCTGGACCCCCCGGAACCCGCGTTACGGTGGCCACCGAATTACCGGCCACTCGCCGAGCCTTCGGCCCGGCTCGCTGGGCCGGTCAGATCACCGCGCCGCGGGCTGCGGTGGTTACGGTCGGGGCGGGCGAGCGGAGCGGTACCGGGGCGGGAACCGGAGTACGGCCGGCGCTGGCCGGTCACGGTAAAAACGGGTTGGGGAGACTCAAGCGGCGACGGGGAGGGTGTCGGGTGGGGTGTCGATGTCGGCGGTGTGGCCGGCCTGGACGGCGCGGCGGCCCAGGACCAGGACGTAGGTCAGGAAGGCCAGCTCGGCCATTGCTCCGACGGTGATGCGGGCCCAGGTGGGCCACGGGGCCGGGGTCACGAAGGCTTCGATGATCCCGGAGACCAGGAGCACGCCGACCAGGCCGAGGGCGATGGTCACGGTCGAGCGGCCCTCTTCGGCCAGGGCCACGGTCCGGGTCCGGTCGCCGGGGTCGACGATGGTCCAGCCCAGGCGCAGGCCGGCCGCGGCGGCCAGGAACACCGCCGACAGTTCCAGCAGGCCGTGCGGCAGGATCAGCGAGAAGAACAGCCCGCCCTTGCCGTAGCCGATCATGAAGCCGGCGTCGAGCCCGGCGTTGACGGCGTTCTCGATCAGGACGAACACGGTGGGGATGCCGAGCAGGATGCCGGAGATCAGGGCCTCGGCGGCCACCCAGGCGTTGTTGGTCCAGACCTTGGCCGCGAACGACGACGCGGCGTACTGGGAGTAGTAGCCGCGGAACTCGGAATTGACCAGCTGGCGGGCCTGAGCCGACGGCAGCAGCCGGGTCTGCACGCCGGGTGAGCGGGCGATCCACCAGGCCACGATGACCCCCAGCACGATCGAACCCAGCGCCGAGGCCAGCCACCACCAGCGGGCCCGGTAGGCGGCGGCCGGGAAGCCGATGACCAGGAAGCGGGTGACCACGCTCCAGGACGGGGGGTTTGACCCGGTGACGGCGCTGCGGGCCCGGGCCACCCGGGTGGACAGCTGTGCGGCCAGCACCGGGTCGTGACCGGCCGAGCGCACCGACGACAGGTCGGTCGTGGTGCGCTGGTAGAGGTCGACCAGCTCGTCAATTTCCGGGCCGGACAGGCGGCGACGCCGGCGGACCAGCGCGTCCAGGCGCTGCCACTGCGCCCGGTGCGCGGCCTCGAAGGCATCGATGTCCACGGGCAGGAGACTAACGTGCCCATACCGGTTAGATTGCGGGCCATGGAAAGCGTCGTCACCGGCGAGGCCGTGGTCCTCGAGGTGCCGGTGGCCCGGTTCCCGAGCCGCCTGCTGGCCATCATCATCGATCTGGCCGTCCAGGTCGTGCTGCTGGCCGTGCTGCTGTTCGCGGTCGGCCTGGCCCAGGCGGGCGGGCTGGACGACGCGTCGACGGCCGCGATCGGTCTGGTCGTGACCATCGGGGTCATCGTCGGCTACCCCACCCTGTTCGAGACGCTCAGCCGGGGCAAGACGCTGGGCAAGCTGGCCCTGGGGTTGCGGGTGGTCGGCGACGACGGCGGCCCGGAACGGTTCCGCCAGGCCCTGGTCCGGGCGCTGGCCGGGGTGATCGAGATCTGGGCCCTGGCCGGCGCGCCCGCCCTGATCGCGTCGCTGCTGTCGGCCAAGGGCAAGCGGCTCGGCGACCTGTTCGCGGGCACGTTCGTGATCCAGGAGCGGCTGCGGGCCAAGCCCGGGACGGCGATCACCATGCCGCCGCCGCTGGCGGCCTGGGCGGCCTCGGCCGAGTTGTCGCGGCTGCCCGACGACACCGCGGCCATGGCCCGCAGCTACCTGAGCCGGTACTGGGAGCTGTCCCCGCCGGCTCGCGAGGAATTCGGCCGGCGGATCGCCGCGCAGGTGGCCACCCTCGTCTCACCACCGCCGCCGTACGGCACGCCGGCCGCCGCCTTCCTGTCCGCAGTTTTGGTTGAACGCCGGTCGCGTGAGCTGGCCAGACTGACCCGGGCCCCGGCGCCACCTCCTCCCCCAACTCCGTCACCAGCACCAGAGCCTCCAGCGGTTCCCCCGGAGCCGCCTGTCAGCGGCGGGTTTACCCCGCCCGCCTGACGGTAGAGTCTCCAGCCATGGCAGACGGTGCGATGGAGGACGGCTGGGCCGAGGCGCTCGAGCCGGTGGCCGGCCAGATCAAGGAGATGGGCGACTTCCTGCGGGCCGAGGTCGCGGCCGGGCGTAAGTACCTGCCCGCGGGCGACAACGTGCTGCGCGCCTTCAAGCAGCCGTTCAGCGACGTCCGGGTGCTGATCGTCGGGCAGGACCCCTACCCCACCCCGGGGAACCCGATCGGGCTCAGCTTCTCGGTGGCGCCCACGGTCAAGCGGCTGCCGCCCAGCCTGGTCAACATCTTCACCGAGTACCGCGACGACCTGGGCTTCCCGGAGCCGTCGAACGGCGACCTGACCCCCTGGACCGAGCACGGGGTGCTGCTGCTGAACCGGGTGCTGACCGTTGAGCCGCGCAAGCCGGGCTCGCACCGGGGCAAGGGCTGGGAGAAAGTCACCGACCAGGCCATCCGGGCGCTGGCCGCGCGGGGCGGGCCGCTGGTCGCCATCCTGTGGGGCCGCGACGCGCAGAGCCTGGCCCCGCTCATGCCGGACGTGCCGAAGATCGAGTCGGCCCACCCCAGCCCGTACTCGGCCGACCGCGGGTTCTTCGGGTCGCACCCGTTCAGCCGGGCCAGCGAACTGCTGGAGAAGCAGGGCGGCGCCCCGGTCGAGTGGCGGCTTCCCTAAGGCGTCTTTGGGAAGCTGGTGGCGCGGGCTTGTGGGCGGAAACTGTCGCTGGAGCAGCAGAAGCTGCTGACTTTCCGGTGTTCAGCCCGGAGTCTGGCCTAGCGGCGGGTCAGGAACCGAGGCGCCAGGATTCGCGGTAGGCGGCTTGGGCCGGGGTGAGCGTGTCGAGCTGGGTGCCGATGGCGGCCAGTTCCAGCCGGGCCGCCTCGGCGTCGAGGGCCTCGGGGACCTCGTGCACGGCGGGCGGAAGCTGGTCGGCGTGGCCGGCCAGCCAGGCCAGGGCCAGCGCCTGGACCCCGAACGACAGGTCCATGGCCTGGGCCGGGTGCCCCTCGGCGGCGACCAGATTGACCACGCGGCCCTCGGCCAGCAGCAGCAGCCGCCGGCCGTCCGGCAGCTCGAACGAGTCCACGTGTGGCCGCAGGTCGCGGTGCACGGCCACGGCCAGGTCGGCCAGGGCCCGCACGTCGATCTCGACGTCGAAGTGGCCGGCGTTGGCCAGGATGGCCCCGTCCCGCATCACGGCCAGGTGCTCGGCCCCGATGACCTCGGTCGAGCCGGTCACGGTGATGAAAAGGTGCGCTGCCGGCGCCGCTTCGGCCATGGGCAGGACCCGGAAGCCGCGCAGCACCGCGTCCAGCGCGCGCACCGGGTCGATCTCGGTCACGACGACCTCAGCGCCCAGGCCGCGGGCCCGGTCGGCCACGCCCCGGCCGGAGGGGCCGAACCCGGCCACCACCACGGTCTTGCCCGCCAGCAGGGTGTTGGTGGCGCGCAGGATGCCGTCCAGGACCGACTGCCCGGTGCCGAACGTGCTGTCCACCAGCCGCCGGGTCGCGGTGTCGTTGGCCGCGACGACCGGGAACCGCAGCGCCCCCTCGGCCGCCATCCGCCGCAGCCGGATCACGCCGGTGGTGGTGGACTCGCAGCCACCACGCACCCCCGGCAGCAGTTCGGGGTGCTGGGTGTGCAGCGTGTTGACCAGGTCGCAGCCGTCGTCCACGACCAGGTCGGGGGCGCCGGTCAGGGCCTGCTCGATGTGCCGGTAGTAGGCGGGCCGGTCCACGCCGGCCCGGGCGAACACCGCGATGCCGTGCCGCATGGCCAGGGCGGCGGCCACGTCGTCCTGGGTCGACAGCGGGTTCGACGCGGCCAGGGACACGCTGGCGCCGCCCGCGCGCAGCGCGCGGACCAGGATCGCGGTCTCGGCCGTCACGTTCAGGCACGCGGCCACGGCCAGCCCCGCGAACGGCTGCTCGGCGGTGAACCGCGCCCGCAGCTGGGCCAGCACGGGCATGGCCCGCTCGGCCCACTCGATCCGGGTGCTGCCCGAATCGGCCAGCAGCGGGTCGGCGATGTCGCCGACCCCGGCCGGCTCGTACTCGTAGGGCCCGTCCAGGCCGGGGGCGGGCCGTGAGCCCGCCCGGGGCCGGGACCGGCCGCCGGGCCGTGGCGTACGCGGCCCGGCAGCCTTGGCGTCGGTCATCCTGTCAGTACCGGTACTGGTCGCTCTTGTACGGGCCGTCGACCGGCACGCCGATGTAGTCGGCCTGGTCCTTGGTCAGCGTGGTCAGCTTGACCCCGAGCGCGTCCAGGTGCAGCCGGGCCACCTTCTCGTCCAGGTGCTTGGGCAGCACGTAGACGCCGACCGGGTACTGGTCGGTCCGGGTGAACAGCTCGATCTGGGCCATGACCTGGTTGGTGAAGCTGTTGGACATGACGAAGCTCGGGTGCCCGGTGGCGTTGCCCAGGTTGAGCAGGCGGCCCTCGGACAGCACGATCACCGCGTGGCCGTCCGGGAACACCCACTCGTCGACCTGCGGCTTGACGTTGACCCGCTTGATGCCCGGGGTCTTCATCAGGCCGGCCATGTCGATCTCGTTGTCGAAGTGGCCGATGTTGCCCACGATGGCCTGGTGCTTCATCTTGGCCATGTGCTTGGCCATGATGATGTCCTTGTTGCCGGTGGTGGTCACGAAGATGTCGGCGCTGTCCACCACGTCCTCGAGCGTGGCCACCTGGTAGCCGTCCATGGCCGCCTGCAGCGCGCAGATCGGGTCGATCTCGGTCACGATGACCCGGGCGCCCTGGCCGCGCAGGGACTCGGAGCAGCCCTTGCCCACGTCGCCGTAACCGCAGACCACGGCCACCTTGCCGCCGATCAGCACGTCGGTGCCGCGGTTGATGCCGTCGATCAGCGAGTGGCGGCAGCCGTACTTGTTGTCGAACTTGGACTTGGTGACCGAGTCGTTGACGTTGATGGCCGGGAACAGCAGGGCACCGTCGCGGGACATCTCGTACAGCCGGTGCACGCCGGTGGTGGTCTCCTCGGTGACGCCGATGATCTCCTGGCCCACCTTGGTCCACCGGTCCGGGCTGCTGGCCAGCGACTCGCGCAGCAGCCCGAGGATGACCTTCCACTCGTCCGGGTCGTCCTCGGCCGCCGACGGCACGCCGCCCGCCCGCTCGTACTCGGCGCCCTTGTGCACCAGCAGGGTGGCGTCGCCGCCGTCGTCCAGCAGCATGTTCGGGCCATCATGGCCCGCCCAGGTCAGGGCCTGGTTGGTGCACCACCAGTACTCCTCCAGGGTCTCGCCCTTCCAGGCGAAGACCGGGATGCCCTGGGGGTCCTCGGGGGTGCCGTCGGGGCCGACCACGATCGCCGCGGCCGCGTGGTCCTGGGTGGAGAAGATGTTGCAGCTGGCCCACCGGACCTCGGCGCCGAGCGCGGCCAGGGTCTCGATGAGCACGGCGGTCTGGATGGTCATGTGCAGCGAGCCGGTGATCCGCGCCCCGCGCAGCGGCTGCTTGGCCGCGTACTCGGCGCGGGTCGCCATCAGGCCGGGCATCTCGTGCTCGGCCAGGGTGATCTCCTTGCGGCCGTAGTCAGCCAGCGACAGATCAGCAACCTTGTACTGAAGCGGTCCGGTGGACAATGCACTCTCCTCGTTATTTCGTCTTGCTCGGGTGGCGGCCGGTGCCCGGCGCCAACGCACGGTATCGACGGTAGGGGACGCGGGAGGTCCGGCGCACGGTTCTGGGCCTGTATTTAACAAAAGAATGTAAGCTTTGCGATTATGCGCATCTCAGAGGCTGCCCGGAGGCTCGGCATGTCGCCCCGGATGCTCCGCTACCGGGAGGACCTGGGGCTGCTGCCCCGGATCCGCGGCACCGGCCACGGCCCGGGCCGTGGGCCCCGGCACCGTCAGTTCACCGAGGCCGACCTGCGCGCGGTGAACGCCGCCCTGCAACTGGAACGGCGTTATCAGATCAGCCCGGCGGCACTGGCGTTCGGCCTGCGGGTGCTGTCCGAACCGGGGGCGCGCGCCGCCGTGGCCGACCTCAGCCGCCGCCTGGGCCGCCTGCCCGAGCAGCCGGGCCGGGCGCTGGACTTCGAGCAGGAGCGGGCCCTGCGCCTGCTGGGCCGGCCCGCCCGGACCTCATCCGCCGACGGGGCGCTGCGGGGCTGACGAGCGAGCCAAGGGTGCGGAGGGCGAGCCTAGGGAGCACTGCCCTCCGGCGGGGGCTGCTGGGGTAGCGGGCCGGTGCCGCGGGGGTAGTCGGGTCCGGTGTAGTCGCCCCAGGCCCGGTGCACGGTGCGGATGGCCGGGTCGGTCTCGTCGGCCTTGGACTCGCGGTAGACGTCGGGCTCGAGGTAGATGACGTGGGCGATGGGCAGGGCCTTGCGGACCCGGCTCTCGGCGGCGTCGATGCCGCGCACGATGGTCTCTCCGTTGTCACTGGCCCGGATCCCGACCTTGGCCGCGATCAGGAGTGAGTCCGGGCTCAGGTGGACCGTGCGCAGGTGGATGACCCGCTCCAATTCGGGGCCGTCCTCCAGCGCCTCCACGATCGTGCGCTCGGCCTCGTCGCTGGCCGCCTCGCCGATGAGCAGGCTCTTGGTCTCCCGGGCCACCATGACCGCCACCACGGCCAGCAGGACGCCGATGGCCACCGAGCCGCCGCCGTCCCAGGCCTCGTCGCCGGTCAGCTCGGACAGCAGCACGCCCAAGAACGCGAACACCAGTCCGAGCAGGGCGGCCGTGTCCTCCAGCAGGGTCACGATCAGGTCCGGCTCCTTGACCCGCCGGATGAACGTGAGCCAGCCGCGGCCCCGCCGGAGCTTGCCGGCCTCCTTGACCGAGACGCGCAGCGAGGAGGCCTCGAGAACGAACGACAGGCCCAGCACACCGTAGGCGATCCACGCGGTGGTCAGCGGCTCGGGGCTGATGATCTTGTGAACGCCATCGTAGATGGAGTACGCGCCACCCACCGCGAACAGGACCACGGAAACCAGGAAGCCATACAGGTACCGCTCCCGCCCGAATCCGAACGGGTGCTCCTCGGTCTCGGCCCGGGAGGCACGGTTCCGGCCCACCAGCAGCAAGGCCTGGTCGCTGCAGTCGGCCAGCGAGTGCACGAACTCGGCCAGCAGCGAGGCCGAGCCGGTGATCAGGAACGCGACCAGCTTGGCGATGGCGATGCCGATGTTGGCGGCCAGCGCGGCCAGGACCGCGAGCAGGCTGCCGGACCGTTCCTTCTTGCCGGGCTGGCCGGTCTGCCCGCCGGGTTTCCCGATGGCGGTCGCCCCGCGGCTCTCGCGCGGCTGATCGTGAGTCTTGATGCCGGCTTCCTTCCCGGACGGAGCCTAGGAGATCCGCTCCTTCAGCTCCTGAATGACGTGGATCGGGGTCGGATCCACACCCGAGGCAATGCCCAGGTAAACGGTGGCGTAATCGATGAGCGGCACCACACCGGCGAACCGCAGCAGCGGATGCTCACCGGTCATGGGCAGTTCGGTGACGCGGACGCCGCGCTCGGTGGCCAGCTCGGCCGAGGCCGCTCGCCGCCGGGCCACCTGCGGGTGCTCGGACGGGTCGGCCAGCAGCACCAGCCGGAGCGGGAAACCGGACGCGGCGTCCAGCCCCTGACCGGGCGCGAACGGCCCGTCGAACGCCACCACCTGGTTGTGGTTGGCCTCCGGCAGTTCCCCGGCGATGCCGGGGTACTTGGCGTTCTCGTTGAGCTGGGCCGCGAACCGGCGGGCGGCCACCGCCGCCAGCGGCGAGCTGCCCCAGATCATCGGCAGCGTGCCCATCAGGTCCAGGGCCAGCGACTTGCCCGGGTTGACGAACGACTCGCTGCTCGGGCGGCACTGGAACGCGAGTTCCTCCAGCTTGGCCGCTGTCTGCTCGTACACCTCGGCGCCGACCTCGATGAGGCCGACCTGCTCGGCCACGACGACCAGCGGGATGGCCAGCGCCCACAGGGTCGACCGTGGCATCCCGGCCGAGGCCACCGGCACGAACGGCGCGCGGGCCTGGGTGGCGATGGCCTCCAGGGGCGACCCGGCCGCACCCACCCCGAGCAGATGACAGCGGCGGCGGGCCGCTTCGGTGGCGACGGCCAGCGTCTCCTCGGTGGAGCCAGAACATGACACCGCCACCACCAGGTCGGCGGCGCCGACCCAGCCCGGGAGCTGATAGTCGTGCGTGGTGACGATCTGCGTCGACGCGGCCGAGCCGACCAGCGCGGCCAGGATGTCACCAGCGATGCCGGAGCCGCCCATACCGGCCACCACGATGGCCCGGGGCCGTCCCGCCGCCGTGACCGGGGACAGGTCGGCCTCGGCGCAGGAGCGCAGGGCCGTCCGGACCTGGGCCGCGGACGAGGCCACCTGGCGCAGCATGCCGCCGGGGTCGGCCGCCTCGACCAGGCCCTCGTCGTCCAGCCGGTCAGCCGCGAACTCGTCGGCCAGGCCGCCGTCGTCCAGACCGCCGTCGTCGAGGCCGGTCAGGTCTTCGCCCGACGTCATGCTCCGGATCCGGGCTTGCGGGCCTCGTCCACCAGCAGGACCGGGATGTCGTCGCGGACCGGGTAGGCATAGCCGCACTCGCCGGTGCAGATCAGCTCGCTGGCCGCGTCGTCGGCCCGCAGCTCACCGTGACAGTTGGGGCAGGCCAGGATGTCCAGCAGCCAGTCGTCGAGCTTCACGTCGTGTCTCCCTCTCGGCCCGCGCCCCGGACCATCGCCAGGACCTCGTCGCGCAGTGATTCCATGGTGGCCCGGTCGGCCCCTTCAACGTTGAGCCGCAGCAGCGGCTCGGTGTTGGACGGCCGGAGGTTGAACCACCAGTCGGGGGCCTGCACGGTCAGCCCGTCCAGTTCGTCGCTGGTCACCTCGGGCCGGGTGGCGTAGGCCATCCGCACCTGGGCGGTGATACCGGCCTGGTCGGCCACATCGCTGTTGATCTCGCCGCTGGCGCTGTACCGGGCGTAGCGCGCCAGCAACTGGGACAGCGGCCCGTCCTGGCCCCCGAGCGCGGCCAGCACGTGCAGCGCGGCCAGCATGCCGCTGTCGGCAAACCAGAAGTCGCGGAAGTAGAAGTGCCCGGAGTGCTCGCCGCCGAAGATCGCGCTGGTGCGGGCCATCTCGGCCTTGATGAACGAGTGGCCGACCCGGGTCCGCACCGGGACCCCGCCGTTTTCGGTGATGATCTCCGGCACGGCCCGGGAGGTGATCAGGTTGTGGATCACGGTCGCCCCGGGCTCATGGGCCAGCTCGCGGGCGGCGATCAGCGCGGTCAGCACCGACGGGGACACGATCTCGCCCCGCTCGTCGACCACGAAGCAGCGGTCGGCGTCGCCGTCGAAGGCCAGCCCGATGTCGGCGTTGTTGTCCTTGACCGCCTGCTGCAGGTCGCGCAGGTTCTCCGGGTCGATCGGGTTGGCCTCGTGGTTCGGGAACGTGCCGTCCAGCTCGAAGTACATCGGGACCAGGTCGATGGGCAGGCCCTCGAACACGGTGGGCACGGTGTGCCCGGCCATGCCGTTGCCCGCGTCGACCACGACCTTCAGTGGCCGGATGCCGGACACGTCGACCAGCTTCTTGAGATGCTCGGCGTAGCCGCTGAGCAGGTCCTGGGGCACGACCTGGCCGGGGACCGCGACGCCGGCCGGCACGCCGCGCTCCACCAGCTGCTGCAGCTCGGCCAGGCCGGTCTGCTGGCCGACCGGTTTGGCCCCGGCCCGGCACAGCTTGATGCCGTTGTAACGGGCCGGGTTGTGGCTGGCGGTGATCATCGCGCCGGGGACCGCGAGGTCGCCGCTGGCGTAGTAGAGCATGTCGGTGGAGCCCAGGCCGGCCGCGATGACGTCGGCGCCCTGGGCGGTGACCCCGCGGGCGAACGCCGCGGCCAGCGGGGCCGACGACGTCCGCATGTCGTGCACGGTGACGATCTGGCGGGCGCCGGTCAGCCGGGCAAAGGCGGCCCCGACCGCCTCGGCCATGCGCTCATCCAGGTCGTCGGGTACGACACCGCGGATGTCGTACGCCTTGAAGATCTCCGCCATGGGCCCCGAGCCTACCGGGTGGGCCGAGGGTCAGGTCGTAGGCTGGCGGCCCGCCGTCTCGGTGGACGGCTTGGCCTCGGGCGGGGCCGAGCGGACCATCCGCAGGTGCTTGCGCCGGCCGACCTCCACGCCCTGCCCGACCGGCTCGGAGCCGGGCGGGCGCTGGCGCTGCTGCTGGGACACCTCACGGACCGCGTTGGCCAGCGCCTCAAGGTCGTCGACGCTGCTCTGGACCGGGTCCCCGGGCAGCCGGACCACGTCCCAGCCCCGGGGGACGGTGAGCCGTTCGGCGTGCTTGGCGCACAGGTCGTAGCAGTGCGGTTCGACGTAGGCGGCCAGCGGCCCCAGCACCGCGGTGGAGTCACGGTAGACGTACGTGAGCGTGTAGACCGGGGGTTGCTTGCATGCGGTGCGCGAGCAGCAACGCGAACTCACCGACCCACCTCACTCACCTGATCATCCCGGGCACGCGGACCCGATCACCCCGTCGACGGTAGCTGGCCGGGGTCGGTAACGCCACCACCCGGGGCACTCTTCACGATCGTGTCTTCGCGGCCGGCCGGTGCCGGAGATACGCTCAGTAGCTGTGCAGGCCGAACAGAAGAGTTCCGCGGCCGGACGGCGCCGCGTCCGCCGCCGGGACCGGCACGGCCGCGGCCTGCGGGGGCGGCTCGTCCCGACCGACGTCCCGCTGTACCGCAGCCGCGCGCAGCAGTTCGATGACCTGGTCCTGGACGCGGTGGCGCGGCTGGAGCCGCGCTGGGAGTCCGAGCTGTCCGGCATCGAGTTCGCGGTCCAGGAAGTGCCCGACGAGGAGATCCGCGGCGATGACCTGGTGCCGGTGCCGCTGGCCCGGGTCGACCCCGGTGAGAGCGATCCGCAGGCGCCGGCCGGGGCCCGCTCGCCGCGGATCGTGGTCTACCGGCGCCCGCTGCTGGCCCGCGCCGAGGACGAGGACGAGCTGAGTGAACTGATCTTCGACGTGGTGGTCGAAGAGGTCGCCGAGCTGCTGGGCCTGGACCCGGACACGATCGACCCCGGCTACGCCAGCGGAGACTGAGCCGCCGGGGCCACGAGGGTGGCCCCGGTCCGGCTCAGACCGCTTCTTTTTTCAGGCGCCGACGTTCCCGCTCCGACATGCCGCCCCAGATGCCAAACCGCTCGTCATTCTCCAGCGCGAACTCCAGGCACTCGGCCCGGACCTCACAGCTGCGGCAGACCTTCTTGGCCTCCCGCGTCGAGCCGCCCTTCTCCGGGAAAAACGCCTCGGGATCGGTCTGGGCACACAGGGCCCGGTCCTGCCAGCCAAGCTCCTCGGCGTCGTCTGAGCACTCCACATCGTGCTCGAGCTCCAGCGGAACGACCTCTACTGGAACGTCCTCTAGTGGAACGGCCTCTAGTTGGACGATGACCTCAGACACGCGCACCTCCTACCCCTGGTGGGGGCCCCCGGGATCCACGCCCTCCCCGAGGGGGCGTGTACTTACAACTATGAAATTACACGCGCGTGTCTTGCTTCTAGTCAAGCCCGCTAGGTGATATTGGCCGCACTAATGTTCTGTCGTGACCGATAAGTTCCCGAAGATTGCCGCCAGTCCGTTGCCAGGCCGTTAGCAGAGAGCATCGGGATCACCGCGCACAGCGAGAAATCCGTGACCCTGGCTCCGGGCCGGGGCTTGCGCGGGGCCCGGGCGCGGGCTGGGCGCTCCCGGGGTCGCGAGTCCCCGGGAGTCCGGGGCGCGGTCCTGGCATCGCGGCGGGCCTGGGACACTTCAGTTATGCGGATCACCGTGCTGGCCGGCGGCGTGGGCGCCGCGCGCTTCCTCCGCGGCCTGAAGGTCGCGGCACCGGACGCGGACATCACCGTGGTCGGGAACACCGGCGACGACATCACCCTGCATGGGCTGCGCGTCTGCCCCGACCTGGACACCGTCATGTACACGCTCGGCGGCGGCATCAACGAGAGCCAGGGCTGGGGCCGGGCCGGCGAGACCTTCGAGATCCGGGACGAGCTGGCCGCCTACGGGGCCGGGCCGGACTGGTTCACCCTCGGGGACCGGGACTTCGCCACCCACATCGTGCGCACCCAGATGCTGAACGACGGCCACCCGCTGTCGGCCGTGACCGGCGTGCTCTGCCAGCGCTGGCAGCCCGGGGTCCGGCTGCTGCCCATGTCCGACGACCAGATCGAGACCCACGTGCTGGTCGACGAGGGCGAGGGCCGGCACTACGTGCACTTCCAGGAGTGGTGGGTGCGGCTGCACGCGGCCGTGCCCGCGGCCACCATCGTGCCCGCCGGGGCGGCCGACGCGCGGCCCGCGCCCGGCGTGCTGGACGCCATCGACCGGGCCGACGTGGTGCTCTTCCCGCCGTCCAACCCGGTGGTCAGCGTGGGCACGATCCTGGCCGTGCCCGGCATCACCGACGCGGTCGCGGCCAAGACCGTGGTCGGGGTCTCGCCGATCATCGGGGGCGCCCCGGTGCGCGGCATGGCCGACGCCTGCCTGACCGCGATCGGCGTGGAAACCTCGGCCGTAGCGGTCGGCGCGCACTACGGGCCGGACCTGATCAACGGCTGGCTGGTCGACGACCAGGACAAGGAGGCCGCCGCCGACCCGGCGCTGGCCGGGATCGAGGTGCGGGTGCTGCCCCTGTACATGCGCGATCTGGCCGCCACCGCCGAGATTGCCCGGGCCGCGCTGGACCTGGCCGCGGAGCTGTCCGGATGAGCGGGAGCGCGACCGGCGGGACTGCTGAGGCTGATGGTGTCCGCGAGGGTGGTGTGGTTCACGAGGTTGGTGGGGTTCACGAGGTTGGTGGGGTTCACGAGATTTCGGTGCGCGGCGTGACCGGGCTGCCCGAGGTCACGGCGGGCGCGGACCTGGGCGCGCTGCTGGCCGACGCCGTGGGCGAGCTGCGCGACGGCGACATCGTGGTCGTCACCTCGAAGATCGTCAGCAAGGCCGAGGGCCGGACCGTGGCCCAGGACCGGGAGGCGGCCATCGACGCCGAGACGGTCCGGGTGGTGGCCCGGCGCGGCGACGCCCGGATCGTGGAGACCCGGCACGGGCTGATCATGGCGGCGGCGGGCGTGGACGCCTCCAACACCCCGGCCGGCACGGTGGTGCTGCTGCCCGAGGACCCGGACGAGTCGGCGCGGCGGCTGCGCAAGGCCCTGCGCGGCCGGCCCGGGGCCCGGGTCGGGGTGGTCATCACCGACACGCTCGGCCGGGCCTGGCGGGTGGGCCAGACCGACACCGCCATCGGCGCGGCCGGGGTCCGCCCCATGATCGACTACCGCGGGACGCAGGACAGCTTCGGCAACTCGCTGGAGGTCACGCTGGCCGCGGTGGCCGACGAGATCGCGGCCGCCGGCGACCTGGTCAAGGGCAAGGCCCGCGGCATCCCGGTCGCGGTCGTGCGCGGCCTGGCCGGCCTGGTCACCGACGAGGACGGTCCCGGGGCCGCCGCGCTGATCCGCAAGGCGGGCGAAGACATGTTCCGGTGGGGGGCGGCCGAGGTCGTGCTGGCCCGCCGCACGGTCCGGGACTTCACCCCCGACCCGGTGAACCCCGAGGCGGTCCGGCGGGCCATCGCCGCCGCGATCACCGCCCCCGCCCCGCACCACAGCACGCCCTGGCGGTTCGTGGTGCTGGAGTCGGCCGCGGCCCGCGACGGCCTGTGCGACGCCATGCTGGAAGCCTGGATCGCCGACCTGCGCGGCGACGGCTTCACCGAGGAGCAGATCGCCCGCCGGGTCCGCCGCGGCGAGCCGCTCCGGCGGGCCCCGCTGATCGTGGTGCCGTGCCTGGTGCTGGAGGCGGCGCACACCTACCCCGACCCGCGGCGCAACACAAGCGAACGGTCCATGTTCGAGGTCGCCATGGGCGCCGCGGTGGAAAACCTGCTGATCGGGCTGGCCGCCGAGGGCCTGGGCTCGTGCTGGATCTCCAGCACCCTGTTCTGCCAGCCGGTGGCCGCCCGGGCCATGGGAGTCCCGGCGGACTGGCTGCCCATGGGCGCCGTCGGGGTCGGCCACCCGGCGTCGGCCCCGTCGGTGCGGCCGCCTCGCGACCCGGACGACTTCACTCTGACGCTCTGAATCGGAGTGGGACGCAGGCCGCGACCTTCCATATGGGTAAAGAACTCCGGGAGGGCGGACCCGGTCAGGTGGCGATGACCGGGAGGGGTGAGCGGATCGAGGCGCACACGCCGTCGCTGGCCGCGGCGGCGGCGAGGCGCTCCTGGCTGACCTCTCCGTAGAGGGTGCTGCGCTGGCGCATGGGGCGGCCGGTGGGCCCGACCATCTCGGCCAGCTGGCTGATCGTGCGGAACGAGCCGTTGTCGGCGCCGGCCATCCGGCTGATCGTCTCCTCCATCAGCGTGCCGCCGATGTCGTTGGCGCCGCCCTGGAGGATCTGGCGGCACAGGTCGTCGCCGAGCTTGACCCAGGAACACTGGATCGAGTCGATCGCCCCGTGCAGCATCAGCCGCGACACCGCGTGCACGGCGCGGTTCTCCCGGGCGGTGGGGCCCGGGCGGGCCAGGCCGGCCAGGTAGATCGGGGCGCTGGTGTGAATGAACGGCAGCAGCACGAACTCGGTGAAGCCGCCGGTGCGCTCCTGGATACCGCGGATCACCCTGAGGTGCCCGACCCAGTGCGCGGGCGTGTCCACGTGCCCGTACATCATCGTGGCCGAGCTGGGCAGGCCCACCTCGTGCGCGGCGGTGATGACCTCGATCCAGTCCTTGGCGGGCAGCTTGCCCTTGGTCAGGATCCAGCGCACGTCGTCGTCCAGGATCTCCGCGGCCGTGCCCGGGACCGAGCTGAGACCGGCTTCCTTGGCGCGGGTCAGCCACTCGCGGACGGGCAGCCCGGTGCGGGACGCGCCGTTCACCACCTCCATCGGTGAGAACGCATGCACGTGCATGTCCGGGCTGCGCCGCTTGACCTCGGCCGCGATCTCGAAGTAGGCCGTGCCCGGCAGGTCCGGGTGGATGCCGCCCTGCATGCACACCTCGGTCGCGCCCGCCTCCCAGGCCTCCTGGGCCCGGTCGCCGACCTGCTGCAGGGACAGCGTGTAGGCGTCGGCGTCGGTGCGCCGCTGCGCGAACGCGCAGAACCGGCAGCCGGTGTAGCAGACGTTGGTGAAGTTGATGTTCCGGTTGACCACGTAGGTGATGTCGTCGCCCATCACGTCACGCCGGATGTCGTCGGCCAGCGTGGTCAGGGCTTCGAGGGCGGGACCTTCGGCGGCGAGGAGGGCCAGGGCCTGATCGTCGCTCAGCGCGGCCGGGTCCTTTTCGGCCTGCCTCAGGGCGGCCTTGACGTCGGCGTCGAGCGGCGCGGGCGTTGGTGCCGCCAGCCGGGTCTTGACCTCGTCCCAGTCGCCGTAGACCTCGGCGAAGTCGTCGCGCCGGTCGCTGGTGCGGCCGGTGCTGTCGATCGTGGTGAACAGGTCGGTCCGGCCCGCCTCCTGCCAGCCGCCGTCCGGCTCCTGCCAGGGCCGTCCCTGCGGCATGGCGGCCTCGTTGGCCAGCCCGGTGGCCGGGTCCACCAGCGCCTGGACGTGGCCGGCCAGCCGCGGGTCGAGCCAGGGCTCGCGCAGGTACGGCGGGTAGATCGTGAGCCGCTCGCGCAGGGTGAACCCGGCGTCGGCCGTGATCTGGGCCAGCTCATCGATCTGCGGCCAGGGCCGCTCCGGGTTCACGTGGTCCGGGGTCAGCGGGGACACCCCGCCCCAGTCGTCGATGCCGGCCCGCAGGATCAGCCCGTACTCGTCGCCAATGAGGTTCGGCGGGGCCTGGACCCGGGCCTTGGGCCCGAGCACCAGCCGGGTGACGGCGATCGTGGCCGCCAGGTCCTGCAGCTCGGCGTCGGGCACGCCCCGCATCTTGGTGTCCGGCTTGGCCCGGAAGTTCTGCACGATGACTTCCTGGATACCGGCGTACTCCCGGGCCACCTGGCGGATGGCGAAGATGGACTCGGCCCGCTCGGCCAGCGTCTCGCCGATGCCGATCAGGATCCCGGTCGTGAACGGCACGTTGACCCGCCCGGCGTCCTCCAGCACCCGCAGCCGGACCTTCGGGTCCTTGTCGGGGCTGCCGAAGTGCGGCTGGCCCTTCTCGGTGAACAGCCGCTCGGAGGTGGTCTCCAGCATCATGCCCATGGACGGCGCGACCGGCTTCAGCCGCTGGAAGTCGGCCCAGCTCAGCACGCCCGGGTTGAGGTGCGGCAGCAGCCCGGTCTCCTCCAGCACCCGGATGGCCATGGCCCGGACGTAGGACAGCGTGTCGTCGTAGCCGCGGGCGTCCAGCCATTCCCGGGCCTGCTTCCACCGGTCTTCGGGGCGGTCGCCCAGGGTGAACAGGGCCTCTTTGCAGCCGAGTTCGGCGCCCTGTCTGGCGATCTCTATTACTTCGTCAGGCTCCAGGTAGATGCTGTGCAGCTTGTGCGGGACGGTGGCGAACGTGCAGTAGCCGCAGCGGTCCCGGCACAGGCGGGTCAGCGGGATGAAGACCTTTCTGGAGTAGGTGATGATGCCGGGGCGGTTGGCTTCGGCCAGGCCGGCGTCCCGGGTGCGGCTGGCGTAGCCGAGCAGCTGGTCCAGGTCTGTGTTGCGGGCCTGCAGCAGGATCGCGGCCTCGGCGGCGTCCAGGGCCTTGCCGTCCCGGGCCCGGGCCAGCGCCCGGCGCATACCGGGGATCGGGCCAGGCTGGCCCGGCTGGCTTCCGGTCTGGCTATCAGCGGAAGACGTCACCCATCATCCCTTCGTCCTGTCCGTGGCCGGACGGCCGGGCAGGCCGTCGGCTGACCACCCAGCTCGACACTACGCCGCGGCTGGGACAGCCCTTCACCACGCTCAGCCATGATCGTGCCGATCCTGTTCCCGGCGTCTATGTACGTAATGGTCCCTGTGCTAACACTCTTATGTACGCACAGGGGCCATTGCGTACATTGCCCGGGCGTGGGCTGCGGCGCGGCTTCGTCCCAGGGGTCACCGTGGCCACCCCAGGCGCAGGCGTCCCAGTGGGCCGCCGGGCCTCCGGTCCGGCCCGGGGACTGGCAGGGGGTGGCGCATGGGGCGTCTGCTGACGGAGGGTGCGGTGTGAGCAGGACAGGTACCGGAGCGGGGACCGGAGTACGGCGGGGTGCTGGCCGGTCACGGGAAATAATCAGAAGTGGCGGTAGTCGCGGACGGGCATGCGGGGGCCGCGGCGGGGGGCGCGGGCGCCGCTCAGCTCGAGCAGCCGGGTGACGCGGTAGCGGTGCCCGGGGAACGGGGCCAGCAGGGCCAGCATGCCGTCGTCGTCGACCCGCTGGCCGGCCAGGGCCCAGCCGACCAGCTTGGGCAGGTTGTAGTCGCCGACCGAGACCGCGTCCGGGTCGCCGAACGCGCGCTGCATGGTCTCGGCCGCGGTCCACACCCCGATACCGGGCAGCAGTTGCAGCCGCCGGCTGGCCTCGGCCGCGTCGAGGGTGACGATCTCCTCCAGGCGGCCGGCCACGCCGCAGGCCCGGCCGATGGTGCGGGCCCGGACCATCTCCACCCCGGCCCGGTGCCACTCCCAGGACGGGATACGGGCCCAGACCCGGGGCGGCGGGAACACCCGCATCCCCCGCGGGGCCGGGCCCGGGGCCCGGTAACCGAACTTGGTCAGCAGGCTGCGCCAGGCCCGGTGGGCTTCGATGCTGACCACTTTTTGTTCCAGG
Source organism: Streptosporangiaceae bacterium (assembly GCA_036521155.1). Taxonomy (GTDB): domain Bacteria; phylum Actinomycetota; class Actinomycetes; order Streptosporangiales; family Streptosporangiaceae; genus Bog-532. Next base: position 33,247 of record DATDIH010000012.1, read on the forward strand.
ATCGCGGGGACCAGGGCTTCCATGACGCGGCGGCTGCGTCCGATGCGGAGGCCGGTGTGGCGGGCGGCCAGCTCGCGCACCAGCGGATGCGGGGCCGGGTCGAAGCCGTCGCGCTGGTCGGCGGCGCCGAGCATCTCGGGCAGCGAGTCGAGCAGCCAGGCCGCGCCCGGGCCCCAGGCGGCGGCCGCGATGTCCCGGTCCTGCTCGGGCAGGACGCGCAGGGTGGCGGGGCCTTCGGGGGTCAGGGAGGTGCGCCACACCGCGCCGGCCCCGTCGATGCGGTAGGTCGGGTCGCCGCCGCCGCGACCGTGCACAGACAGGGACAGGCGCACACTGATGTGGTGCGGGGCGTGCCAGTGGCGCGTCAGGGCCTCGTGAGGCTCGCGGGGTTGCTGGGGCTGGCGGGTTTGCTGGGGCTCGTGGGGTTGCTGGGGCTGGGGGGGCTCGGGGGGGTCGGGGGGCTCGTGGGGCGCGTGGGAGAGGAGCCGCGGGGCGGGGACCGGGGTGGCGGGGGGAAGCGCCGGGGCGGTCATGTCAGGCGTCGGAGGAGAACCGGACGGACGTGGGCTCCAGCCGCACGCCGGGCCACAACCGCAGGCCGCGGGCCAGTTCGTTGCCCGCGCCGACCACGGCCCGGTCGCCGATGACGGCACTCTCGATCACGGCGCCGGCCTCGATGTGCGCCCCGGCCCCGAGGATGCTGTCCCGGACCACCGCGCCCGGGCCCACCCGCACGCCGTCGAACAGCACGCTGGCGGTCACGGTGGCGCCGGTGCCGATCTCGGACCCGGCGCCCACGATCGTGCCACCGTCCACGCTGGCCCCGTCGGCCACGGAAGCCCCGGGCAGCAGCAGCGCGGGCCCGCACGGGCCGGGCAGGGCGGGTGAGGCCAGCGTGCCCCGGACCAGGTCGCAGGAGCCCTGCACGAACGCTTCGGGCGTGCCCACGTCCAGCCAGTAGGACGTGTCGGCGTAGCCCATCACGATCTGGCCCGCGTCGATCAGGCCGGGGAACGTCTCGCGTTCCACCGACACCGGGCGGCCGGCTGGGATCTCGTCGATGAACCGCCGGGTGAACACGTAACAGCCGGCGTTGATCCGGTTGGTCACCGGGTCCGGGGTCTTCTCCAGGAACGCGGTCACCCGCCCGGCCCCGTCGGTCGGCACGCAGCCGAACCGGGACGGGTCCGGCACCTCGACCAGGTGCAGCGTGACGGCGGCCTCGGCCTTGCGGTGCATGTCCAGCTGGGCACCGAGGTCGTGGCCGGACAGGACGTCGCCGTTGAGCACCACCACCGGGTCGTCGGCGCCCGAGCGCAGCCGGCTGGCCGCGTTGCGGATGCCGCCGCCGGTGCCCAGCGGGACCTCCTCGGTCACGTAGTCGATGGACAGGCCGAACTGGGCGCCGTCGCCGAAGCACTCGCGGAACATCTCGGCCTGATAGCAGGTGGCCAGCACCACGTGGGTGATCCCGGCGGCGGCGGCCCGGGCGAACTGGTGGCACAGGAACGGCACGCCGGCCGTGGGCAGCAGCGGCTTGGGCGCGGACAGGGTCAGCGGCCGGAGCCGGGTCCCCTGGCCGCCGACCAGCAGGATCGCTTCGAGTGGTTCACGCGGCATCGATGGGTCGCCTCACGGTCGTCGGTCACTGCAGTGGGCCCGCGGGCCCGGGGTCACACGGCGCTCTGCTGATCGGCGCCAGTCTCGGCGGCGCGCCGGTAACAAGCCAAGTGTGCCTCGGCCGAGGCGGCCCAGGTGAACTCCTGGGACCGGGCGTGTCCGGCCAGGGCCAGCGCCTCGCGGCCCACCGGGTCGGCCAGCATGCCGCGCAGCGCGGCCTCGATGCTGTCGGCGTCCGGTTTGGTGTAGGCGACCGCGTCCCCGCCGACCTCGGGCAGGGACGTGCAGTGGGTGGTGAGCACCGGGGCCCCGCAGGCCATCGCCTCCAGGACGGGCAGGCCGAAGCCCTCCCCGCGGCTGGGGTAGGCGTACACCAGCGAGCCGCCCAGGAACCCGGGCAGCATCGAGAACGGCAGGTACCCGGGCCGGACCAGGCGCAGGTGCGGCGGGACCGCGGCCACCGCCGCGTCCACCTCGTCGCTCCAGCCGCCGCCACCGGCCAGCACCAGCGCGGGCGGCTCGTCCAGGTCGGCGACGGCCCCGGCCCAGCCCTTGATCAGCGCGGCCACGTTCTTGCGCGGGTCCAGTGCGCCCAGGAAGGCGATGTACGGCTTGCCGTGCAGCCCGAGCCGGTCGGACACCTGCTCGACCTGCTGGGGGTCCGGACGGTGGAACAACGCGTGATCGACGCCGTGGTAGGCCACGTCGATCCGGGTCGGGTCGGCGCCCAGCACCCGGACCAGCTCGTCCCGGGTGGCCTTGGACGGCACGATGAGCCGGGCCGCGCGGCGGACCGCGGTGCGGATGGCCGACTTGTAGAACACCGAGGCCACCGGGCTGTGCAGCTCGGGCTCGGTGAAGAACGTGAGGTCATGGATGGTGACCACGGTCGGCCGCCCCGGGCGCAGCGGCATCGAGTAGTGCGGCGCGTGGATCACGTCCGCGCTGACCTGCTGGGCCAGCACGGGCAGGCCGGACTGTTCCCAGGCCAGCCGGGCGGCCCGGTGAGTGATCGTCGGCGGCGCGGTCACGACCTCGGCGTCGGGGATCATGCGCCGGTAGCGTTCCTCGTCGGACCGCTGGCAGGCGATGGCCAGATCGGTATCGACCGCACCCAGTGCGACCAGGAGCCCGTCGACGTAACGGCCGAGCGCGCCGCGGTCAGCCGGTACCTCTGTCGCGTCAACCAGCACACGAGGCGCCACGGCCGCATCCGCTCCTCTCCACCCCGCTACGGGCACTCCGCGCCGTATTCATAATTCGGGAGGTCAGCAACGCTGTGGATGTCCCGTCAGCACCGAAGCCTACGCCCTTCTCCCGGCGCTGGGCAGCGCCACCACTCACCTGGTAACCGCCTCTCCCACTGTGGGGGCCGCGCTGTTCACCGCGCTGTTCACCGGGCCGCCGTCCGGGCGGCGCCGGGCCCGGATCAGCACGATCGCGCCCTGGTCCCGGCGGGTGGCCCGGTCGGCCGCGGCCACCAGCGGGGCCAGCGGGGCGGCGGCGTTGAATCCGACCTTGCCCCCGTGCGCCGACAGCGTCAGGTACAACCGCTCTGACCAGCCCGAACGGAACTGGTAGGCGTACTCGGCCACGTCCAGGCCGCGGCCGGCCAGCAGCTCGGTGAGCTCGCCGTGGGTGTAGGTCCGCTTGACGTGGTACCGCTGGCAGTGGGCCCGGAACAGGTCCGGCCACTGGTCGGCCCGGCTCAGCGTGTCGGCCGACATGACCAGCTCACCGCCGGGGGCGAGGACCCGGGCCATCTCGCTGAGGGCCTGGGGGCCGTCGTCGAAGTGCTCGATCGCGCAGATCGACATCACCCGGTCGAACGATCCATCAGGAAAGGGCAGCCGCAGGGCGTCACCGAGAACCAGCGCCGGGGCGTGGGCCAGCTGGGCGCCGCGGCGCAGTTTCGGCCCGGCGATGTCGATGGCCACCGCGTCCGCGCCGCGGCGGCGGGCCTGCCCGGCCCAGTAGCCGTCCCCGCCCGCGACATCGAGGACCCGCAGGCCGTGCAGGTCGGGCCCGAGCCAGCGCAGCAGGGTGCCTGCTTCGCGCCAGCGGCACACGTGTACCTGGTGGCCGGCGAACGCGACCGCGTCCGTAACGTTCATGAGGGCCAGACTATGGCCTCGACCATGTGCAGGCGGCCAGCCTTGGCCGACTGGGCGCGGCCAGCCCCGGCAGGCTGACACTGGCCGGCTAGCCGAGGCCGGATCGGGTCAGGGCGGCCAGCGCGTCCTGGGTATTGCGGCCCGTGGCCACCCGGCCGTCATAGCTGACCAGCACGGTTCCCAGCATCGGGGTCCGCCCGGCCCGGGCCACGTACACCGGCTCGGCGTACAGGAACCCGCGGCCCGCGGGCAGGCTCACCAGCGGGCCGGGGATCACCGTGACCCCGCGGTGGCGCAGCCGGGCCACCGCGCCGATGGCCACCGGGTCGGACCGGAACACCGCCTGGATCCGGCTCGGCCCGGCCACGACGGTGCTGGGGGGCATCTCCATCAGCCGGAGCGTGCCGTAGCCGGGCCGGGAGGGATCGCTGGCCACGGTCAGGAAGGCGGCCAGCGCGGTGCTGCCGGTGCGGGTGTACGAGGCGGTGCGGGAGGACTCCTGCGCCCGCTGCCCGGGCAGGGACAGGTTCAGGGACACCGGCTTGCCGCCGACCACGGTCCAGGCCCGCCGCCCGTGGTAGAAGGCGGCCGCGGTCGTCACGTGATAGCTGGCCAGCGCTTCGCGCTGCAGGTCGAACAGGTCGACCGGGTAGCGCAGGTGGGCCCGGAGCACCCGGGGCATGTCGCGGCGCGGCTCGATCAGCCCGGGCAGCGCCTTCATCCAGGTCCGCAGGATGGGGTCGGTGGTGTCCCACTGGTAGAGGGTGACCCGGCCGGAATCGGCCTGGACCACGGCCTTGACCGCGTCGCGGATGTAGTCGACTTCGCCGCGGCCCGGGCCCACCGGGGCCGGGCTGCCCGCCGTGGCGGCGGATGTGTCGAAGCGCGCCGAAGCCGGGTAGCGGTCGGTGGTGGTGTAGCCGTCCACCACCCAGTCGAGCTCGCCGCCCACCACCACCGGGTAGACGTTGCCGTCCAGGGTCAGGAACGGGGCCAGCTTGGCCACCCGGTCCAGCGGGGTGCCCAGGTACTTGTGCCGGCCGGGCCAGAAGCGGGCGTGGTGCCGCAGCCGGGCCGGCAGCTGGACGACCGCACTGTGCGGGATGCCGCTCTGCAGCGAGGTCAGCACGGGATCGGACCGGTGCCGCGGGGCCGGGCCGTGGCCGGGCCGGGCCGGGCGGCTCGGCGGGGCGGGGACACTGGCGGGCGGGGCCGGGCCGGTTCCGGTCGGGTAGGTGCTGATCCGGACCTGGGTCAGGCCGAACGCCTCCCGGGTGCCGGCCAGCTGCCGGCCCAGGTAGCTGGTCTCCCGGGCCAGTTCGTGGGGCTTGACCGAGAACTGTTCGACCGTGGCCGGGTACACCCCGCCGAGCAGGACGGCCGACAGCACCAGCAGGCCGAGCCCGACCGCGGGCAGCAGCGGATCGTGCCGGGCGGCGGCGGCGAAGAACAGTCCCGCGCACAGGGCCGCGATCACGGCCAGCACGGTCTTGGCCGGCAGCACCGCGTGCACCGAGGTGTAGGAGGCACCGCTGGTGATCACGTCGTGCGAGGAGAACTCGATCCCGTACCGGTCCAGCCAGTACGCGGCCGCCTTGAGCAGGACAAAGAACCCGAGCAGGCTGAACAGGTGGGCCCGGGCGGCCGGGGTGATCTGGATATCGCCGGGCCGGAACCGCAGCCCCCCGTACAGCAGGTGCACGATGGCCGCGGCGGCCAGGGCCAGCAGCACCGCGGTGAACAGGAAGGCCAGCACCAGCTGCAGGAACGGATAGACGAACACGAAGAACGAGATGTCCAGGTGGAACTGGGGATCCCGGCGGCCGAACGAGGTCCGGTTCGCGAACTGCACCCAGGTGGCCCAGGACCGGGATCCGGCCAGCCCGGACAGGGCCCCGGCCAGCAGGAGCGTCCCGCCCAGGATCCGGCCCCAGTTCTGGTCCAGCGCCGCCCGGGCCCGGGCCAGTCCCGACGGGACCAGCATGTCCGGTAGTGGCGGGCGCAGCGCCCGGGCCAGGCCGGCGCTGAACCCGGTGACCATGGCCACGAAGCCGCCGGTCACCGCGAACATCGTCCACCGGACCCCGTAGCTGACCCGGAACACCTCGGCGAAACCGAGCTTGCGGAACCACAGGTAGTCGGTCGTGGTCCAGATCACCGCCGCCCCGGCCAGCAGCAACGCCGCGAACACAGCGCAGAGGACCCGGATCCAGCGGGCCATCGGCAGCGGGCCGCCCAGCGGCGGGCTGGCCGGTCTCTGCGGTCGGGGGGCCACGCCGGACCAACTTACCCGCGCCCGGAAAAGTTCCTGATCATTGCCGGCCCTTCAGCCAGGGCGTCCGGCTACCAGCCAGCCAGCCAGCCGGTCAGCCAGCCGGTCAGCAGGATGGGACCGGGTGGCCCGCCTTCAGGTTCTGCAGGGCGGAGATCGCCCCGGACAGCGTGCTGACCTTGACCACCCGCAACCCGGCCGGCACTGCTCCCTTGGTGTCGGAGCAGTTGCCCGCCGGAGCCAGGAACACGGTGGCGCCCGCGTTCCGGGCCCCGATCATCTTCTGCTGGATGCCGCCGATGGGTGAGACCGCCCCACTGGCCGAGATCTCCCCGGTGCCGGCGATGAACTTGCCGCCGGTGAGGTTCTCCGTGCTGAGCTTGTCGATGATCCCGAGCGCGAACATCATGCCCGCGCTGGGCCCGCCGATCTGGCCGATCTGGATCGTGACCGTGAACGGGAACTTGTACTGGTCCTGGACCACGATCCCGAGGAGGGGGCGCCCGTCGACCTCCTTGGCCATGAGCTGGACCTGGGTGGTCTGGCCGCTCCGCTGGACGGTGACGGTCATGGGGCGGGCCGCGTGCGCCTTGATCTGCGCGGTGAGCTGGTTGGCGGTGGTGACCGGCTGCCCGTCCACCGCCTTGATCAGGTCCCCGGCCTTGAGCTTGCCGTAGGCGGGCAGGCCCTTTTCGACGCTGACCACGCCCGGCATGGCCTGGTACTTGATGTGCAGCTGGCTCAAGGCGGCCGCGGTGGCGGACTGCTGCGAGCCGGTCATCTCGGTCTGGTCCTGCTGGGTCACCTGCTGCTGCGACTGCCCGGGCGCGAAGATCTCGCTCTCCGGCACCACCGCGTCGCGGGAGTCCAGCCAGGCCCGCAGCGCGGTGAACACGTTGAACCCGTGACCGGGGCCGCCCTCGTAGCTGATCGAGACCATGTTGAGGTGGCCGCTGGTCGGGTGCACGGTACGCCCGCTGATGGTGATGAGCGGCTTCCCGGACTGGTCCTTACCCAGCGTGTTCAGCGTGGGACCGGGGCCCAGGATGACGTAAGGCACGGAGATGCGCTCCGCGACCAGGATGGCCACGATCACCGCGATGGCCGAGATGTAGAGCGTCAGCGTGCGGCGGGGCATGACCGGAAGACTACGCGCAACCGACCCATTCGCTGGAACCGTCCCCGAGCCGCTGGTGCTTCCAGATGGGCACGGTGGCCTTGAGCTCGTCGATCAGCATCCGGCAGGCCTCGAAGGCGTCCCCCCGGTGGGCACAGGACACCGCCACCACCACGGCCAGGTCGCCGATGGCCAGATCGCCGACCCGGTGCACGGCGGCCACCCCGAGGGCGGGGAACTTGTCCGCGACCTCCTCGGCCACCCGGCGCAGCTCGGCTTCGGCCGAGGGATGCGCCTCGTAGCTCAGTCCGGTGACCGGGTCACCGTGGTCGTGATCGCGGACGGCCCCGGCGAACAGCGCGATCCCGCCCGCCTGGTCGTGCCGGACGGCCTGGTGGACCTCGTCCACCGACAACGGGGTGTCGCGGATGGCGACCAGCCGGACGGTGCTCATTTGCGCGATTCTACCGGGCGGTCAGGCGCCGCCCTTGCGACGGCGGCGAGCCGCCCGGTAGATGGCGGCGGCACCGACCACCGCCCCGGCCCCGGCCGCGGCGCCCGCGGCGGTGATCGTGGCCTCCTTGCGGGTGATGCGCCGGCCCGCCACCGCGTGCCGGCCGTCGCGGCCGGCCAGCAGGAACTCCAGCACCTCGGTGTTGCCGTACTCCGGCTGCCAGCCCGCCTGGCGCAGGGTGGCACAGTCCACCACCCAGGGATAGACCACGTAGCGCAGGTCAGCGGCGGGCGCCGGGGTGATCCCGACCCGGTGCAGCCGCTGCGCGGTCCCGAAGGTCAAGCTGGCGGGCAGCTCGATCCCGCGCAGGCCGCTGAGCTCGTAGACCTGCTCCTGATCCAGCCAGCCGTCGCAGCCCACCGCGAACTGACCGGTCACGTCGCCCGCCACCGCCAGTTCCAGCGCGGAGACCAGGTCGTCGACGTGGCAGAACTGCCAGCGCGGCTCGCAGCCCTTCACGGTCAGCAGCCGGGGCGCCTCGAAGTGCCGGGTCACGATGGTGTCGATTTCCTCGCCGACCAGGGCCGCGGGCCGGACCACGGTCAGCTCCAGGCCCGGGTGCGCGCGGGTCGAGCGGCCGGCCAGTTCCTCGATCTCGAGGAGGTCACCGGCCACGCTGCTGTCGATGTCGGCGGCCAGCGCGGTCCCCTCGGCCAGCGGCACCGGGTTGTCCGGCTTGGCGCCGTACACCATCGCGCTGGTGACCAGGATCACCCGGCCCACCCGGCCGGCCGCGGCCGCGGTCAGCACGGTCTGGGCGCCCCGCACGTTGAACGCCCGCCGGGCCCGGTGCTCGGCGTCGGGAGCCAGGTCCAGGTCGGTGTGCACCACCACGTCCACCCCGGCCAGGCGCCCGGCCAGCGCGGGATCGCGCACGTCGGCCACCCGCCAGGTCACGCCGCGCACGTCGCCCCGGTGGTCGTCGATGGCGACCACCTTGCGGACCCGGCCAGACTCGGCCAGCCGGGTAATCAGGGCGCGGCCCACCCCACGGGCCGCCCCCGTCACCGCGACCACCGGGTGCTTGCCCTCGGCTTCCTGGCCGTCGCCGGCGTCCTGACGAACCGGGTCGGCGGCCGGACCGCCTGCGGTCCCGGACCCGGGCTCGGGCGGGTCAGTGTTGGCCGAGGCTGGGGGGGTGCCGGGCTCGTCCCGGGCCGGGCGCGCGGTGCGCTGGGCGCTCTGGGCGGCCGGGCCGCCAGTGCGCCGTGGGCGAACCTGGCCTGGTGCGTTTCTCAACTTAGGCTGCTTCCGAGATAACGTGGACCGTCATGACCCTTCCATCCTGCCTGAGAGGACGGACAAATGACTGATCGTCCGTTCGGCTTCGGCCCGCCCGACCCTGAGCGGCGGCCGGGGGACCCCGGAGGATCCGGTGGCCAGCCACCCAGCGGAGGCGGCGGCGGTGGCCAGCCGCCCGGTCCCGGCGGACCTGGCGGCCCGTTCGGCGGCGCCAACCCCTTCGGCGACCCCCAGCAGTTCGCCGACGCGCTGCGCCAGTTCGCCGACCTTATGTCCTGGCAGGGCGGCCCGGTCAACTGGGACCTGGCCAAGAACGTAGCGCGGCACGCGGTCGCGGCCGCCGGTGACCCCAGCGTGCTGGACACCCAGCGGCACGAGATCACCGAAGCGCTGCGCCTGGCCGACCTGTGGCTCGAAGAGGCCACCACCTTCCCGTCCGGGATCAAGACCACCGCGGCCTGGAGCCGGTCGGAGTGGGTCGAGGCCACGTTCCCGGTCTGGTCGAAACTCTGTGAGCCCATCGCCGCCACCGTGGTGGACGGCATGAGCAGCATGATGCAGGTCGACCCGGAACAGCTGGAGGGCGCGCCCGAGGAGCTCAAGCAGGCGTTCGGGGCGTTCGGCGGCGGGCTCGGCGGCTTCGGCGGGCTGGGCGCGATGATGAAGCAGGTCGGCGGGGCGATGATCGGCGGCCAGGTCGGCGCGGCCGTGGCCGAGCTGGCCGGCGAGGTCACCGGATCGTTCGACATCGGGCTGCCGCTCGGGCCCAAGGGCACCGCGGCCCTGCTGCCGTCCGGGGTGGCCGCGTTCGGTGAAGGCCTGGGCCTGGACGCGGGCGAGGTGCGGCTGTACCTGGCCCTGCGTGAGGCCGCCCACCACCGGCTGTTCGCGCACGTGCCCTGGCTGACCGCGCACCTGTTCGGTGCGGTGGAGGCCTACGCCAAGGGTATGACCGTCGACCTGTCCCGGCTGGAAGAAGCCATGCCGCAGATCGACATGAGCAACCCGGAGGCGCTGCGCGACGCGCTGGCCGGCGGTGAGCTGTTCCGGCCCGAGAACACCGAGGCCCAGAAGCTGGCTCTGGCCCGGCTGGAGACTGCGCTGGCCCTGGTCGAAGGCTGGGTCTCGACCGTGGTCGACGCCGCCGCCAAGGACCGGCTGCCGCACGCCAGCGCGCTGGCCGAGGCGATCCGGCGGCGCCGGGCCACCGGCGGCCCGGCCGAGCGGACCATGGCCACCCTGGTCGGCCTGGAACTGCGGCCCCGGCGGCTGCGCGAGGCCGCCACCATCTGGCAGGGTCTCACCGACGCCCGCGGGGTGGAGGGCCGGGACGCGGTCTGGGCCCACCCGGACCTGATGCCGACCGCCGAGGACCTGGACGACCCCGAGGGCTTCGTGGCCGGGCGCCCGGAACTGGACGTCTCCGAGCTGGACGTGGACTCGCTGACCAAGGATCCGGATGCGGAAGGCAAATCCGGCCCGGACGGCGAGACTGGTCCGGACGCCGAGTCCGGTCCGGAGGCCGAGTCCGGTCCGGACGCCGAGGGTCCCAGCGATTCCGACGGGCGGCCCAAGGAGTCCTGACCGCTCCCCGGGCCCGCCTTGGCCTCAGCCCGGTCAGAAATCTTTTCTCCACAAGCGGTGGAGGGCGTTCGGCCAGTTGGCGGCGGGCGCCCACAATTGCGTGCGGCGAAATCCACAGGCTGACGAGCGGGATTTCCCCAGCAACACGCCGGTCTCTCCCCACGTCTTCCACAGGGTTATCCACAGGCTGTGTTGACGTCCGTCCCCCGCGGTTTCTAGGGTCGCCAGCAGGTTCCCGGATGCGCGGGTACTGGTCACTTTGGCAGGGGCACCCGTCGTCAGGGGAAGGGGGACGAGTGCCCCGCGATAGCGATCGAGCGGTCCGGTTCAGACTGCCCGCGCATCCGGGTTTCGCTGTTGTCAGTCCCTGCTGCGGTCGTTCCGCGCCATCTGGGCTTCGCGCAGGCCCGCGTGCATCTCCCAGGGCGGGTTGGGCAGGACGTGGCCGGTCTCCAGCAGCGACTTGAGGTTGGCGAACACCGCGGGCCAGCCCGCCGAGATGGCATCCAGCGCGTCCTGGCCGGCCAGGTTCTCGTGCCTGACCGTGAGCCGCACGATGTCGTGGTACCGCTCGATATCGAAGGTCACCACCGTGGGTCCGCCGGCCGGTGTCTCGCCCGGCGCGTCGAAGGTCAGAGCCAGCCGCTCGGGCGGCACCGACTCGATGATCGTGCCCACCACGTCGGCGATGCCCGACCCGTCCACCCGGACGTGCTCCCAGGTCGAGCCGGGCTGCCAGTCGGACACGTTGCTGTGGCCCCAGTACTGGGCGGTCAGGTCGGCGTCGGTCAGCGCCTGCCACACCCGCTCGGGTGAGCTTTCGATGTAGGTGACGTACACGTAGCTCGGCCGCTGGTCGGCCATGGTCTCCTCCTCGTGCTCCTGGTGCTCGGCCTGGTCTTTGATGGCGCTCAGCGCGGACAGCCGCGGGCGCTCGAACTTTCCGATCCAGCGCCGCTCGATCTCCCACAGCGGCACCGGGTTCAGGTAGTGCAGCTTCTCCCGCCCCCGGCGGACCGTGGTGATGAGGTTCGCGGCCGCCAGCACGCCCAGATGCTGGGTGGCCGACTGCCGGGCCATGTCCAGCGGCCCGCACAGCTCACCCAGCGTCTGCCCGTTGCGCTCACGCAGCCGATCCAGCAGCGCGCGCCGCGTCGGGTCGCCCAGCGCCCGGAACACCGCGTCCTCGTCTCCCGCGTCCACCACCCTCTCAATATGCAGGTAATTACCTGCATAAGTCAAGCGGAAGTGAGGGATGGCGGGACCGCGGAGGCGAGGGACGGGCGGGCCGGGTGAGTTTCTTTCGGCACAGAAGATGCTTTGCATCACTGGCGTGCCTGGGCTCGGGGGGATTGTCGGTGGGGCGGGTGACCATGCGGGCATGAGACCAGTGCTGAGGGCGGGACTGCGGGCCGTGTGGCGGGACCGGGACACGCTGCAGATCGGGGTGGACCCGCGGCGGGCGGTGGCGCTGTCGGGGATGCGCGGGGCGGCGCCGGTGATCGCGCTGCTGGACGGGAGCCGGGACTGGGACGGAGTGATCACCGCGGCCCAGGAGGCGGGTATCTCGGTCAAGGCCGTGCACCGGGTGCTCGGCCTGCTGGCCGGCGCGGGCGCGCTGGCCGACTTTCCCGCCCGCTCGCTGGGCGGGCTGACCGCGCCGGTGCGGGGCCGGCTGACGACCGAGCTGGCGGCGGCGTCGCTGGCCTACGGGGACTCCGACGGCGGGGCGCGGACGCTGGCCCGGCGGCGGCTGGCCTTCGTCCGGGTGCACGGGGCCGGGCGGATCGGAACGGCGGTCGCCGGGCTGCTGGCCGCGGCGGGCGTGAGCCAGGTGACCTGCCAGGACAGCGGGCTGACCCGGCCCCAGGACCTGAGCCCGGCCGGGCTCGGCCTGCCCGACCTCGGCCTGCCCCGGGCCGACGGGGCGGCCCGGCTCATCGGCCGGGTCGCGCCGGATGTGCGGACCACCGACCGTGGGGAACGGCCCGACCTGGCCGTGCTGGCCGGGCCCGTCGACCCGGCGGCCGGGGCCCGGCTGGTGCAGGCCCGGGTCCCGCACCTGCTGGCGGTGGGCGGCGAAGGCGTGGGCGTGGTCGGGCCGCTGGTGCGGCCGGGCCGGACGGCCTGCCTGCGCTGCCTGGACCTGGCCCGGGCCGAGCGGGACCCGGCCTGGCCGCTGATTCTGGCCCAGCTGGCCAGCCAGCCGGATGGCCCGCCCGCCTGCGACACCGTGCTGGCCGCGAGCGTGGCCGCGCTGGCCGCGGCCCAGGTGCTGGAGTTCGTCGACACCGGCCGCCCGGGCCGGGCCGTGACCGACGGCGCACTGGAGCTGGTCGTCCCCGACTGGCAGTGGCGGCGTCGGTCCTGGCCACCGCATCCACGCTGTTCCTGCCGGGAAGGCACCCGGGTGTCGTTACAACTGTGCGCGATGCCGCAGAATCGGAAGCGTGAGTGATGACGATGTACCTCGACGCGCGGTAACGCGCACCGCCAAGCTGGCCGGCCTGCCAATCGGATACGCGGGCCGGGCGGCCCTCGGACTCGGCAAGCGGATCGGCGGCCGGAGCGCCGAGATCGTCGCCCAGGAGATCCAGCAGCGTACGGCCGAGCAGGTTTTCCGCGTTCTCGGCGAGCTCAAGGGCGGGGCCATGAAGATGGGCCAGGCGCTGTCCATCTTCGAAGCCGCGCTGCCGCCGGAGATCGCCGGACCCTACCGGGCCACCCTGACCAAGCTGCAGGAATCCGCGCCGCCGCTGCCGGCCCGGACCGTGCACCAGGTGCTGGCCGAGGATCTGGGCGAGAACTGGCGAGACAACTTCACCGACTTTGACGACCGTCCGGTGGCGGCCGCGTCCATCGGCCAGGTGCACCGGGCCACCTGGCGGGACGGCCGGCTGGCCGCGGTCAAGATCCAGTACCCCGGCGCGGGCAACGCGATCATCAACGACTTCAACCAGCTGGCCCGGGTGGGCCGGCTGTTCAGCGTGCTGATGCCCGGCCTGGACGTGAAGCCGCTGCTGGAAGAGCTGCGCGCCCGGGTCGCGGAAGAGCTGGACTACGAGATGGAGGCCCGGGCCCAGCAGGCCTTCGCCGACGCCTACCGCGACGACCGGGACATCTTCGTGCCTGACGTGATCTTCGCGACCCGGCACGTGCTGGTGTCGCAGTGGATGGACGGCACGCCGCTGGCCAAGGTCATCAGCGACGGCACCCAGGAGCACCGGAACCGGGCCGGGATCCTGCTGGCCCGGTTCCTGTTCTCCGGGCCGGCCCGGGCCGGGCTGCTGCACGGCGACCCGCACCCCGGCAACTTCCGGCTCCTGGACGACGGGCGGCTGGGGGTGCTCGACTTCGGCGCCGTGGACCGGCTGCCGGACGGTCTGCCGCCGTTCTTCGGCCGGCTGCTGCGCATCATGCACGAGGACCAGCCGGACGTCGAGGCGGTCGAGCGCGAGTTGCGGGACAACAACTTCCTGCGCCCGGGCATCGACGTCGATCTGGAGGCGCTGCGGGCGTTCCTGGCCCCGCTGGCGGAGCCGTCGAAGGTGGAGAGCTTCCGGTTCACCCGGGAGTGGCTGCGGGGCGAGGCCGCGCGGGTCACCGACCTCAACGCCTCGAACATCTCCCGCAAGTTCAACCTGCCGCCGAGTTACGTGCTCATCCACCGGGTGTCGACCGCGGGTATCGGTGTGCTGTGCCAGCTGGAGTGCGAGGGCCGGTTCCGGGACGAGGTACTGCGCTGGATGCCCGGCTACCTGGACGAACCGGACGAGGGCCGCCGTTCGCTGCCGGTCGGCTAGGACCGGGGCCGGGGGTAAAACAAGGCGCCCGCCGGCCGGTCGGCCAGCGGGCGCCTCGCGGGCGTCCTCCCAGGTCATACCTGGAGCGCGGCGCGCAGCCGCGCCTCGGTCCGGCGGGCCACGTCGGCCCGGTGCTCGGCGCGCTCAGCGCGGCGAGCCACCCGGCGCAGGGCCCGGGACTGGCGCGCGTAGCGCGCCTGGGACGCCTCTCTCAGGAGACTTCGGTGTCGTTCGGTTGCCATTTGCTCGGTCAGATACATGCTGTCCGCATCCCTCAACATCTTCGTTGTCGTCCGGCTGCTGGTCCGCGCGGAGCTCTCCGCGCGAAGCTAGGCGGCCACCTCGGTCTTACGGGGACGGCCCCGGGGCCGCTTGCGCGGCACGACCGTCCCGTGCAGAAGGAGTTCTCCGCCCCACACGCCCCATGGCTCGCGGCGCTCGAGCGCGCCTGATAGGCACGCCAGCCGCACCGCGCAGTCACGGCAGAGCGCCTTGGCGCTCTCGACGTCCTGCGGCGATTCGGCGAAGAACAGTTCCGGATCTTCGGTGCAGGGCAGGTTCATCCCGGCCAGCTGGACTCCCCCGGAATCCGCCGGACCCGCCACCAATCCCTCTGCGTCCGCGCTCGCGGCGGCATTGGGCCACTGCATCGGAGCCAACCCCTCTCGTCTGCATCCCTCGTCTTGCGAAAAACTCGCCCGTCCGACGGGACCGTGGCCCTAAAAACACTTAAGGCCGCGGACCCTGTGTGTGGGTCCGCGGCCTTGAGGGGGTTTACCGGCTCTCAGGCCGGAGGTCGTTCCCTCAAGGGTGGATGCGGACCCGATCCGCCGTCGCTGTTATTGGCGACAGTGCGGGTCATGTGGTTGTAGTTGGAGCGGATAGTCGTGTCCCCTGGCTTCGTGGCAGTCGGCGCGGCCAGGTTCACGGCGCACTTGGCCTGAATCAGGCCAAGGTCGGCGGAACGCGGTCGCTTGGTGCCCACGGCCCCCATCAGCCAGGAAACGGGCAGGCCAAAGGCGCCGATGCCCTGCGGGGCGGCGCTCAGCGGTGCACTGCCGCTCGCGGCGTGCTGCTGCACGACGGCCAGATCGGCGTAATCCTTGATCATCACTGGGCACCTCCCTTCGGGGGTATCGACTAGTGGCCCAGACGCATGCGTGAAGCTTATGACCGCCCCCTCGCACCCGGCAACTTATTTTTGAGCTGGACTTTTGGGGAAATTTTCGGGCCTTGTGAAGACCCTTGATAGGTGAAAAATCAAGCACCCACAAGAGGCTGGAATGCCGATAGTTTGGGCAGCTAATAACCTCAATATTTGTTGAGGTTTTGCGTACGGCCGGCCGCGGGTGGGTCGGGCTTGGTGTTAAGGGTTTTGCGTATGGCCGGCCGCGAGTGGGCCGGGATTGGTGTTAAGGGTTTTGCGTATGGCCGGCCGCGGGCGGGCCGGGGATTGGTGTTGAGGGTTTCTCGTACGGCCGGGCGCGGGTGGGTCAGGGCTTGGTGCGGATGAGACCTTCCTGGACGACCGAGCAGACCAGGCGGCCGTCGGGGTCGAAGACCTCGCCGCGGGCCAGGCCGCGGGCGCCAGCCGCGACCGGCGACTCCTGGGCGTAGAGGAGCCAATTGTCGGCCCGGAAGGGGCGGTGGAACCACATTGCGTGGTCCAGGCTGGCGCCCTTGGTCTTGCCGTCGGCCCAGGACAGGCCGTGGCCCAGCAGGACCGAGTCGAGCAGGGTCAGATCCGAGGCGTAGGTCATCAGGCACACGTGCAGCAGGGGGTCGTCGGGCAGTTCGCCGTTGACGCGCAGCCAGACCAGGTTGTCGGTCCGGCGCAGGGACGGGTCGCGTTCGGCTTCGAAGGTCAGCGGGCCGGCGTAGCGGACGTCGATGGGGCTGTCGCGGTACGGCTCGGGCATGGTGCCGAACAGCTTCTCCATCCGGTCGATGGTGGGCGGGATCTCCTCGGGCGGGGTCACCTGGGGCATCGCGTCCGAGTGCTCGGGCCCGGGCTCGGGGTGGTGGAACGACGCGGACAGCGTGAAGATCGTCTTGCCGTGCTGGATGGCGGACACCCGGCGGGTGGTGAACGAGCGGCCGTCCCGGACCCGCTCCACGATGTAGACCAGCGGCACCGCCGGGTCGCCGGGGCGGATGAAGTAGGCGTGCAGCGAGTGCACCGGCCGGTCCGGGTCCACGGTCCGGCCCGCGGCCACCAGGGCCTGCCCGGCGACCTGGCCGCCGAAGACCCGCTGCACCCGCTCGTCGGGGCTGCGGCCGCGGAAGATGTCCAGCTCGATCTGCTCCAGGTCGAGCAGGTCCAGCAGCGCGTCGAGCTGCTTGCTCATGTCCGGTTCACCAGCTTCTTTGTGGTCGGGGACGCAGGGCCGGACCGCAGGGCGTCCAGGAAGCGGGACGGCTCGCCGCCGCGGGCGCCGGAGCCCCGGCCACCCGAGCCGCCGGGCCCGGGGCCGGCCCAGGACAGGTAGAGCCGTTCGCGGGCGCGGGTGACGGCCACGTAGAGCAGCCGGCGTTCCTCGTCCTGGGCGGCCGGGGTGCGCGCGTACACGATGGGCATGACCCCCTCGACCAGGCCCGGCAGCAGCACCGTGTCCCACTCCAGGCCCTTGGCCGCGTGCATCGAGGCCAGGGTCACGCCGTCCAGCACCGGGGCGTGGCCGAGCACGGCCCGCTGGGCCAGGTCGGTCACGAAATCGGCCAGGGTGGCGGCGGGCCGGGCGGCGGCCATCTCGTCGGCCAGCTGGGCCATGGCCCGCAGCGACTCCCAGCGCTGCCGGCTGGTCCCGCCGCCCGCGGGCTCGGCCGGGGTCAGGCCGAGGCCGGACAGGATCGTGCGCACCTCGGCCGGGAGCGACCCGGGCGCCTCCCCCTCGGCGGCGCCCCGGACGGCGCCGCGCAGCAGCATGATGGCCTGCTTGACCTCGGGCCGGTCGTAGAACCGCTCGGTGCCGCGGACCTGGTAGGGCACGCCGGCCGCGGACAGCGCGGTCTCGAACCGCTCCAGCATGGCGTTGATCCGCACCAGCACCGCGATCTCCCGGGCCGGGTGCCCGCCGGCGATCAGCTGCTGGATGGCCCGGGCCACCCCGGCCGCCTCCTCCTGCTCGTCGCCGTAGCCGGTCAGCACCGGTTCCGGGCCGGACGGCCGCTGGGCCACCAGCTGGCCGGTCTCGGCCCCGCCGGCCCGGGTGTCGGCCCGGATCAGGTGGTTGGCCAGATTGACCACCTGCGGCGTGGACCGGTAGTCGCGGACCAGCCGGATGACGGTGGCGTTCGGGTACTCGGCGCCGAACCGGGTCAGGTAGTGGTGGGTGGCGCCGGTGAACGAGTAGATCGTCTGCTGCGGGTCACCGACCACGCACAGGTCGTCCCGGCCCCCCAGCCAGGCGTCCAGCAGCAGCTTCTGCAGCGGGTTGACGTCCTGGAACTCGTCCACCACGAAGTGCCGGAACAGGCTGCGCACCTGGTCGGCGGCGGTCCGGCTCTCGGTCACGATGGCCGCGGTGAGCTCGAGCACGGACTCGAAGTCGATCAGCTGCTGCTCCCGCCGCAGCCGCTCGTAGGTGTCGTACATGGCGGCCACCCCGTCGGCCCCGAACGCGCCCGGGCTGCGGCCGGCCTGGGCCGCCGCGGCCACGTAGCCGTCCGGCCGCACCTGGCACACCTTGGCCCACTCGATCTCGGCGGCCACGTCGGACAGGCCACCCTCGCCCGGGCGCAGCCGCAGCACCCGGGCCGACTCGCCCAGCAGCGGCAGCTTGGAGTCGATCAGCCGTGGCGGCCTGCCCCCCACGACCCGGGGCCAGAAGTAGGTCAGCTGGCGCAGCGCGGCCGCGTGGAACGTGGTCGCCCGGACCGCCTCGGTGCCCAGCCCTACCCCGCCGAGCAGCCGGAGCCGGGACCGCAGCTCGCCCGCGGCCCGCACGGTGAAGGTCAGCGCGAGCACCCGGGCCGGGTCGGCCACGCCGGTCAGCGCCGCGTAGGCGATCCGGTGGGTGATGGCCCGGGTCTTGCCGGTGCCCGCGCCGGCCAGCACGCACACCGGGCCCCGGGTGGCCAGGGCCACCTCCCGCTGCTCCGGGTCCAGGGCGGCCAGCACCGCGTCGGCGTCGGCCACGCCGATGTTGGCCACGTTAGGCCGCGGCGGCGCGGGCGGGCAGCCCCTGCAGCCAGTCGATCAGCAGCCGGCTGGTCTCATCCGGGCGCTCCTGCTGGACCCAGTGGCCGCAGCCGTCGAGGATGTGCGAGCCCATCAGCCCGGGCAGCGTGCCGGCGAAGCTGGCGATCGAACGGGCCTGCCAGGTGGTCGGCCCGTCGAACTCGCCGCCGATGAACAGCGAGGGCTGGGTGATCGGGGCATGGTGCCAGGCGGCCAGGTCCACCCAGTCCCGGTCGAGGTTGCGGTACCGGTTCAGCGGGCCGGTCAGCCCGGTGCGCTCGAACTCGCCCGCGAAGAAGTCCAGGTCGGCCTCTGACATCCAGTCCGGCCGGGCCAGCCCGCCCGGGAACCGGTCGGCCAGCTGCCCGCCGGGCCGCACGAACAGCATCGGCACGATCTCGTCCCGGGACACCGCCCCGCCCGACATCGCGGCGTAGATGCCGGTCAGCCAGGCGCGCACGTCCGGCTCGATCTCGGCTTCGGCCCGGCCCGGGGCCTGGAAGTAGCTGATGTAGAACTCGCCGCCGTGGCCGTCGTCGAGGGCGGCCAGCACGTCGGTCGGGCGCCGGGAGCCACGCGGGGAGTACGGGACGCTGAGCAGGCCCACGGCCGTGAACACGTCGGGGCGCAGCAGGGCCGAGTTGGCCGCGATCGGGGCGCCCCAGTCGTGGCCGACGACGATGGCCTGCTCCTCGCCGAGGGCCTGGACCACGCCGACGTTGTCGGCCACGTGGTCCAGCATCCGGTAGGCGGCCACGTCGGCGGGCTTGGACGAGCGCCCGTAGCCGCGCACGTCGATGGCCACGGCCCGGTACCCGGCGGCGGCCAGGGCCGGCAACTGGTGACGCCAGGAGTACCAGGACTCCGGGAACCCGTGCACCAGCAGCACCAGCGGGCCGCGGCCCTGCTCGGCCAGGTGGATCCGGCCGCCGGGCACGGAGACCAGCCGGTGGGTCACAGTGTCAGCCACACCGGTCATCGTAGGGCCGTGGGAAGGCATCGCGGGTTTCCGGTGTTGCATCTGCTCGTACGGGGGCCGGTAACGGCCACGACTGAAGGAGACAGCAGGTGTCGGCTCCGCTGACCATGTACACGACCCAGTGGTGCGCGTTCTGCAAGCGGCTCAAGGCCCAGCTCGCGCGGGATGGGATCGAAATGACCGAGGTCGACATCGAGCGCGACCCGGCCGCCGCTGAGTACGTGATGAGCGTCAACGGCGGCAACCAGACCGTCCCCACCGTCGTGTTTCCCGACGGCAGCGTGATGGTGAACCCATCGGCCATCCAGGTCAAGAAGAGGCTGGCCGGGCTGGCCGTCAGCGGCTGAGGCGCCTCGCGGAGGGCTGGGCGGCTCCTTGCGGGACCGCTTGTGGGACCGCGCCCGCCGGACTGGGCCGGGGCGGGATGCTCCGTCTCACGACGTTCAATATTTGTAGAGAACGCGGACAATCCGGGTACCCGGGCGTACCAGTGATGCTCCCCGCGAGGTCAGCAAGCCGGTGGTGACTTGGTTGCCTCCGCTATATTCATGGGTGCCACACGGGGCTTCGCAATTGACTACCCCAGCCGGGCCGGGCGCTGCTAAACGCGCGGCAGGCAGTTCGGGGAGGGGTTGAGAAGGGCAGCCGCACATGAGCGGGACCAAGCCGGGCGAGACTGTCGTCCGCCGATCCGGACGGGGCTGGATCGTAGGGGACGAGGCAGCACCCGATCTGACCAGCGCCATGGTGCTGGCCGATCTGCTCGCCGCTGACCTGGCGTCCTCGGAGCCGGGCGCGGCCAGCAAGCCAGCGTCGCGGCCCGCGCATCCACTGGGTGAGGCGGCCGAGGAGGATGAGGCGGCCCGCCTGGCGGTGACCGTGGCTCAGCTGGAGCACGCGCTGACCGCCCGGGTGCGGGTCGAGCAGGCCATCGGGGTGCTGGCCGAACGGCACCGGTTGCGCACGCGTGACGCGTTCGATCTGCTGCGGAACGCATCGCGGACCCGGGGTCGCCGGGTGATCGACATGGCCGAGGAGGTCGTGGACAGCACGGCCAACTCGCTGCTGCGGCTGCCCGAGGAGCTCGAGCGCAAGCCGGAGCCGCGAGCCCGGATCCGGGCCGCCCGGCGGTCCCGCCCGGTCAGCTGACTCCGGCCCCGATTGCCGGCCCGATTGTCAGCGGGGACCGCTAACGTCCATCGGGACACGCGGGTGCCGGTGCGCGCCGAAACCCGCTGACCGGGACGCCTTTGCGCCACACTGGGGCCAGGCACAGCAGCAGGAGGAGGGCCCGCGTGACGGATCTTGAGGTGGTCGAGATCTGTGCGGGAGCCGGCGGGCAGGCGCTGGGCCTGGAACGAGCCGGCTTCGAGCACGCGCTGGCCGTCGAGCTGGACGGCTCGGCCTGCGCCACCCTGCGGGCCAACCGGCCGGCCTGGAAGGTGGCCCAGGGCGACGTGGCCGACCGGGCCGTGTGGGAGCCCGAAGCCTACGCCGGGGTCGACCTGCTGGCCGGTGGCGTGCCCTGTCCCCCGTTCACGGTGGCGGGCCGGCAGCTGGGCGCCACCGACGAGCGGGACCTGTTCGCCTGGGCGGTCGAGCTGTGCGGGCAGATCCGGCCCCGCGCGCTGCTGCTGGAGAACGTGCGCGGGCTCAGCCTGACCCGGTTCGCCGCCTACCGGCAGCACGTGCTGGACCGGCTGCGCGAGCTCGGTTACGTGCCCGGCTGGCAGTTGCTGCACGCCGCCGACTTCGGCGTCCCCCAGCTGCGCCCGCGGTTCGTGCTGGTCGCGGTCCAGGCCGAGGACGCGCCCTGGTTCCGGTGGCCCGCTCCGCTTGCGGTTCCGCCGCGCACCGTGGGCGAGACCCTGCGCGACCTGATGGGAGCCCGGGGCTGGCCCGGCACCGACCGGTGGGTCCGGCGGGCCGGCGGCATCGCCCCCACCATCGTGGGCGGGTCGAAGAAGCACGGCGGCGCCGACCTCGGCCCGACCCGGGCCAAGCGGGCCTGGGCCGAGCTCGGGGTGGACGCCCTCGGCCTGGCCGACCAGCCACCCGGGCCGGACGACGACCCGGCGCTGGCCCCCAAGCTGACCTGCGAGATGGTGGCCCGGCTGCAGGGCTGGCAGGACGACTGGGGCTGGGAGTTCTCCGGCCGCAAGACGGCCCGCTACCGCCAGGTCGGGAACGCGTTCCCGCCCCCGGTGGCCGAGGCGGTCGGGCACGCCATCGGCCAGGCCCTGCGGCACGAGGGTGAGCCGCTGGCCCTGGATGCGGAGGCTTCGGCCCACGTGCACGACCCGGTGTTCGCGGTGCTCCGGGGGCGGGCGGATTTCATGACCGTGAGCGAGATCGTCACCGCGGCGCACGGACGGCCCGGCCCCCGGCTGAGCGGGCCGGCCGTGCGGCGGCGACTGGCCGACCTCGGCCGCGACTTCCACGTGGAGGTCGCGGCCGGGCCGGACGAGCCCGCCTACCGGCTCGGGGAGTTCAAGGCCTTCCTCGGCCAGAGCGATCACGTCCGGCACGAAGCCTTCAGCCTGGGCCGGTCCAGGATCAGTTAGAGGGTTGCGGCGAGTCGGTCTGACCGGCCCAGCGAGCCGGGCCGGAGGCTCGGCGAGTGGCCGGTACTACGGCGAGGTAGCGCAACACGGGTTCCGGCCGGGATGAGCGCCGTCGCGCTCGTCCCCGGCCGTATCCGGCGGAGGGGTGTCTCAGGGGCGCCCATTGGTCAGCTTGCGCATGAAGGTCCCGCAAGGCCGCCGCCCCGCGAAGTTGTGCGTCAGCCTGGTCTCCCGGTGTCGGTGGGCAAAGCACCGTGGCTCCTGGACAGGGCACGGACCGGCGCCCAGGCGCCTGTCGCCGGGCTGCTCAGTGGCCGGAGAGGCCGGCGGGGTAGGTGGCTTCCGGCTGGCTCTTCGTGTTGTGCATGGTCCAGAGAAGCCCGGCGAGATCGTCCGGGTCAACCTCGGGTATGTCCGGCACGGGGGTTCCGGCCGCCCTTTCCGCCTCCCGCCGTTCATAGAAGGGGGTGTGCTTGATGGCCGCGCCGATGTAGAGACCGCCGACATAGACGCCTTTGCCGGCTACCGCGGCGTGCAGTGACTGCAGGTAGTTGCGCTGCGCGGCCAGAGCGAACCCGCCGGAGATGTGCGGCATGCCCCGCACGGCGCTGGCGCCTTGCGCGCTCAAGATGGCGCCGTCTCCTCGTTCGAGCATGGCCGGCAGGAACTCCTGCACCAGGGCCAGCAGCGAGTAAAGAGCCAGCGGCATGAGCGCCTGGGCACGCTCGGGAGTCAAGGCGGCGACCGGAATGAACCCGCCGGCGGAGACACCGTAGTAGAGCGCGCCGGGGTCGCCGACCGCGCCGCGGATCTGCCCAGCCAACTGTGGCACGGCGTCGGTGTCGGACAGGTCGGCGGTGAAGACGTGCGCGGTCGCGCCGGTGCTGGCCAGGTCCGCGGCCAGTTCCTCCAGCGGCGCCTGGCGGCGGGCGACCAGGACGACGGTGTAGCCGGCGCGCGCGTAGCGGCGGGCGACGGCCCGGCCCAGGCCGGGACCGGCTCCGAGCACGACGATGGACGGGGGCATGGCGGCCTGCTCCTGTGCTCGACACTGCGGTTAACTTGACCCGAAGGTTAAGTTGACCCTATGGTCAAGTTAACTCTGGAGTCAAGTTGTTCAGGACGGACGGATGAGCCCGAGGACTGGCCCGCCGGGAGACCGGGAAGCCGCCCAGGTGCCGGGCGCGCCCCTGCGCGCCGATGCCGCCCGCAACGTGGCCCAGATCCGTGCTGCCGCCATCGCCGCGTTCCGCGGCCGCGGGCTGGACACCCCGCTGGAGGCGATCGCCGCTGCCGCCGGGGTCAGCAAGGCCACCATCTACAACCGGTTCGGCGGCCGGGCCGGCCTCATCGACGCCGTGATCGGGAAGCTCGTCGCCGCCGAGATGCACGCGATCATGGACAAGGCCCTGCAGGTGGCAGACCCCTGGCAGTCCGTCGCCACCTACGTCACCGACAGGCGTGACCTGCAATACCGCGAACCCGCCTTCACCGACGCGCTGCTGATGACCTACCCAGAGTCCGGGCAGCTGGCCGCGATCGCCAGCGCAGCCATCGACATGACCACCAGCCTGGTCCAGCGAGGCCACGATGCCGGGGTGATACGCCAGGACTTCACCGCCGCGGACCTCTACTACGCCGATGTAGGCAACGGGCTCGCCCTCCGCAAGCTGCCCAGACCCGCCCGTCAAGACTACGACCGGCGCACCCGCTTCTTCCTCGACAGCCTCCGCCCACGCTGACCGATGCCGCAAGCGGAACAACGGCCGGGCGCACAAGAGGGATTGGCTGTCTAAGTCCGTGTGTTGGGCCGTGGTCCGGACCTGGAGACGGCGATACTCGCAGCCAGCCCAGATATGCCCCGAAGCTGAAGCGTCCCTCGAAAAGAGCCAAGTCGGGCACCGCTCGCCGTGATCTTGAAAACCGCTGCCCCGGACGCGCCAGCAGCGCCGATCGGGAGGATGTCGAGAACAGGGATCACTCGGACGGCGATGTCCATGCGATGGCCGCAAACCAGGCCCTCCATACCCTCGCCAGCAACTGCGTTTCCATGGAGAGTCGTCCCAAGTAGGAGCCGTACACAGCGACGGGCTCCTGAGCCGCGTGCCATATGTGCGAAAGCGCTCGGCCGGATCGTACGGCGTGCCGCGCCTGCCGTAGGCGCAGTCACGTTCTGTGACAGGTGCTGGTCCACATCACCGCGCGCATCGCCGCCGTTCTGAATGGCTTACTCGCGCCAGCGGCTGCGGTGGCGGCCGCGCAGTGCGGGGCGATCTGTGCTGCTGCGTCGGATGACCTCGGTGCGACACTGAGGCTGAGTTCTGCCACGAGCCGCGGCCGTGCGGGAAGGACCCGGACGCATTGGGAACCTGGGGCTAAGGTCCGCGGGCGCAGACGCTCAGGAGCCCTGCCAGGTTTGCAGCACGTCGCTATGCGGGCCGGGCCGGGGCCTGCCCCTGACACGCGCCGGGCCGCGCGCGATGGGGCGCGGGTCCGCCGCGGAAGTAGTGTGGGGGAATGCGCGGCCCCGCGGGATGGCTGAGCAGGGTATGGAGGACACGTGGGCAGCGACCTGGCGGCGATCGCCGGCGTTGAGGTGCCCACGCGGCTGGCGGCCGTGCGCCTGGGTCCCGGCCTGGAGGACGGCGTCGAGCTCGGGCCGCTGGTCAACGCCGCAGCGCGGGACAAGGTGGCGCGCCTGGTGACGTCCGCGGCGGACGACGGCGGCCGCGTGGTCCGGGGCGGCGAGGCGCCCGGGCGGCCCGGTTACTTCTGCCCGGCCACCGTGCTCGACGACGTCCTGGCCGGCGCCGGCATCCTGCGCCACGAGATCTTCGGGCCGGTCGCGCCCATCGTCCGGTTCGCGCGCGCTGACGAGGCCATCGCGCTGGCCAACGGCACCGAGTACGGCCTCGTCTCCTATCTCTACAGCGCTGACCTGCGGCGGGCGCTGCAGGTGGCGGAGGCCCTGGAGGCCGGGATGGTCGGCATCAACCGCGGTGTGGTGTCCGACCCGGCCGCGCCGTTCGGGGGCGTGAAGCAGCCCGGGCTGGGCCGTGAGGGCGGCCATGACGGGCTGCTGGAGTTCACGGAGACCAGGTACGTCGCGGTTGACTGGTGAGGACTGATCGCGTGGACAGGCGGATATTCGGGCTTGAGAACGAGTACGGCGTTACCTGCACGTTCCGGGGGCAGCGGCGCCTGTCGCCGGACGAGGTGGCCCGGTACCTGTTCCGGCGGGTGGTGTCCTGGGGCCGCAGCAGCAACGTGTTCCTGCGCAACGGCGCCCGGCTGTACCTGGACGTGGGCAGCCACCCGGAGTACGCCACGCCGGAGTGCGACAGCCTGGTCGACCTGGTGACGCACGACAAGGCGGGCGAGCGGATCCTGGAGGGCCTGCTGGTCGACGCCGACCGGCGGCTGCGCGAGGAGGGCATCGCCGGGGACATCTACCTGTTCAAGAACAACACCGACTCGGCCGGCAACTCCTACGGCTGCCACGAGAACTACAGCGTCGGCCGGCACGGCGAGTTCGGCCGGCTGGCCGACGCGCTGATCCCGTTCCTGGTCACCCGGCAGATCATCTGCGGCGCGGGCAAGGTACTGCAGACGCCCCGCGGGGCGGTCTACTG
>DATDIH010000013.1:0-19316 GCA_036521155.1 Streptosporangiaceae bacterium
GCACCATAAGGGGCTGGCTCTTCCCGACGCACGCTGAGGCTGCTCCAGCTGCGAGCAGATCAACAGCTACGAGCGCTCTACGTCCTCGAGTCATATCCGAATCATGCCGCTCTTCTTGCACGGAACCCTTCGCGACACACACAGACGGCCCAGGCGGGCAGGCCGCCGGTCGACCAGGCACTCTCACGTTCACTAGCTGCTCGAACGGCACATAAAGGTCGATATCTCGCTCTGGCGGCATCTGGGGTCGATACCACGATCCAGACCACTTCTTGCAACAGATATAGATGCCACCGGTTGGCATGCCGCGACTACTCGATTGAGACCCAGCTGGTTAAGAAGCTAGCTGCCTTCGCAAGTACCGGTTAGTCAGTAGGCCCTGAGAGCGAGAACTGATGGACGGCTATGCGTGCCCCGGCCGCGCTGACTATGACACTTCTCTGCATGGCGATTCCACGCACCATCTGGGACAGGTTCAACGGCGGGTGCCGTCTACTGCGCGCTGTTCGCTCATGGCACGGCCGATAATTGAGATACGAAAAAAACGCCCGGCTCATAAAAAACCGGGCGTTAAGCAAGCGAGAACAGGGTGGTCAGGGGCGGGGTCGAACCGCCGACCTTCCGCTTTTCAGGCGGACGCTCGTACCAACTGAGCTACCTGACCATAGGGGCTGACGGTACCGCCGCTCTCCCCAGAGCGGTCCTGACGGGATTTGAACCCGCGACCTCCACCTTGACAGGGTGGCGAGCACTCCGAGCTGCTCTACAGGACCTTGCGTCTGCCAGCTTATGCCAGCAGGTGCCCCCAACGGGATTCGAACCCGTGCCGCCGCCTTGAAAGGGCGGTGTCCTGGGCCACTAGACGATGGGGGCCCGGCGAGTGTTGCTGCCGTTACCGTGGCGTCTGCCGTCGGGGACTTCGCCAGCATAGGGGACGGAGGCACCAGTCAGCAAAACGCTACGTCAGCCAGTTTACCGGGACCGGATGCCGCCCGGCCGGGGCTGGCCAACCATCACGGGCGGGTAACGCTTGGCCAGACTTCGCGTGGGGAACACTGCAGGTCACGAGGGGTGTGACAGGGAAGGCCGGGGCGATGGGTGACGGTCCCCTTGCCAACGAGGCTAATGTTCGCCACGGTATGCAACAGAGGGGTAACGCATCGACACCAAGAAAGTGATCCACGTCACATTGGCCACCACCACCGGCCAGCGTGACGGCCGCCCAGCCGACATAGGGGGAACAGACCATGCAGGCGTGCGGGGAGCGCAGGTAGCGCGTGTCGCCACACAGGCGCCCGGGACCCGGGACGCTAGGATCGCCGGGCACACCGGCTCCGGACCGCGGCGCGGCCCATCGGGGCATGCCCGGGGGCAGGCCGCCGGCACCCCGCCCGCACGACATCAGCGGTTACGGAGCCGAGACCGGGCCACGGGCCGGGGTGGACGCCGCGCCACGGGACGACGGGGTGTGGAACGCCGCGCCGGCCCGGGAAGAGTCACGCCACGACATTAGAAATGAAGCGGGCCTCGAGGACGAGCAGGGCCACGGACGGCACCGGCGGGCCCCCGAGAAGCAGGCCACGTATCGCGAAGTGTTCGCGATCCGCGAGTTCCGCGGGGTGTGGTTCGCCCAGGTGCTTTCGTACGCCGGAGACCAGTTCGCGCAGGTCGCGATCGCGGTGCTGGTGTACCACCGGACCGGATCGGCGCTGCTGACCGCGCTGGCCTACGCGCTGACCTACCTGCCGCCGATCGCGGGCGGCCCGCTGCTGTCCGGGCTGGCCGACCTGTTCCCGCGGCGCCGGGTCATGATCGCCTGCGACCTGATCCGGGCCGGGCTGGTGTCGCTGATGGCCATCCCCAGCATGCCGTTCGCCGGCCTGTGCGGGCTGCTGTTCTTCACCGTGCTGCTGGGCGCCCCGTTCACCTCGGCCCGGTCGGCGCTGCTGCCGGACATCCTGCGCGGGGACAAGTTCGTGGTCGGGTCGGCCATCGGGAACATCAGCTTCCAGGCCAGTCAGGTCGTGGGCTTCGTGGCCGGGGCGGCGGTGGTGGCCGTGCTCAACCCGTACCGGACCCTGGCCACCGACGCGGTGACGTTCCTGCTGTCGGCCGTGATCGTCACCGGCTGGGTCAAACGCCGCGACGCGCCGGACCGCGAGCCGGGCCAGCGCCCGTCGCTGTGGGCGGTGTCCCGGGACGGCATGGCCATGGTGTTCGGCGACCCGGTGCTGCGCACGCTGGTGCTGTTCGGCTGGCTGGCCGGCTTCTGCATCGTGCCGGAAGGCCTGGCCGCGCCGTACGCGCACTCGCTGCACGGCGACGCGCTGACCGTCGGCCTGCTGATGGCGGCCATGCCCGTGGGTGTGGTGGTGGGCTCGTTCGCGTTCGGCCGCCTGGTGACGCCGTCCGGGCGGCTCCGGATCATGGGCTGGCTGGCCATGGCGTCCTGCGCCCCGCTGATCGGCAGCGCGTTCTCCCCGCCGCTGTGGGTGGTGCTGGTGCTGTGGGCGCTGGCGGGCGCGGGTGAGGCCTACCAGCTGGCGGCGGCGGCCGCGTTCGTGCAGAGCCTCACCCCATCGGGCCGGGGCCGGGCCTTCGGCCTGGCCCAGTCCGGGCTGCTGGCCGTGCAGGGGCTGGGCATCCTGGCCGGCGGCGCGGCGGCCAGCGCCGTGGGCGCGCCGGTCGCGGTGGGACTGTCCGGGATGCTGGGCCTGTGCGCCGCGGTCATCCTGGCCATGAGCTGGACGCTGCGCCGCGGCGAGGTGATCGCGGCCGCGCGGGCCCAGACCGCCGCCGACGACTAGCGGTCTTGCTGGTTGCGGCTAGCGGGTCTTGTTGATCAGGCCCTCGACGATGGACGAGTTCTCGCCCTCTTCCGGGATCACGGCCCAGGCGAGCAGGTAGATCAGGGCGCCCAGGCCCCAGAAGATCGTGAAGACCGCGAAACCCAGCCGGACCAGGTTGACGTCGATCCCGGAATAAGCGGACAGGCCCGCGCAGACCCCGGCCACCAGCCGGCCCTCCCGGCGCCGGACCAGCTTCCTGGCCGGAGCGGCGCCGTGGCCATTGTTCTCACTCATGGCTTTGATCATGCCCCCGGGGCGGGCCTTGTGACAGCGGGCCTTGTGACATAGGGATTTCCCGGGTAGCAAATACCCTGGGGGCAGCGAGCCGAGAGAGGACGTGCCGATGCCATCCGCCACCCCCGCCGCCGACCTGCTGCGCATCGATGACCAGCTCACCCCCGACGAGCGCCTGGTCCGCGACACGGTGAGCGAATTCACCGCCGACCGGATCGAGCCCCACATCGCCGACTGGTTCGAAGCCGGCACGGTCCCCCGCGATCTAATGCCTGAGCTGGGCAAACTGGGCCTGCTGGGCATGCACCTGACCGGCTACGGATGCGCCGGAATGGGGGCGGTCGCCTACGGCGTGGCCTGCCGGGAACTGGAAGCCGCCGACTCCGGGCTGCGCAGCACGGTCTCGGTGCAGGGATCGCTGGCCATGTTCCCGATCTGGAAGTACGGATCGGATGAGCAGAAGGAAGAGTGGCTGCCCAAGATGGCCACCGGCGAAGCCGTCGGCTGCTTCGGCCTGACCGAGCCCGACCACGGCTCGGACCCGTCCGGGATGAACACCCGGGCCCGCCGCGACGGCTCGGACTGGCTGCTGTCCGGGTCCAAGATGTGGATCACCAACGGCAGCATCGCCGACATCGCGGTGGTGTGGGCTTCCACCGAAGAGGGCGTGCGCGGCTTCCTGGTCCCGCGTGACGCCCCCGGCTTCACCACCAACGACATGCACAAGAAGATGGCGCTGCGGGCGTCCATCACTTCCGAGCTGCACTTTGATGATGTTCGGCTGCCGGACGACGCCATGCTGCCGGGGGTGCAAGGGCTCAAGGGCCCGTTGTCCTGCCTGTCGGAGGCCCGGTACGGCATCCTCTGGGGCGTCACCGGCGCGGCCCGTTCCTGCTTCGAGGCGGCCGTGGCCTACGCGGGCTCGCGCGAGCAGTTCGGCAAGCCGATCGGCGGCTTCCAGCTGACCCAGGGCAAGCTGGCCTGGATGGCGTCCGACCTGGGCCGGGCTCAGCTGCTGGCGTTGCATCTGGGGCGGCTGAAGGAGGCGGGGCCGCTACGTCCCGAGCAGGTCAGCCTGGGGAAGATGAGCAACGTCCGGACGGCCATCGACATCGCCCGCCAGGCCCGCACGATCCTGGGGGCCAACGGGGTCACCCTGGAGTACCCGGCCATCCGGCACGCCAACAACCTCGAGGCCGTGCTGACCTACGAGGGCACCGAGGAGATCCACATGCTGGCCATCGGGCAGGCCATCACCGGAATCTCGGCCTACCGCTGACCGGCGGAGCGGCGCCCCGGGCCGTCCTGCGGGCCCTCGGGCTGGCTTGCGGGCCCTCGGGCCGCTGCGTTCACCCGAGATCGTCGGTACTCTTCTTGGTGGCGCCGCCGTGCGCCATCGGGGCGCTAGCTCAATGGCAGAGCAGCGGACTTTTAATCCGTGGGTTCAGGGTTCGAGTCCCTGGCGCCCCACCAGTCGCGGCAGACCACCCGGCAATGGTTACCTCCGGGCAGCGGCCGCCGGCGTCGGCTGCGGGGCGTAAGCCCACCGGGTCAGGTCCTCGGTGCGGAATGACGTGGGGGTATACATGCCGGCGGCGGCAAGGTCACGCAGCAGTCGGGCGAGGTCTTTCTCCACCGCCGCCCGAAGCGCGCCGATGGAATCGACCCCCACCGTGACCAGCAGATTGAGCTGACCTGGTTCCGGCCCTCTGGGGAGTGTGGCCAGTCCCGCGATGTTACGCCAGCGTCCGGCCACGAGTTCCGGGACGCCGACGGCCTGGGCGAACAGCTTCAGCTTGGCATCGTCACAGGTCAGGGCGTTCAGGTCGACGGCGTTGTGCACGCCAACGTCACTCAACTGCTTCACGTACCTGGCCATGGGCCCGACTTCGGTGAAAGTGCCGGGCGGGCGGACTCCGACGATCGCGAGAAACTCCTGCGGGCGGTTCGCTCGCAGCCCCGTAAAGGACGGATCGCTCTGCGCCCACGTACGCAGGCCATCGTCGACCTCGACGGCGCGGCGCAAGCTGCACAGCGCGGCCGCGTATTGTTCTCGCACCGCCTGGTAGCACGCCTCAGCGTAGGAGATGGCGGACGTTTGTGCCCCGACAGGTTCCCAGCCGCTGACCGCGGCCCGGATCTTCGCCTGATCGACCGAGCCGAATCCTGGTGGCGGAGGACCGGCGTCGAATCCGCCCAGAGCCGTCCACAGGATGTACGCCTGCGGCCGGAAAAGCTCAGCCAGCGATTGCGCGGCTTTCCCGCGGCTGGATCGCCGTGTCTCGGTGATGTCGTACAACTCCCCGATGAACCGCGCCGTCCAGTCGCGCGCGCGACACCAGGTCTGGCTGGACCGGTCATCGAGGTAGACGTTGGACCAGCCCGCCGCTGAGCTGTAAAGGACGCGCAGTCGCAGGGCCTCATATCCGGGTTCCCGCAGCACGGGCACCTCGGCCAGGTCACTGATCCGGGTGGCGAAGTCTCGCCGGCTCTCCGCGTCGCTGGCCCGGCGCCCGTCCATGTTGACCCTGGCCACGCGGGCAGACAGGTTCCCCGGATCGATGTCCACGGCCCGTTCCAGGAGCGCCTTGCCGAAATCTTCGTTACCGCTGAGTCCCTGCCCGGTGGCCAGCACCTGGCCAGCCACGCTCCTCCAGTCCGTCGCGCCGTTGAGCCCCCTGCGCAGCGGCGAGCGCTCATCGGCCATGGCCATGTTGACCAAGATGACCGCGGCGGCGATGGTCAGCAGGTCACACCGGTCGATGAGCTCAGCGTAGGCGGCGGCAGGTGGCGGATCCTGTCCGGAAACCAGGTTGGGGAAGAACAGCGCTTCCCGGTCGGCGAGGATGGTGTCCACCAATCGCCCATTGCGGTGCAGCGTCACCAGAAATCGTTCTTTGTCCACAAGCGTCACGACAGCGCGCCACGGCGCCGTGGGCACCCTGGCCTGCAGCAGGCTGGCCAGGGCCGAGAGCATCCCCCCACCAGGCAGCAACGTCAGCACGTTGGTGAGGGAGGTGACGTCCGTGCCCTCGGGCAGGTCAAAGCCGCGTGGCGGTTTGGCGCCCAGCGTCTGGAGGCGGCCAGCCAGAAAGGCGCACGCCGTATTGTCGGCGCTGCCGGATTCATTGGTCACGCTGAATTGCACAACGGATCCGGAGCGCAGGTACCAGGCCGAAAGCAAGCAGCCGATGATGACCAGCAGCCCGTTCGCGACCAGCAGCACGAGCCACCAGTCGCCAGCCGCCGACCCGGATTGATGGCCAGATACTCCCAGGTAAGCGGTGCCGCCAATCGCCGCCAGGGCCAGGCCGAAGCAGGAAAGGGCAGAAACCTTGATCCTTCCTTGCCAGGCGGGCATAGGGGGCATGACTTTGATCCACATCCACCGGGAGGCAACACGGGTCAGCAGGTAGAGGATGTACATCCCGGCGAACACGGCCAGGAACCACAGGAAGAATTGACCGATCGGCACGAGCGTGTTGGCGATAATCTGATTCCAGTGGTCGCGCGCCTGGCGAATGCTGTCCGGCTGCTGCTTATCCAGCTTCTCCAGCCCCGCCAGTGCGGCCTGGTTTCCGCGGTCCTGGGCGAGGGCCCTGGTGTAATAGGAATTCGCATCGGACATGGCCCCCGCGGCCGCGGCCGCATCACCGTTGGCTTCCAGTCCGGCCGCCGCCGCACCGCGCTCGGCCGTGAGTTTTAGCCCGGTGACCGCGCAATCTTTGGCGTCCGCCTGGCTCAGCAACGATAGGTAACGGTCGTGCGCCTCCGTCAGCAGCCCAGCCGTACGGAGTGCGTCGGCGGTGGCGCATGGGCTCGGCTTTGGCTTAACGAATGCGGCAAGCTGGATTGCCTCCGCCGCGGCTGGATTGGACGTTTGGCGGACGAAGGCGGTGAATAGGGCAAATGGCAACAGAACGATTAAGAGTGGGCAGATCGAAATCCAGCGTCGGCACATAGCCCCCCCAGGCCTGAGCTTTCGACTCGAACACCGGCATGCTGGCAGATGGGACGACATCGCCAGGTACCGTACGTTTGTCACCTTGCTCCTGAAATTCGAATTATGCAAGACCTGGAGTGCTGACTAACTGTCATCACAGATCGGGTAAACGCGTCGACCCGCGGGCGGGGCATTTAGTCAAGCCCAGGTCAGCCGCGGGAGCCTTCCGCCGGGCCGAAGAACACCAGCAGGGCCAGGTCTTCGGTGATGTCGTGGAAGAAGTGGACCTCGTGGGCGGGGACGAACAGGGTGCTGCCGGTTGTGATGTCCACTGTCCGGCCGCCGGCCGTGAATTGGCCGCGGCCCGCGGTGACCACGTAGATCTCGTCTTCGGTGTGGGGGCTCTGGGTGTCGACGGCGCCGGGGCGCAGGGAGTAGGTGCCGACGCTCAGATCGGGGCGGCGCAGGTGCTCCACGTAGTCGGCGCCGGTGTCGCCTGGGTCCGTGAACTGGCCGGCCGCCTCGATGATCTCCACGCCATGACGCTATCCCCCGGCCGCCGCCGGTTCCATGGTGGCGGGGGCGGTCTGGGTCAGCAGGACGACGCCGGCGCACATGACGGCGAAGGCGAGCACCGCCACGGTCACCGTGAGCGCGCCGGGGACGAAGTGCTCGCCGAAGAGCCACACGCTCAAGACGATGCTGACCAGTGGATCGACGATGACCAGGAAGGGCTGCGACACCCGCAGTGGACCCGCCTGCAGGGCCCACTGCTCCAGCAGCACCCCGGCCAGACCGCAGACCGCGAGAGCGTAGACGGGCCAGTGGGTGAACATCCCGCCCACGCCGAACCGGGTGATGGTGTCGGTGGTGGTCTTGATGAACGCGGCGACCAGTGCCCAGGCGGTGGCGGCGGCCGCCCCCCACAGCCCGGCCCGCAACCCCGCCCCGCCCAGGCGGCCCAGGGCCATCAGGACCGCGATCGCGGCCGCGCAGGCGATGATGGCCGCGGCCCAGTGGCCGCTGGTCGGGTTGAGCTGACCGCCCTGGGGCTCGCTGACCCCCAGGAACACGGCCAGGCCCAGGCAGGCCAGGCCGCCGCCGCTCCAGGCGGCCGGGCGGATCTGCTGGCGGATCCAGACCCGGCGCAGAACCAGGGTGATGACCAGCTCGACGACCAGCAGCGGCTGCACCACGGAGATCTCACCGTTGTGCAGAGCCAGCGCCTGGAACACGAACGCGCCCGCCTGGGCGGCCCAGCCCAGCAGCCACACCGGGTTGCGCAGCAGGTAGATGATCAGCCGCCAGCCCGCCGACCGGTGCGGGTCGGCCACGCTGGCGACGTGCCGGGTGGTCACGCTGACGGCATTGCACAGCGCAGCCAGAAGGGCAAAGACGATCACCACGGAGCTAAGTTAACCCGGCGCGGCCCGGCCCAGCCCGCATCGCAGCGCCCGGACCGGTTCAGGAGCCGAGCAGCCAGCGGTAGATCTGACGCGAGTCCTGCTCGGCCAGCAGGTGGCCGCCGGACAGTTCGTGCGGTTCGGCGCCGGGGATGTGGGCCAGCAGCCAGTCGGCGTGGGCCCGGGGAACCAGCACGTCGGTCGGGCCGTACCAGATGGACACCGGCCCGCGGACGTCAGCCACGCTGAACTGCCACGGGCGGGTGAAGGCCAGCATGTCGTCGACGCACCCGTCGACTCCGCCGGTGTAGGCGGCCTCGGCCCGGAACAGGGCCCCGGCCGAGCCGGCCCGCGCCGCCAGCTGGGCCCGGTCGGATTCGGGGAGGTCGTAGTCGTCGGCGACGGCCGGGCGTCCATTCCGGACGGCCGCGACGGCCTCGCGGGCCAGTCGCTCGGCCATCGGCCGGTAGGCCACCTCCCCCGACTGGGCCTGAGTGAACTCCTCGACGTTGAGCGCCGACATCCCGGCCAGCCAGTCCAGCCCGTCGCCGCCGAACGGCGCCGGGCCCACGACGCTGGCGCAGCGCGTGACCCGGTCACCCAGGTGGGCGGCGCAGGCCAGGGCGTGCGGGGCGCCACCCGACCCGCCCCAGACCGCGAAACGACCCCAGCCCAGCTGATCGGCCAGGGCGGCCAGGTCACTGGTGACCGCGGCCACGCTGCGGCCCGGCTGCCGGGTCGACGCGCCGTACCCGGGCCGGTCCATGACCAGCAGGCGGACCCCCAGCTCATCGAGCAGCGG
Source organism: Streptosporangiaceae bacterium (assembly GCA_036521155.1). GTDB lineage: Bacteria > Actinomycetota > Actinomycetes > Streptosporangiales > Streptosporangiaceae > Bog-532. Next base: position 9,232 of record DATDIH010000013.1, read on the forward strand.
CAGCCGGTCCGGAGCGAGGTACATGGTGCCGGGCGTCCCGTAGAAGAACACCACGGGGGCACCGTCGGCCGGGCCGAACAGGCAGTAGGACAGGCTCCGCCCGTCCGGGAGGCGGCAGGCCTGAGGGTCGTAGATATCCGGCATCATGGCTCACTCCTCCAGGCTGGTGCGGCCGTAGACGTCCAGGTAGGAGGCGGCCACATCCTCGTCGATGGAGCGGGGCACGGGCACCACGGCGTGCTCCGGGCCGACCGCGCCGCGGGCCACCGCTTCCAGGCAGCGGGACTGCAGCGCGAACCCCAGGTCCATGGATTCGATCGAATTCCCCAGCGGCCGCGGTCCAGACAGGTTGACCATGTGGCCCTGGGTGAGCAGGCGGATCCGGCGGCCGTCGGTGAGCCGGAACGTGGTGATGCCCTCCCCCGTCTCCTCCCGCGCGGCCACGTGGTCCGAGGCGGCGATGGCGTCGACGGTGATCTCACGGGGGAAGTGACCGGCGTTCAGCAGCACCACGTCGTCCCGCAGCAGGTCCAGGTCGGCCGCGGTGACCACGGCCGCGGCCCCGGTCACGGTGACCACCACGTCGGCCCGCCGCAGCGCCGTGGCCCGGTCCGGGACCGCGAACCCGTCCAGGCTGGCCCGGAGCCGGGCCACCGGGTCGACCTCGACCACCGAGACCAGCGCGTGCGCGGCCCGGAAGTTGGCCGCCACCCCCTGCCCGCAGGCCCCATAGCCGAACACCGTGACCCGGCGTCCGTTGGTCATCCGGTTGGTGATCCGCAGGTAGGACTCGAGCACGCTCTGCCCGACCGCGTGCTCGTTCTCGGCGAACTGCTTGATCGGGCTGTCGTTGATGACCAGCACCGGCCGGGCCAGCTGGCTGGCCAGCGGCCGCAGCCGCATCCGCCCGGAGGTGGTCTCCTCGGTGCCGCCGAGCAGGCCGGGGTAGGGCGCCTCCAGGTAGCGGGCGAACAGGTCACCGCCGTTGTCCAGCAGCAGGTCCGGACGGCGGGCCAGCACCGCCCGCAGGTACTGGTCGTGCTCGGCCGGGTCGGTGGTCCGCTCCCCGATCACGTCGACCTGGCGGGCTCGCAGGTAGGCCACGGCTTCCGGCTGGGTGCTGGACAGGTTGCCGGTGGACACCACGGTGGCGCCGCCCCGCACCAGGGTCAGCAGCAGGGCCACCGTCTTCGGCTCCAGGTGGATGCCGGTGCCGATGGTCAGGCCGTCGAAGGGCCGGGCCCGGGCGAACTCGGCGGCGATCGCGCCCAGCAGCCGGCAGCTGTCCCCGACCCACTCGATGCGCGCTGTCTCCCCGGCCAACCCGCCCGCCCCCTCCCGCCCCGGGCTCAGTGCATCAGGTCGTGCCACGACTGCTCGGTCAGGTCCACGCCGAAGTGGGACGCGGCGGCCTTGATGTTCGCGAAGGCCTGGGCCCGGTCGTCGTCACTGATGTCCTTGACCTGGTCGAAGCGGGCGATGGCGTTGCGCACGTGGCTGGCCGAGTTCAGCGGCTCCTTGCGCTGCCCGGGGAACGCGTAGGCCGAGTCCGGCAGCTCATTGCGCTCTTCAGCGTTCAGGTCGCCGCTGTCCTGCTCGCTCTTGGACGGCGGCTTCCACGTCGCCGCGGGTTGTGAAGCCATGATCATTCCCTTCGTGCCTGGCGGAGCGGATCTTTCCCGCTGATTCCGGCCGAACCGGCCGATGCCGGGCGTGTCACCGTGACCCGGGCGGCCGCTTTGTTCACAATGACAGTCGCTTCTCTTCCACCGCCGCCCGGGGGGTCATCGGTCATGCTGGGTCACGACCACGCGCTGACCGGGGCGGTCGCCTTCGTCGCGGTGGCGCCGCTGCTGCACGTCACCGGGCCGGGACTGCTGGCCGGCCTGGTGCTGACCGCGGGAGCGGGGGTGCTGCCCGACATCGACGAGCCGGGCTCGACCATCGCCCGCTCCTACGGCTTCCTCACCGAGTCGTTCGCCTGGATCGTGCACCACCTGAGCGGCGGCCACCGCAAGGGCACCCACAGCGTCCTCGGGGTGCTGGTCTTCACGGCCGGGGCCTGGGTCGCGGTGCACTTCGACCACACGCTGGCCGGAAAGATCGCGCTCGGGGTGTTCCTGTCCCTGCTGCTGTCGGCCGCGCTGGCCGCGCTGCACGTGGGCGGGCATCACGGCGACGCGCTGGGGGTCGGCGCGGCCGCGGCCACCATCTACTTCCACGTCGGCCTGGCCCTGACCCCGCTGTGCATCGCGCTCGGCGCGGCCGCCCACATCGCCGGGGACATGCTCACCCATGGTGGCTGCCCGATCGTGTACCCGGTCAGCCGGGAAGAGTTCCATCTGCTGCCGGACGGCCTGCAGTTCACCACCGGCAAGTTCGCCGAGCACTGGATCGTCACCCCGCTGCTGACCGCGGCCCTGCTCTTCCTGGCCTGGCGGGACACCGGGCTCGCGCCGGTCACCCACTACCTGGACAATCTGATCAGGTAGCCCGGTCACTGGTTAGGACTGGTGGCCGCGGGGAAGTTGCACGTCCCCTTAGCGTGAGGAGCCCGGCCACGTCGAGCATCTTTGATATATCGAAGGTCGCGGCCCGAGTCTTCGGTTATCCCCAGCTCCGGCCCGGCCAGCAGGACGCGGTGGCGGCGCTGGCGGCCGGGCGGGACTGCCTGGCCGTCATGCCGAGCGGCGCGGGCAAGTCCGCCGTGTATCAGCTGGCCGCCCTCGCGCTGGACGGCCCGGCGGTGGTGGTCTCGCCCCTGCTGTCCCTGCAGCGGGACCAGAGCGAGCACCTGACCGCGCACGGGCTGACCGCGGCCACCGTCAACGGCGGCACCTCGGAACGCCAGCGCGCGGCCGCCTACGACCTGCTGCGGGCCGGCGACGTGGCCTTCGTCTTCCTGGCCCCCGAGCAACTGGCCCGCGAGGACGTCCGCGCGATCCTGGCCGAGGCGCCGCCGCGGCTGCTGGCGGTGGACGAGGCGCACTGCGTGAGCGCCTGGGGCCACGACTTCCGGCCCGACTACCTGCGGATCATCGACGTGATCAAGCTGCTGGAGCCACGTCCGGTGGTGGCCGCGCTGACCGCCACGGCCGCGCCGCCGGTCCGGGAGGAGATCGTCCGGCGGCTCGGCCTGGAGGACCCGGCCCAGGTCATCCGGGGGTTCGACCGGCCCGAGATCCACCTGGCGGTCCGGATGTTCCACGAGGCCGGCGACAAGGAAGCCGCCGTGCTGGAGACGGCCGGGAAACAGGACGGCACCGGCATCGTCTACGCCGCCACCCGCGAGGAGACCGAGCAGTACGCGGACCGGCTGGGGCTGCGGCCCTACCACGCCGGGCTCAGCCGGGCCCACCGGGACGAGACCCAGGAGATCTTCTCGGCCGGGGCGTCGATCGTCGCCACCAGCGCGTTCGGCATGGGGATCGACCGGCCCGACGTGCGCTTCGTGCTGCACGCCTCGGTCCCCGGGTCACTGGACGAGTACTACCAGGAGGTCGGCCGGGCCGGGCGGGACGGTCAGCCCGCCCGGGCCATCTTGTTCTACCGGCCGGAAGACCTCGGCCTGCGCCAGTTCTTCAGCGGTGGCCTGCCCGACGAGACCCTGCTGGCCGAGGTGGCGGCGGTCACCCAGACCCCGATCACGCTGCCCGACCTGTCCGAGCGGTCGGGCCTGTCCGAACGGCGGCTCACCGGCCTGGTCAACCTGCTCGAGGCGGCCGGGGCGGTGCGCCTGAACGGCGAGCAACTGAACGGCGAGATCGAGCCGGTCCCGGACGGTCCCGGCCCGGCCGAGGCCGCGGCCCGGGCCCTGGAGATCGCCACCCAGTACCGCGCGGTCGAACGATCCCGGGTGGAGATGATGCGCCGCTACGCCGACATGACCGACTGCCGGCGCCGGTTCCTGCTGCGCTACTTCGGCCAGGGCGCGGATGACCCGTGCCTCCGCTGCGACAACTGCGACGCCGGCCGGTCGACCCCGGCGGGCGGCCACGGCGCGTTCGGGGCCGGCATGCGGGTCGAACACCAGGAGTGGGGCCGCGGCGTGGTGCTGGCCGACGAGGGTGACCGGATCACGGTGTTCTTCGACGAGGTCGGCTACAAGGAACTGCTGACCAGCGCGGTTCTCGACCACCACATCCTGGCCCCGGCCGGGCCGGAGAACACCGCGGCCGGCACCGGGGCCGGGCCGGGGAGCGCGTCATGACGGCCGCGGCCGATGTGGTCGAGGGGCTGATCCGCAGCGATCTGACCTCGGACGGCATCCGGCGCCGGCGCTGCGGCAAGGGTTTCTGCTATTTCGCCGCCGACGGCACGCGGCTGACCGACCCGGAGACCCTGAACCGGGTCCGGGCCCTGGTCATCCCGCCGGCCTGGGAAGACGTCTGGATCTCCCCGCAGCCCGACGGTCACATCCAGGCCGTGGGCACGGACGCCGCGGGCCGGCGCCAGTACCGCTACCACGACCTGTGGCGGGCCGAACGGGACAAGGCCAAGCACGACCGGGTGCTGGACTTCGGCCGGGCCCTGCCCAAGGTCCGGAAGGTGGTCGAGCGCCACCTGGCCGGGGGCAAACTGTCGCACGACCGGGTCATGGCCGCTGCCGTCCGCCTGATCGACCTGGGTTTCTTCCGGGCCGGTGGCGAGGAGTACGCGGCCGAGAACGGCACGTTCGGGCTGGCCACCATCCGCAAGGAGCATGTGACCTGCCACGGCGGGCAACTGGTGTTCGACTACACCGGCAAGTCGTCCAAGCACCGCGAGCAGTCCGTGGCCGACCCCGAGGTCTGCACGGTGGTGAACCGGCTGAAGCGCCGCCGGGGCAGCCCCGAGGATGAACTGCTGGCGTTCCGCAGCGGCCAGCGCTGGCACGACGTCAGCGCGGCCGGCATCAACGACTACCTGCGCGAGATCGCGGACGGGGACTACTCGGTCAAGGACTTCCGCACCTGGCACGCCACCGTGCTGGCCGCGGTGGGGCTGGCCGTGTCCGAGGGTGCGGACACATCGGAGTCGGCCCGCAAGCGGGCGGTGGCCCGGGTGGTGCAGGAGGTCGCCGCCTACCTGGGCAACACCCCGGCCGTGGCCCGTGCCTCCTACATCGACCCGCGGATCATCTCGCTCTACGAGCGGGACATCACGATCGCGCCCGCGCTGACCGAACTGGGCGAAGGCCAGGAGTTCGGCGACGTGGCCACCAATGGCCAGGCCGAGGAGGCGGTGCTCAAGCTGCTCACCGAGCACCCCGAGCCCGCCGTCGACCAGACCTGACCGCGAGCGGACCCGGTGTCCAGGTGGGATCGGGGTCCAGCCGGGTAGGGGTGGGGCATGAACGCCAGCAACCCCGGCCATCCGGCTGACGAAACCCCGGCCGACGACGTGCCCCCGGGCGCGGACGTGATCCGCGTGGACGACGTGGCCAGCGCCGTCGGTGAGATCAGCGAGTCCGCCGAGCAGGAGTCGCCCAGCCGGCCGGTGACCGACGTCGCGCGGTCGGCCCTGGCCCGCGTCCGCCGCGGCGGCGCCGCCGTCGGCCGGGGCGGGGCCTCGGTCGGCCAGCGCAGCGCCGACCTGGCCCGGCGCACACCAGGAGCCGGCCTGGCTCGCCGGGTGCCAGGTACTGGGCTGGCCCGGCGCGGCGCGGAGACCGGCAAGCGGCTGGCCGTGCGGGGCTCGAGCGTGGCGAGGCAGGCTCCGCGCGCGGCCGGGCGTGGGATGCGGTTCGGCCGGTGGCTGGCGCACGAAGTGGTGGTCCTGGCCCCGCGACTGCCGGTCCGGGACCGGGACAGGCTGCAGGCCCAGTTCCCGGGCAAGACCCCCGACGAGGTGGCCGACGCGCTCATCGAGGGCGCGTCCCGGGCGTCGGCCGCGGTCGGCGCGACGGTGGGCGTCTGGTCGGTGCTGCCGATCGCTCCCGCCTTCCCGGCCGAGATCGTCACCGAGACGCTGACCCTGGTCGGCATCGAGATCAAGCTCATCGCCGAACTGCACGAGGTGTACGGCATGCGCCCGCCGGGCGACCTGCCCGGCCGCATGACCGCCTACGTGGGCGCCTGGGCCAACCGCCGCGGGGTCGCGCTCACCCCGGGCGGCGTGGTGCTGGCCCTGGGCTCCCCGCTGGCCCGCCGCCTGCAGCGCCGGCTCGCGGCCCGGGCCGGCCGCAGCGCGGTCTCCCTGGGCCCGCTGCTGACCGGCGCCGCGGCCGGGGCCCTGCTCAACCGCAGAGAGACCAGGCGACTGGGCCACGAGATCCGGGATGACCTGCGCAAGCGGTCCTCAGGTGGGCCAGGCTGGGGCCGTGAGATCCCGCCCGGCTGGACCGGCTGACCTCAGCCACGGTAATTTCTTTGTTCCGTTCCCGATGATCGTTCCGCGGTCTTCCCATCTTGAGGGGTAACTGATCCATGAGGGTCACGATGATGCTGGCGGACCACGCCCAGGTCGCCGACGGCAAGCTGTTCATCTCCGGCGGCGGCTGGTCGGTCTGCGGGCCGGGCCCGGTCGCGTGCGGGGTGGCGGTGCTGTTCCACATTCCGTGGCAGCACACCAACGAGAAGATCGCCTTCACGCTCAAGCTGCTCGACGAGGACGGCTCGGCCGTCATCCAGCCGGGCCCGAACGGGGCCCAGGAGGTCCGGGCGGGCGGCCAGTTCGAAGCGGGACGGCCCGCGGGCCTGGCCCCGGGCACCGAGATCAACGTGCCGGTGGCCTTCAACACCGTGCTGCAGTTGTCCGCGGGCGGCCGCTACACCTGGGTCCTGGAGATCGACGGCCAGGCCGACGAGGAATGGCGGCTGTCGTTCGCCACCCGCGAGCCCGCCCCGGCCGGCGCGCCCGGCGTCGCCTGACCGCGTTGACGGGAGCGCCCGTCGCGCGAAACCCACAAAAACCAAACCGCCCACCGTGTCCAGGACACGGTGGGCGGTGATTTGCCGGGCGGGTCTAGACCGCCGCGCCCTCGGCGGGCAGGTCGACGGTGCAGTACTTGCACTTGGTCGCGGCCACCGGCAGGTCGGCCGACAGGCAGGACGGGCAGGTCTTGACCGGCGGCGGGTCGCCGAACACGGTGATGCCGCGGCGCTTCTGGACCGTGCGGTAGGGCACGACGATGACGAAGTAGACCACGGCCATGAAGATGACGAAGTAGATGATGGCCGAGATCAGCGCGCCGAAGTTGACCAGCGTGGCCTTGTTGTTGGCGGAGCCCAGCTGCACACCCAGCCCGAGCGAGTGGCCACCCTGGGCCCGGGTGACCAGCGGGTTGACGATGTTGCTGGTGAACGCGCTGACCAGGTTGCTGAGCGCGAGGGCGATGACCAGGCCCACCGCAATCACAACGACGTCCCCGCGCATCAGGAAGTTCTTGAACCCCTTGATCATGCGACCGTCCCTAGGTGAACCCGGGCTTCCGGGGTGACAAAACGACAAACCGTGCTCACTCATGTTGGATGACGACCATATAAGGTCAGGTCACAGTGGCCAAGAACCACTTGGGCACTACGCGACCCGTTCTGTCACACGAGCCTGAAAATTCATCTAAGGCTGAGTAATAGGCACAGAGCGCGATCAGAGCGTCACTAATTTGGCGTAATGCCTGCACGCACGGGTGGGGCGACTGGCCCGGGACGGGTGCGGCGGAGACTCGCTCCGGCAGATGTTCCCTGGTGTCTGGGCCCGGCCCGGGGCCTGGCCGTGCCGGGCCCAGACGTCTTGGGGAGAAGAGGGCTTGCCCTCTGGTGTTCAGACTGGCCTTCGTACCTGACATCAGCCTGAGGCAAACCTGTGAAACGTCTTAAGGAATGGTTTCGCGGGCCAGGTGGCGCCGGCAGACTGGCGCCGGTCACCCGGGGTCAGGCACTTCCCCATGCCTGGTGGTTCAGGTGACCGGCGGCCTCGTCCGGCAGGTGGCTCAGCGCGCGGAACGCGACCGGTTCAGCGCCCGGCCTCCGGGCGCTTCGGCAGCGGCCCAGCTGGCCAGTTGCTCCGACGCCTGCCCCGGCAGTTCCCCGGACGCCCAGCCGGCCAGTTCGGCCGCGATGACGTCCGGCGGCGGTGACCCGGCCGGCCGGTCCATCGCTCCCCGCGGCTCAGCCGGACCTGGCTCGGCCGCGAGCCCGCCGGGCCCGGCCTCCCCGATCGGGGTGAACGTCGGGACCGGGGCCGGGAAGGCCCGGGTGACCGGCGGGACCGGCGCCTGCGGCCCGGTGATCGGGCGCTCGGGCGCGGGCGCGGGCCGGGCCAGCGGATCGGTGTCGTCCATCAGGCGGGCCATGGGCTCGGAAGGCACGTCGCGCGGGGCCGGAGCGGAACCGGGTCCGCTGCCGTTCGCGACGCTGGCCACGCCGGCCGGCGCCTCGCGGAACGGGGCCCTCATCGGCCCGGACGGCCCGGCGCCCCGGGTCCCGATGGCGCTGGCCTCGGCCGAGCGCGGTGATCCGTTCGCCATCACCGGCTGCGGCCCGCTGACCGGCGGATACAGGGATCCGCTGTCCAGTGGCGAGTTCGTGCCGTTGACCGGCAGGCGGCCCGAGCCGTTCACCGGCCTGACCTCGGCCGCCGCCGGACCCGCAGCGGGCAGGCCCGGAACGGCCAGGCCGGCCGCTGGCGAGGCGCTGGCCTCGCCGCCCAGGCCCGGGGCCGCGCAGTCGTGACCTTCCAGGAAGTCCGCGAAGAACTCGGCTTCGGCCGCGTCCACGCCGATCACGACCCGGGGCTGCCCCATGGGCTCCTTGTGCGAATAACCTACGTAGCTGGCCAGCGGATCCAACGACCCGCTCAGCCCGTGGAGCGCCCGCCAGCGTTCCCATGCCTGCTCCAACCGTGCTGCGGCGTAACCGGCACGCGCGACCATCTCTGGATCACGCATAGTGCGATCCCTCCCCATGGACGCGACGTACGGTCGCGCTCCTGTCCGAGGATCGCCGACGGTGCGTTACGTCCGTTCGCTTGGACGCGAACCAGTATGTCGGACACCGCCGTTCAGCAGGCATGATTACAGATTATTACTAAATCATTACGCTCTGTAGCTGCTTGAGGCAGCGGTGTGCCCCGGTTGTTTCCAAGGTGCTTGGTGGTGCTCAACGAAGAATGATGGTGCTGCTTACCGAGAACTTCTTACTGGATCGGCCCCGGCAGCGCGCGCCCGCGTGACGCGGCACCTGATACGCCTGCCGGTGAAACACGGCCCTGCGTGGCGTTCAGGCCACCGGGGCCGACCCCCCTTGCTGCTGGAAGACTGCCGCCGCGTGCGATGCGCCCGGCAGTCGTCTGCCCCCCTGGCGCAAGGCATAGCCACGCGATTGCGGCGGCCCTCACTCGGAACGCTGCTGCGGAATGCCGGCCAGCAGGGCGCGGACTTCCGTCTCCCGGTACCGACGGTGACCACCCAGCGTACGGATGGACGTGAGCTTGCCGGCCTTGGCCCAGCGAGTCACGGTCTTCGGGTCGACGCGGAACATCGTCGCGACCTCCGCCGGCGTCAGCAGCGGCTCTGCTTCGGGTGTACGTGCAGCCATTTGCGGCCTCTCCTCCTGGACCGAAACCTACGATCCTGCGTTTCTGCCTTGCGTGGAGCTCCATCCCGGAGCCTGTCGTTGATGTCCCATATGGTGTACAGAGACCATATTGCCATCACCAGGGGTGACAAGTCGACCACCCGCCGCAAAGTTTTCTATCTCGTTCTTCGCCGACCGTCGCCTTGTTGTCACTGAGTGTAAGTGTAGCGATACTTAGAGTTGCATCGTGGCAGATTCGGAAATACTGCGACCGGAGCCGCCAGGGGGCCGAGCAAGACAGTTGCCGCAACCCTCGTTAGACGGCGAAACCGGTCACCTGGTTGGCAGCATATAGTGACCTAAGTTCACCCATGTGTTACGAACCTACCTCACGATGACGCCGTTGGGTAGGCACTCAACCACGTTCTGCCGGCAAAGTTTGGTGAGCATCTGAATTACCCTCCGTGACCAATGGCCGGAATCGGGTCGGTCATGGGGTTACGCTCCGCAGCAACAAGGGTCCGTAACGTCGCTCGGCCCGGGCGCCCGCGGGCGGGATCGCACCCGCAATCCCGCCGGGCCCATCCC
>DATDIH010000014.1:0-16490 GCA_036521155.1 Streptosporangiaceae bacterium
GATCAACTCGATCGCCAACCCGCACATGCCCGAGGTCGGCGAGCGGTTCCTGGGCACGGTGGTCAAGACCACCACGTTCGGCGCGTTCGTGTCGCTGCTGCCCGGCAAGGACGGCCTGCTGCACATCACCCAGATCCGCAAGCTGCACGGCGGCAAGCGGATCGAGAACATCGACGACGTGGTCCACGTCGGCGACAAGATCCAGGTCGAGATCCGTGAGATCGACGACCGGGGCAAGCTGTCGCTGGTGCCGGTCGAGGTCGTCGAGCGTGAGGCGGCCGGCGAGGACCTGTCCGGCGGCCACAGCGACGGCGACCGCGGGCCCCGTGGCGACCGGGGCGACCGGGGTGGGGACGGCTCGCACCGGACCCGCCAGCGCAACCGGGGACCGCGCGACTAGTGAGTGCCTTTTCTGCTGACGACGGTGCCACCGTCCGGCGGACCATCCTGCCCGGCGGGCTGCGTGTCGTTACCGAGACGCTGCCCGCCGTGCGGTCCGCCGCGCTCGGCATCTGGGTCGGGGTCGGCTCCCGCGATGAGACCACCCGGCACGAGGGTGCCACCCACTACCTGGAGCACCTGCTGTTCAAGGGCACCAGGCGACGGACCGCGCTGGACATCTCCGCGGAGATGGACGCGGTCGGCGGCGAGATGAACGCCTTCACCACGAAGGAGTACACCTGCTACTACGCGCGGGTGCTCGACGCCGATCTGCCGCTGGCCACCGACATCCTGTCCGACATGGTCACCAACTCGGTGATCAGCCCGCAGGACGTGGACGCCGAGCGCAACGTGGTGCTGGAAGAGATCGCCATGAACGACGACGATCCCACCGACACCGTGCACGAGGCGTTCGCCGCCCAGCTGTTCGGTGACACCCCGCTCGGCCGTCCCGTGCTGGGCACGGTGGAGTCGATCAACTCGATCACCCGGGAACAGATCTTCGAGCACTACCAGGCCCGGTACAGCCCGGATCACCTGGTGGTGGCGGCCGCGGGCAGCCTGGACCACGACGACCTGGTCCAGCAGGTGTCCGAGGCGTTCGCTGACGCGCTGAAGCCCGGCACCGAGCCCGCCCCGCCCCGGCTCAGCGGCGAGTACGCCAGCCGCGGCCAGGCGGCCGGCACCGGCCTGCGGCTGGTGTCCCGGGGCATCGAGCAGGCCAACCTGGTGCTCGGCTGTGAGGGCCTGGCCCGCACCGACGACCGCCGGTACGCCCTGGGCGTGCTGAACGCGGCCCTGGGCGGCGGCATGTCCTCCCGGCTGTTCCAGGAGATCCGGGAGAAGCGCGGCCTGGCCTACTCGGTGTACAGCTTCGGGTCCCAGAACGCCGACACCGGCATGTGGGGCATCTACGTGGGCTGCCTGCCGTCCAAGGCCGACGACGTGCTGTCCATCTGCACCAGCGAGGTGGAGAAGCTGGTGTCCGGCGGCCTGACCGACGACGAGCTGGAGCGGGGCAAGGGCCAGATGCGCGGCTCGATCGTGCTCGGCCTGGAGGACCCGTCGTCCCGGATGAGCCGGATCGGCAAGTCCGAGCTGGTCTACCCGCGGCTGGAGCCGGTCGAGGAGACGCTGGCCGCGATCGAGGCGGTCACCCACGACGACATCCGGGCCGTGGCGTCCGAGGTGCTGGGCCGCCCCAAGGCCCTGGCCGTGGTCGGGCCGTTCGACGACGCCGAGACGTTCCGCTCCGCCCTGGGCTGACCGCCATGACCACAGTAGGGGTGCTGGGCGCCCGCGGCCGGATGGGCAGTACGGTCGTCCAGGCCGTGACCGATACGGATGACCTGACCGTCGCCGCCGAGGTCGACGAGGGCGACGCGCGGGACGCCCTGACCGGCTGCGACGTGGTGGTGGACTTCACTCACCCGGGTGCGGTCCTGGACAACCTGCGCTGGTGCATCGACCACGGCCTGGACACCGTGGTCGGCACCTCCGGGTTCGGCGACGAGCGGCTGGCCCAGGTCCGGGACTGGCTGGCCGCCGCGCCGGAGGTCCGGGTGCTGGTCGCACCCAACTTCTCGGTCGGGGCCGTGCTGATGATGCGCTTCGCCGCGCAGGCGGCCCGGTTCTTCGACTCCGCCGAGGTCATCGAGCTGCACCATGCGGGCAAGGCCGACGCGCCGTCCGGCACCGCGCTGCGTACGGCCGGCCTGATCGCGGACGCCCGCAAGCAGTCCGGCCTGGGCGCCCCGCCCGACAGTACAACCTCTGAACTGCCCGGCGCCCGCGGCGCCACCGTGGACGGCATCCACGTCCACTCGGTCCGGGTGGCCGGCCTGGTCGCCCACCAGGAGGTCCTGCTCGGCGGCCACGGTGAGACCCTCACCATCCGCCACGACTCCCTGGACCGGGCCTCGTTCATGCCCGGCGTCCTCCTGGCCGCCCGCCAGATCAAGACCCTTCCCCCCGGCCTCACCGTCGGCCTGGACGCCCTCCTCGACCTCTAAGAGCGGGGCCGAAGAGCGGGCTACGGCGAGCCGGTCTAACCCGGTTTGGTCAAGGGGGGTCGTCCCACCGGACGGTTCAGACCTTCCCGAAGAGGCGGTCGCCGGCGTCGCCCAGGCCGGGGTAGATGTAGCCGTGCTCGTCCAGGCGCTCGTCCACGGCCGCGGTGACGACCCGGACCGGCGGCCCGGAGTGCTCACCGAAGGCCTTCTCCAGCCTGGTGATCCCCTCCGGCGCGGCCAGCAGCGATACCGCGGTGACCGAGGTGACCCCCCGCTCGACCAGCATGCCGATCACCGTCTGCAGGGTCCCGCCGGTGGCCAGCATGGGGTCCAGCACGAACGCTTCCCGGCCGGTCAGGTCGGCCGGGATCCGGTCCGCGTAGGTCGATGCGACCAGCGACTCGTCGTCGCGGACCAGCCCGACGAACCCGACGTCGGCCATGGGCAGCAGCCGGATCATGCCGTCCAGCATGCCGATGCCGGCTCGCAGCACCGGCACGATCAGCGGCGGCGGGTTGCCGATCTTGACCCCGGCCGCGTCGCCGAGCGGGGTCTGGACCGTGACCAGCTGCACCCGGACCTCTCGGGTCGCCTCGTAGGCGAGCAGGGTGACGAGCTCGTCGGCCAGCCGCCGGAACGTCGCGGTCTCGGTGGCCACGTCGCGCAGGGCGGTGAGCTTGTGGGTGACCAGCGGGTGATCAATAACCAGAGTCTGCACGGGACAAGTGTGTCAGTTCCGGTCTTGTGTTACCGGCTGCGCCGCGCGCTGGCCGGGCTGGCGGCCGGTCCCGAGGCCTGGCGCAGGTCGGTCTCGATGGCTCGCGCGGTCCTCAGCAGCGGTTCCAGCAGGTCCTCGATGACCTCGGCGACGCTGCGCCGGCCGGCGTGGGTGGACACGTTGGCCGCGGCGATGACCCGGCCGTCGCCGTCCCGGATCGGCGCCGCCACCGACCGCAGCCCCTCCTCCAGTTCCTGGTCGACGAGGGCCCAGCCCTGCTCGCGGATGGTGGCCAGCTCGGCCCGCAGCGCGCGCGGGCTGGCGATGGTGTGCGAGGTCAGCGGGGCCAGGGTCACCGAGGCCAGGTAGCCGTCCAGCCAGTCGTCCGGGCGATCGGCCAGCAGCACCCGGCCCATGGAGGTGGCGTAGGCCGGGAACCGGGTGCCGACGCTGATGGCCACGGTCATGATCCGCCGGGTCGGCACCCTGGCTATGTAGACCACGTCGTCCCCGTCCAGCTGGGACACGGACGAGGACTCCCGGACCTGCTCGACCAGCTGCTCCAGGTGCGGCATGGCCACCTCGGGCAGCGACAGGCTGGACAGATAGGCGTAGCCCAGCTCCAGGATCTTGGGCCGCAGCGAGAACTGGCCGCCGTCCATCCGCATGTAGCCCAGGTTGACCAGAGTGTGCAGGAACCGCCGGGCCGCGGCCCGGCTCAGCCCGGTGCTGGCCGCCACCTCGGACAGGCTCAGCTTGGGGTGCTCGGCGTCGAAGGCGCGGATGACCGTCAGCCCGCGCTCCAGCGACTGGATGAAATCCGCGTCGCGGGCGCCGTTGCCGCTGTTCCCGCCGTTCGCTGTGCGCACACCATGAACATAGCCGTGGCCCTGCTTTGACACCACCCGCGCCCGCGCCTTAAGTTCGCCCTCAGCACCATCGTTCGTAGAACGAACAATGGTTGTGACAACACTGTCGGGCATGGTCGGAGCGGTCATGGCACTCATGGACGAGTCAGCATGGCGGGGCAAGGTCTTCCTGGGCGGCTGGACCGCGGGCAGCGGCGGGGACGCCGCCGTCACCGAGCCCGCCACCGGCCAGGAGATCGGCCGGGTCGGCCTGGCCGCCCCGGCCGACGTGGCCCGGGCCGCCCAGATCGCGGCGGCCGCCCAGGTCAGCTGGGCGGCCAAGCCGCACACCGAACGCCAGGCCATCCTGCGCCGGGCCGGGGACCTGTGGCTGGCCGCGGCCAGCGAGATCGAGCCGTGGGGCATCCGGGAGATGGGCAAGATCCCGCCCGCCATGCAGTTCGAGACCCACGTGGCCACCGAGGAGATCTTCGAGGCGGCCACCCTGCCGTCCCGGCCCTACGGTGAGCTGCTGCCCAGCGAGCAGCCCCGGCTCAGCTACAGCGAACGGGTCCCGGTCGGCGTGGTCGGGGTGATCGCGCCGTTCAACTTCCCGCAGATCCTGGCCATCCGCTCGGTTGCCCCGGCGCTGGCCCTGGGCAACGCGGTCATCCTCAAGCCCGACCCGCGCACCGCCGTGTCCGGTGGTGTCGTGCTGGCCCGGGTGTTCGAGGAGGCGGGGCTGCCCGAAGGGCTGCTGCACGTGCTGCCCGGCGGCGTCGACGTGGGCGAGGCCGTGGTCACCGAGCCCACGGTGCGGGTCGTCTCGTTCACCGGTTCGACCGCCGCGGGCCGCCGGGTCGGCGAACTGGCCGCCCGCCACCTCAAGCGGGTCCACCTGGAGCTGGGCGGCAACTCGGCCCTGATCGTGCTGGACGACGCCGACCTGGACCGCGCGGCCTCGGCCGGGGCCTGGGGCTCGTTCCTGCACCAGGGCCAGATCTGCATGACCACCGGGCGGCACCTGGTCCAGGAGGCCGTGTACGACGAGTACGTGAGCCGGCTGGCGGACAAGGCGGCCCACCTGCCGGTCGGCGACCCGGCCACCGAGCAGGTCGCGCTGGGGCCGATCATCGACGAGCGGCAGCGGGACAAGGTGCACGGCCTGGTCACCGCGACCGTGGACGCGGGGGCCCGGCTGGCCGCGGGTGGCACCTACGAGGGGCTGTTCTACCGGCCCACGGTGCTGGCCGACGTCTCGCCGCAGATGCCCGCCTACGCCACCGAGGTGTTCGGCCCGGTGGCCCCGGTGGTGCCGTTCGCCACCGCCGAGGACGCGGCCAAGCTCGCCGCCGACAGCGAGTACGGCCTCTCGCTCGGCATCTTGACCCGCGACGTCATGCGCGGCCTGGACCTGTCCCGCAAGATCCCGACCGGGATCGTGCACATCAACGACCAGACCGTCGACGACGAGCCCAACATCCCGTTCGGCGGCCTGCTCGCCTCCGGCACCGGGGCCCGTTTCGGCGGCACCGCCAACCTCGACGCCTTCACCGAGACCAGGTGGGTCACGATCCGCGGCGACATCACGCCGTACCCGTTCTGATGCCCCCTGGTGTGACCACGGAACGAACCCAGGTCGGTATCGTCGGCGCCGGCCCGGCGGGCCTGCTCCTGTCGCACCTGCTGGCCCTGCACGGCGTCGACTCGGTGCTGGTCGAGAACCGCAGCCGGGCCTACTGTGAGGCCCGGCAGCGGGCCGGGCTGCTGGAGGATGGCACGGTCCGGCTGCTCCGGGCGGCCGGGCTGGGCAGCCGGCTGGACCGTGAGGGCCTGGAGCACGGCGGGATCTACCTTCAGTTCGCGGGGGACCGGCACCACCTGGACTTCCGGGAGCTGGCCGGCGGCCGCACGGTGACGATCTACGCCCAGACCGAGATCGTCAAGGACCTGATCGCGGCCCGGACCGCGGCCGGTGCCGCCCTGCATTTCGAGGTCAGCGACACCGAGGTGGCCGACCTGGACACCGACCGGCCGGTACTGCGCTACACCGACGCCGGCGGCGCCCGGCACGAGGTGGTGTGTGACGCGATCGCGGGCTGCGACGGCTTCCACGGCATCTGCCGCCCGGCCATGCCGGAGGGTCTGCTGTCGGTGGCGGAGCGGGCCTACCCGTTCGGCTGGCTGGGCATCCTGGCCGAGGTGCCACCGTCCACCGACGAGCTCATCTACTGCCGCCACCCGCACGGGTTCGCGCTCCACTCGATGCGATCGCCGCAGGTCAGCCGGATCTACCTGCAGGTGCCGGCCGATGAGGACATCGCCGGGTGGCCGGACGACCGGATCTGGGCCGAGCTCAGGACCCGCTTCGAGGTCCCGGGCTGGGAGCTCAAGGAGGGCCCGGTCACCGAGAAGTCGGTCACGCCGATGCGCAGCTTCGTGGCGGCCCCGATGCGCTCGGGCCGGCTGTTCCTGGCCGGGGACGCGGCCCACATCGTCCCGCCCACCGGGGCCAAGGGCCTCAACCTGGCCGTGGCCGACGTGACCGTGCTGGCCGACGCGCTCATCGACCTGGCCACCCGGGGCAACGCCGACCGTGCCAGCGCTTACTCCGCCACCTGCCTGGACCGGGTCTGGCGGGCCAGTCACTTCTCCTGGTGGATGACCAGCATGCTGCACGTGGCCGGGGACCCGATGGACGAAGAGCTGATGCAATCGCAGCTGCGGTACGTGGTCAGCTCGCGGGCGGCGGCCACCACCCTGGCCGAGAACTACGTCGGCTACCCGCCGCTGCGGTCTTCTTTCTTCTAACCCAGGCCGACGTGATGGCGCGGGCCGCGGGCCCGTGACCGCAGCGCGGCCAGGGCCGCGTACACCCCGGTCTCGGTCAGCGTCAGCGGCTCCCGGGACGCCCGCTCGGTGTACAGCAGGTGCAGCGCCCACAGCCGGTGCCGCAGGCCGTGAATCTCGCGCCGCACCGCGTCGCTCAGGTCGGCCCGGCCGCGCGATGACCAGCCTTCCTCGGTATGGATGCGGGTCAGGTGACGGGTCAGCTCCTCGTACCCGGCGGGCCCGCTGACCAGCAGGAACAGCAGGCTCGCCTCGCGCACGGCTACCGCGAAGTCCGGCCGCGGCCCGTCGTCCGCGCCGATCAGGGCGGCCGTGCCGATCCGCCACCGCACCGCCGGGTCCTCGGCCATCAGCCGTCCGGTCCGGGTCAGCACCAGGCTGGTCCCAGCCCGCCGGATCGCGCCCATTTCACCCTGGGCCAGGCCGCGCAGGGTGTGCAGCGGGAAGACGTCCAGCTCCTGGCGCAGCGCGCCCGGCAGCTGCTCGCGCCAGCCGAACTCCTCGACCGCCTCGGTGATGACCGCGGGCGGGATGTAGTAGCGGGCGGTCAGCTTGAGCCCCACGTCGGCGTGGTCGAGCAGCCAGCCCAGGGTGGGCAGGGCGTTGTCCGGCGGCACGGTCTCCTCCAGCAGCCGCGGCAGCACCGCGGCGGCCAGCCGGGACCGCTCGCCGGGACGGCTGTTGGCCCAGGCGTCCATCCGCTCGGTATGGACCCGGGCCAGCCAGGTGTCGCTGACCCCGGGCGCGTGGTGTGAACCGGCGCGGTGCCGGCCGCCCTCGGGGGTGACCGGGGCGGGCGGCGGCGCGGTCAGCCAGCGGTCGATCAGCGCGGTCCGCTTGGCCCGCCAGCCACGGGCGCCCGCGGCCAGCTCGCCCGAGGCGATGGCCAGCTCAACCGCTGCCGCGCAGGCGTCGTAGGCGGCTCGCTCGTCCGGGCCCATGACCGAACCCCAGGCCAGCAGGGCGGTGTCGGGCGGGGCGGTGCTGGAGTTCTCCACCGCCTCGGCGTAGGCGGCGATGCCGGCGTCGTGACCCCGCCCGTACGCGGTCAGGATCTGCTCGGTGCCGGGGGACAGGCACACCTCGGCGTAGCGCTCCATGCCGACCATGGTGAACAGCCGGCCCAGGGCCCGGGTCACCGCGATGAGCTCACCGGTGGTCATCGGCCACTTGACCGGCAGCGCGTACCACACGAATTCCTGCAGCTTGAGCTGCGAGACAGTCTCCAGGCCCGCGCCGTTGGTCAGCCAGCCCAGTGCCGCCTTGGCCTCGTCCGCCGCCTCAGGGTCCTCCCTGGCCAGCGCGGTGAGGGCCTGGGCCTCGGTCATCATGCGGCCAGTTTGCCGCAGGAACACCCTGTCCGGCTAGCTCCGGCACTGCGCTGGCCCTACGCCTCCGGCACAATAAGGCCGGTGACTGGAATCTATGACGAGCCCGAGCTGTACGAGCTGGCCTGCGCCTACCGTCAGGTCGGCGGCGAGGTGGACGCGCTGGAGCGCTGGTACGCCAGGCACGGTGCCCCCGAAGGGCCCGGCTCGGTCCTGGAGCTGGCGGCCGGCCCGGCCGAGCACGCGCTGGAGTTCGCCCGCCGCGGCGTCCAGGTGACCGCGTTGGACCTGAGCGCGGCCATGTGCGCCCGGGCCAGGGACAAGGCCATTGTGGCCGGGCTGAAGCTGGACGTGGTCCAGGCCGACATGCGCGACTTCACCCGGCCGCAGCCGGTGGACCTGGCCATCACCATGCTGAACTCGGCCTGCCACCTGCTGACCCTGGACGACATGGTCGCCCACGTGGCCGCGGTGAGCCGGGCCGTCGCCCCCGGTGGCCTGTACATCATGGAGCTGGCCCACCCGGCCGACCTGCTCACCCCGGTGCCGCGGACCAGCTCGGAGTGGGACAGCGAGGTCGGCGACCGCCGGGTGCACGTCCGCTGGGGCGGCGGCGAGGACGTGATCGACCCGATCACCCAGGTGACCCGCGAACACGTCCAGGTCACCGTGCGCGACGGGTCCGGCATCCGGACCCTGGCCGACGTGGTGCCGAACCGGTTCTGGACCGGCACCGAGATCGCCGCGGCCGTCCGCCTGGCCGGAGGCTTCGGTGAAGCCGCCCGCTACGGCGACTTCACCGACGACGTGGACCTGTCCGACCGGCAGGCCTGGCGCATGATCTTCGTGCTGCGCCGGGAGGCTCAGGCTCCCGGAACCGCGTAACGCAGCAGCGCGCCGATGTCGTCGCGCAGCAGCGTGTCGCCTGCGGCCGGGCCGCCCGGCGGGACCACGAACAGGCGGGCATCGGTGCCCACCGCCGCCCGGACCAGCGCCGCGCCCACGTGGTCCTGGGCCACGTCGGTCACGTTCCGGTCCCGCAGGTCGGTCTCGGCCAGGGCGATGTCGGCCAGGCCGGGGCCGACCCAGGCCGGGCTGGAGGCCCAGTTCAGCTCCAGGGCGTTCCGGTCGCCGTCGGTGTAGCGGCCGCCGACGAACAGCTCGGCCACCTGGCCGTCGCGCAGCGCGGCCACGGTCTCGGCCAGGCCTTCCACCGCCCGCCCGGTCCCGGACTGGCTGCGGAACGTCTCCAGCTGAGCGCGCGCGTTGTTGTCCTCGAACTGCTGCAGGGCCTCGTCGGTGGCCTGGGCCAGCTCGCCGGAGTCCACCGGCAGCTCGCGGTCAACCAGGATGACCTGGCGGCGCAGGTCGTCCGGGAGCTTCTCCACCAGCAGCTCACGGGCCCGGACGTCCCCGGCGACGATCACCGCTTCCAGCCGCTGGCCGCTGGCCGCCTGCACCACCGCGGCCGCCAGTTCCTTGGCGTTGGTCTCCCAGGCGTCCTCGGCCGACCGCTGGTAGCGCTCGGCGGACCAGCCGCCGCTCTTGACCTTGTGCACCGGCCAGCCGGTGCCCTGCACCTGCTGCTCCTCCCCGGAGTCAGCGCCGCCCATGACCAGCACCTGGCCACCCTCGCGGTTGGCGCTGACCACCAGGTGCGGTGGCCGTGGCGGGGTCTGCACCAGCAGCGGCAGCAGGTCGGGCAGGCGGCTCCAGCCGGCCTGTTCCCGGCGCGGGACGCCGGGCAGCTTCACCACCAGCGGCACCCGGCCGTGCGTGCCGAATGCGGCCACGCCCTGTACCCCGAAGTTCTCCGGCGCGGCCAGCGCCGCGCCCACGGCGTCCAGCGTGCCGGAGTCGTCGTTCTCCTTGGCCAGCTCGCCCCGCAGGTCACGCCAGCGCACCTGCCGCGCCTGGGCGTCCACCCCCCGGTCGTAGTCCGAGGTGTCCAGGTACACCGAGAGAAACGGGCCCGGATTCTCCAGCAGCGAGCGCAGAAACGACAGATCCACCAGTACCTCCTGGACGGGAGAAGATCTTTCGGCAGCCTACGCGGGCCCGGCCGGACGCCTGCCGCCGGGCGGCCCCAGCACCCGGTCCAGGTACGGGTTGGTGAACCGGCCGTCCGGGTCCACCTCGTCCCGGACCTGGACGAAGTCGTTGAAATGGGGATACAGCTCGCGCAGCTGGTCCGCGCCCAGCGTGTGCATCTTGCCCCAGTGGGGACGGCCGCCCACCCCGGCCACGATCGATTCGAACAGCGCGAAGTACGCCTGATAGGGCAGCCCGCAGTACTGGTGGATCGCGATGTAGGCGCTGGCCCGCCCGCTGGCTGTGGACAGCCAGATGTCGTCTTCGGCCGCCACCCGCACCTCGACCGGGAACATCACCGGGTCGGCCAGCTTGGGCACCTCGCGGCGCAGCTCGGTCAGGACCGCGGGCGCGGCCTCGGCCGGGATGGCGTACTCGGACTCCACGAAGCGGACCCGCCGCCGGGTGGTGAACACCCGGTAGGAGCGGTCGGAGTAGGCCCGCCGCGACAACGCGGCCGAGGTGACCCGGTTCAGCCGCGGAATCAGCCGGGGCGCCCGGCGCCCGGCCCGGCACAGCAGCCCGAAGCCGGCGTTCTCCATCACTTCGTACTCGTAGAACCGGCGGGCCGCGCTGAGCGGGGCCGGCGGCTGGCCCGCGGGCAGCCGGTCGTTCCGCTTGACCAGGGCGTTGCGGCCGTACGGGATCCAGTAGAACTCGAAGTGGTCGTGGGCCGCGGCCAGCTCGCCGAACCGCGCGATCACGTCTTCGACCGGCTCCGGCCCCTCCTGCGCGGCCAGCGCAAACGACGGCACACAGCGCAGCGTGACCTCGGTGATGATGCCCAGGGCGCCCAGCCCGACCCGGGCCGCCGCGAACAGATCGGGCCGGTCCAGCTCCGAGCAGGCCACCACCGACCCGTCGGCCAGCACCATCTCCAGGGCTTCGATCTGGGTGGCCAGCCCGCCCAGTTGCGCGCCGGTGCCGTGGGTGCCGGTGGACACCGCGCCCGCCACCGTCTGCACGTCGATGTCGCCCAGGTTGGCCAGGGCCAGGCCGAGCCGGTCCAGGTCGGCGTTGAGCTCCCGCAGCCGGGTGCCCGACCGCACGGTGACCAGCCCGGTGCGGGTGTCCGCGGCCACGATGCCGGTCCAGCCGGACAGGTCCAGGGCCACCCCCGGCGCCACCGCGATCGGCGTGAACGAGTGCCCGCTCCCGACCGCGTGCACGGCCAGGCCGTCGGCGGCCGCGGCCTGGACGGCCAGCGCGATCTCGGCCGTGCTGCCCGGGCGCTGCCAGCGGGCCGGGGTGACGGTGACGTTCCCGGCCCAGTTGCGCCAGGTCCCGTCGGTCGTCATCGGAAGATCATGCCACGGGTCTTCCTCCCCACGCCAGCCATGGCCTACTGTGCGGTAATGAGCGTGCAGGGCGCCCTGGCCGAGTTTTCCCTCGACCAGGCCACCAAGGGGCTGGACCCGCCGCTGGCCGTGGTCGACCTGGCCGCGTTCGACCACAACGCCGGCGATCTGGTCCGCCGGGCGGCCGGCCGCCCGATCCGGGTGGCCAGCAAGTCGGTCCGGTGCCGGGCCCTGCTGGACCGGGTCCTGACCCGGTCCGGCTACGCGGGCCTGCTCTGCTACTCCCTGCGCGAGGCGCTGTGGCTGTGCGCCCAGGGCACCAGCGACGACCTGGTGGTGGGCTACCCCACCGCCGACCGGGCCGCGCTGGCCTCCCTGGCCGCCGACCCAAAGGCCCGGCGCAGCATCACGCTGATGGCCGACTCGGCCGACCAGCTGGATCTGATCGACGAGGCGGCCGGCTCCGGCCACCCCGAACTGCGGATCTGCCTGGACCTGGACGCGTCCTGGCGGCCCCTGTCTTGGCCAGCACGGTCTGGACGGGCCGCTGTGCACATCGGGGCCCGCCGGTCGCCGCTGCACACTCCGGACCAGGCGGTCGCGTTCGCCCGCACGGTGCTGGCCCGGCCCGGCTTCGCCCTGTCCGGCGCGATGTCGTACGAGGCGCAGATCGCCGGCCTGGGCGACGCGCCGCCCGGGCGACCGCTGCGGGCCGCGGCGCTGCGCCTGATCCAGCGGTTCAGCGCGGCCGAGTTGCGGGAACGCCGCGGCGAGACCATCCGGCAGATCCAGGCCCTGGCCCCGCTGGAATTCGTCAACGGGGGCGGCACCGGCAGCCTGGAGACCACCGCCGCCGACCCGGCCGTCACCGAGGTCACGGCCGGGTCCGGGCTGATGGGCCCGACCCTGTTCGACGCCTACCGGCGGTTCTCGCCCCAGCCCGCGCTGCTGTACGCGCTGCCGGTGGTCCGGCGCCCCGGGGGCCCGGTGGCCACCCTGTTCTCCGGCGGCTACATCGCCTCCGGGCCGCCCGGCCGGGACCGCGCGCCCGCGCCGCACTGGCCCGCCGGGCTGAAGCTCTCCGGCGCCGAGGGCGCCGGGGAGGTGCAGACCCCGGTGCTGGGCGCCGTGGCCGGCCGGCTGCGGGTGGGGGACCGGGTCTGGCTGCGGCACGCCAAGGCGGGCGAGCTGGCCGAGCGGTTCAACGACTACTACCTGGTCGAGAACGGGGCCCCGGCCCGCCCGGTGCCCACCTACCGGGGTGAGAGCCAGTGCTTCGGCTGAGCGGTACCGTTCCGGCGGGCGGCTCGCGGTGAGCGAGATCGCGGGCCCGGAATCGCTCCAGCCGACCCAGGAAACGGCTCCGGCCCCAACGGCTCCGGCCCCAACGGCTCCGGCACCGCCGGCCGCCGGGCCCGGGCCCGCCGCCCTGGCCGAGCCGGTCACCCCGGTCCGCGCGGGCTGGATCACGCTGCTGTTCCTGGCCAACATCGGCCTCTGGCTGGGCGTCTACGCCCCGATCCAGGTGCTGCTGCCCGAGCAGGCCCAGCACCTGGACCGGGCCAGCAAGACCCTGCTGCTGTCGGTGGTGATGGGCGCGGGCGCGCTGGCCGCCCTGGTCACCAACCCGATCGCCGGCGCGCTGTCGGACCGGACCACGTCCCGGTGGGGTCGGCGGCACCCATGGACGGTGGGCGGCGCGGTGCTCGGCGCGGCCGGCCTGGCCATCCTGGCCGTGGCACCGGACGCCGTGGTGATGATGGCCGGCTGGTTCGTGGCCCAGGCCGGGCTGGGCGTCATGCTGGCCACGCTGACCTCCGCGCTGCCGGACCGGGTGCCGGCCGCGCAGCGCGGCGCCCTGGGCGGCCTGATCGGGATCAGCCAGATGCTCGGTACCGTCATCGGCGCGCTGCTGGTCACCGTGCTGGTCACCGGCCTGGCCTCCGGCTACCTGGCCTGCGGGCTGGTCGTGATCCTGGGCGCGCTGGCCTTTGCGTTGTTCACCCACGATGACGCGCTGCCGCCGGGGCTGGTGACCCGGCACAGCGTCCGGCGCACGATCGCCGGGCTGTGGGTGTCGCCGCGCCGGTACCCGGACTTCGGCTGGGCCTGGACCATGCACTTCCTGATCAACCTGGGCAACGCGCTGGGCACCTTGTACCTGCTGTACTTCCTGCAGGACGGGGCTCACTACCACGATCCGCAGACCGGTCTGCTGATCCTGATGGCCATCTACGGCGTGGCCCTGGCCATCGCGGGCGTGGTGTGCGGCACCGCCTCCGACCGCTCCGGCCACCGCCGCCGCTACGCGGTGGGCGCGTCCGCGATCATGGCCGTGGCCGCGCTGCTGCTGGTCATCTCGCCTACCTGGCACGCCGCGCTGGTGGCCGCGCCCCTGCTCGGCCTGGGCTTCGGCACCTACTGGTCGGCCGCGCCCGCCGTGCTGACCCAGGTGCTGCCCGCCGCCTCCAACCGGGCCAAGGACCTGGGCGTGATCAACGTGGCCACCGCCCTCCCGCTGGTGGTCGCGCCGATGATCGCCGGCATCGTGCTGTACACGGCGCACAGCTACCCGGCCCTGTTCGCCCTGGCCGCCGTGTCCACGGTGGCCGGCGGCCTGGCCGTCCTCCGCATCCGCGCCATCCACTGAGCCGCCACCAGCAACTCAGAAATAACAGTTGCCTCATGAGCCCCGGTTGCCCCAGCAGCCCCTCTGTTGCATATTTGCCAGCGCGCGATCTTCGGGTAAATAATTAACGCTCAATCCCTCTGACCACGAAGTGAGGGCAGCGTGCACGCAACGGGGGGCGCGGTCGCGCGGGCCCGGCCGGTTTCGCCGACCGAGCAGCGCAACCCCCGCACGCTGGACATCGACACCGTGCCCACGCAGGAGCTGCTGGAGCGGCTCAACGACGAGGACGCGCTGGTCGCCCCGGCCGTCCGCCGGGCCCTGCCCGCGCTGGCCACCGTGGTCGACGAAGCCGTTCGCCGGGTGCGCGGCGGGGGCAGGGTGCACTACGTGGGCTGCGGCACCTCGGGGCGGCTGGCCGTGCTGGACGCGGCCGAGCTGCTGCCCACCTACGGGCTGCCGCCCGGAGTGGTCGTGGCCCACCTGGCCGGCGGCGACCAGGCTCTCCAGCAGGCGGTGGAGGGCGCCGAAGACGACCAGGCCGCGGGCGCGGCCGCCGTCGCCGACGTCGAGGCCGGCGATCTGGTTCTGGGCCTGTCCGCCTCGGGCACGGCCCGCTACGTGGGCGGGGCGCTGGCGCGGGCCCAGCGGTCCGGGGCGTTCACCGCGGTCATCACGTCGAACCCGGCCGCCCCGCTGGCCCGCGCGGCCCGCGTCTGCGTGTGCGCCGGCACCGGCCCCGAGGCCATCACCGGCTCCACCCGGCTCAAGGCCGGCACCGCGGAGAAGATGCTGCTGAACGGGTTCTCGACCGCGCTCATGGTCCGGACCGGCCGGACCTACTCGAACCTGATGGTCGAGGTCACGCCGGTCAGCGAGAAGCTGCGGGCCCGCCAGCTGCGGCTGCTGACCCAGGCCACGGGCGTGCCCGCGGAGCAGTGCGCCGCCGCCCTGACCCAGGCCCAGGGCGACCTGCGGGTGGCCCTGGTCGCCCTGCTGTCCGGGGCCGATCCGGACACCGCCCAGGCCGCGGTGGCCGCGGCCGGCGGCGTGGTCCGCGACGCGCTGGCCGCGCTCAGCCAGCCGTGACGCTGACCGGGACGCTGATCGCGGGCCCGGTCAGGATGACGCCGGTGCGCTGCGGGCGGCCGCCCCGGCCAGCCGCACCGCCCCGGCCACCGGCGGCTCGGTCAGGGCCAGCACCTCGCTGCCCGGCAGGGCCCCGCCGGTGGCGATGACCGCCGCGTCCCGCAGCCGCGGGTGGCCCATCAGCCCGCCCCCCAGCACCACCGGCAGCCCGGCCGGCCCATCAAGCCGCCGCATGGCCGAGGTGGCCAGCGCGGCCAGCGCCTGGGCCGCCTCCACCGTGATCGTCCGCGCGGCCGGGTCGTCGGCGTCCAGCACCAGCGGGGCGTGCCGGGCCCACCGCCGCGGGTGCGGGTGGTCGTAGAACATCCGGTGCAGCTCGTCGATGTGGCTGGCCCCGGCCGCGGTCAGCAGCACCTCACCCAGCACGCCCAGCGGCACCCCGCGGTCGCGCCGGTCCAGCAGCGCCCGCACCGCCGCCCGGGTGATCCAGTAGCCGCTGCCCTCGTCGCCCAGCAGGTAGCCGAACCCGCCCGACCGGGCCTCGCGCCCCCGCCAGGTGCCCACCGCGATCGAGCCGGTGCCGCAGATGACGGCCACCCCCTCGTCCAGCCCGGCCGCGGGCAGGACCAGCGTCGCGTCGTTGACCACGATCACCGTGCCGGTCCGGGTCAGCGGGGCCAGCCGCTCGGCCAGGAACTCCCGCGCCCCCGGTACGTTGCTGCCCGCCGACCCGGCGCACACCGCGTCGAACGGCGCGCCGGCCGGCAGCTGAGCCAGCAGCTCGCCCAGCGCGGCCGCGGCCGAGTCGGACCCGGCCGCGGTCAGGCTGGCGCTGGCCGCCCGGGCCTCGGCCTCGACGATGCCGTCCGCCACCACCCGGGCCCGGCTGGACGTGCCGCCGATATCGAGTCCAAGCAGCCTGATCGGGGTCACTCGGGCTCCTTCCGGGAAAGTTCCGCGCCAGCTTATCCGTGGTTTTCCCGTTCCCACTAGGTTGAGTTCATGGCCGGGTCGCTGGTTCTGATCAACGCACGCCTGTGGTCGGCGGACGGGGCCGGCTCCGGCTGCGACGCCATCGTGACCGAGGGCACCCGGATCACCGCCCTGACCAGCACCGGGCAGGCCCGGGCCCAGGCCCGGCCGGGAGCCAGGATCATCGACCTGGCCGGCCGGCTGGCCATCCCGG
>DATDIH010000015.1:0-4596 GCA_036521155.1 Streptosporangiaceae bacterium
GCTCGGCGTGAACCCCGCGGTCGTCGGTGGCTGCCACCGCGGCGGCGGCCGTGGTGACCCGGGTGGCGGGCACGGCGCGAGCCGTCCGGTCATCGCCGGGCTCCACGTGACGCCCCCGGTCATCCCGGGGCTCGGCGGGCCGGTGCTGCGCGGCCGCCCGGTCCTCCCTGGCCGCGCTGACCGTGCTGTTCTGGCTGGAGTGACTCGGCGCGGCCGGGTGGGCCGTGGCCGTGGCGGCCGGGTGGGCCGATGACGCGGCCGGGCCGCTGGAGGCGGTGGCGACGCCGATGCCGATGACGGCGGTGGCACCCGCGGCCGCGGTGGCGGCGGCGATCCTGGTGGCTGAGGCGGAGAGCTTGAACACGATGGACTCCTTGTCGCGCACCGTCGGTCGGTGCTGCTCTCCACCTTCAGGGGCCAGCATGAGACGAGCAGGAGGGCAGGATGAGAGCCCTTTAATCCACCTTCAATATTTTTAATCGAAGGTCTCTACCAGGCGATACCCAGCACCGCGCAGGGTCTCGATACGGCGGGATCCGAGCTTTTGCCGCAGGTAGCGCACGTAGACGTCGACGACGTTGGAACCGGGGTCGAAGTCGTAACCCCAGACGTGGCTGAGCAGCTGCTCGCGGGACAGCACCTGGCCCGGGTTGCGCAGGAACGTCTCGGTGAGGGTGAACTCGCGGGCCGACAGCTCCACGGTGCGGGTGCCGACCGCGGCCCGGCGGCTGCGCAGGTCCAGGGCCAGGTCGCCGTAGCGGAGCACGGTGCTCTCGGGGGCCCGCTGGTCCGGGCGCAGCCGGAGCCGGATCCGGGCCAGCAGCTCCTCGAACCGGAACGGCTTGGCCATGTAGTCGTCGGCCCCGCCCTCCAGGCCGGCCACGGTGTCGCCGACCGAGTCCCGGGCGGTCAAGATGATCACCGGGAGCTGCTGGCGGGCCTCGCGCAGGTGACGCAGGACCGCGAAGCCGTCCAGCAGCGGCAGCCCGATGTCCAGGACCAGCAGGTCGTGGCGGCCCGACCGGGCCTCGTCCAGGGCGGACGGCCCGTCGGCGACCACGGTGACCGCGTGCCCGGCGGCCCGCAGCCCCTTGTCGATGAAGGAGGCGATCCGCGCCTCGTCCTCGGCGACCAGGATCCGGCTCATGAAAGCGCCCCGTTCACCGGGAGCACCAGGGTGAAGGTGGCCCCGTGCCCGGGAACGCTGTCGAGCACGATCCGGCCGCCGTGGGCTTCGGCGATGGCGGCCACGATGGCCAGGCCGAGGCCGGAGCCCTCCTCGTTCCGGCCGGCGGCCGAGGCGGCCCGGCCGAACCGCTCGAAGATCCGGTCCTTGTCCTCGGCGGCCACGCCCGGCCCCTGGTCGCGGACCCAGAGCCGCACCTGGGCCCGGCTGACCGACGAGCCGATGGCGATCTCGTCGCCGTCCTTGGTGTGCCTGACCGCGTTGTCGGCCAGCTGCAGCAGGGCCTGGGTGAGCCGCTGCTCGTCGCCCCGGAACACCGCCTCGGCCCGCGCCTCGACCGTCCACTGGCGGGGTCCGAGCGCGCTGGCCTTGCCGGCCACGTCGCCGGTGAGCTGGGCCAGGTCCACCGGGCCCGGGTGGACGAAGTCCGGCCGCCGGGCCTTGGCCAGCAAGGTGAGGTCGCCGATCAGCCGGCCCGTCCGGTCCAGCTCGTCCAGGGCCAGGTCACGCACTTCGGCCACCTCCTGTGGGTCACGCACATCGAGCACCTCCAGGTGTCCCCGGACCACGGTGACCGGGGTGCGCAGCTCGTGGCCGGCGTCGTCGAGGAAGCGCTGCTGGGCCGCGAACGCCGAGTCCAGCCGGTCGAGCATGGCGTTCACGGTCCGGGTCAGCTCGGTCACGTCGTCCCGGCCCGACACCGGGATACGCAGGCTCAGGTCGGTGTGCGAGATGCGCTCGGCGGCCGTGCGCAGCAGCCGCAGCGGGCGCAGCAGCTGTCCGGCCACCAGCCAGCCGACCAGTCCGACCAGCAGCAGCGAGCCCAGCGCCACCAGCGCGTACTGCCGGGCTCCGGCCAGGATCACCTGCTGGTCACGGGCGGTGGCGATGGCCACCACGTAGCTGCCGGTCTGCGGCTGGCCCGCCACCTTGACCTGGACCACGGCGTAGCGGATCTCGCCCGCCCGGGTGCTGGCCTGGCGGATCTGGACCGGGGCGGCCGGGCCGAGCTGGGCCGCGGTGCGCACGATGCCCGGCTGGTCCTCCAGCTGGACCGGGCGCTGGCCGGACGGGATCCAGGCCGGCTGGCCGTTGACCAGGCCCAGGTAGGTCTCGTCCTCGGCCGGCACCTGCCGCTGGATCCCGGCCTGCAGGACCGCGCTGACGGTGGTGAACGGACGGCCGGGGCCGTTGCCGGTCCGGGCCAGGGCCCGGAACTCGGCCACGTCACGGCCGATGGTGAGGTCGGCCCGGCCGGTCGCGGCTGACCGCTGCACCAGCACCGACACCGTGCCGGCCAGGGCCATGGCCAGGGCGGTCAGGGCCAGCCCGGTGGCCAGGACCCAGGCCCGGACCCCGATCTCGGGCCACCGCAGACGATCCCGGAACGTGGCCCGGGGGGTGGCCTGCTCAGTCACCGTGCCGGCCGCTGCGACGGCCGCCGTGGTCGTCGGTGACCTGCACCGCGGGCGACGGCGACACCGAGTGGACGCGGTCGTCACCGGCCGGGCTGGCCGACGGCCGGGCCGGTGTGGCGGTCGGTGTGGCCGTCGGTGTGGACCGGGTGGCCGACGGGCTGGGGGTCCCGCTACCGGCGGTGCCGACCACCACCGCCGGGCCGATGACTCCCGGGCTCCCGTGGGGCGTGATCGCCATGACCGCGGCCAGCACGATTCCCGCCGTGATCAGCAGCACGCCCCCGACGGCGAGGACCAGGTTCCGCATGGCTTTCACTCTCATCAATACGGAACTCAGCCGGATAAGGCCTGGATGAGAAAGCTCTCATCGGGCCGGCTGGCTCAGCCGGGCCCGCAGGTCAGCCCGGGTCTGCGGCCACTCGGCGGCCACGATGGAGAACATGGCCGAATCGCGCAGGCGGCCCTCCTCCCCCGGCACCCGCGACGGAGACCAGGCCCGGAGCACGCCCTCGAAGGAGGCGCCCAGGCCGGCCAGCGCCCGGCGGGACCTCGCGTTGCGGGCGTCGGTCTTGAAGTCGACCCGGGCCACCCGCAGTTGCCCGAAGGCGTGGTCCAGCAGCAGCAGCTTGGCCTCGGTGTTGATGCCGGTGCCCTGGGCCGAGGCGGCCAGCCAGGTCCAGCCGATCTCCACCGCGCACAGGTCCGGGCGCCCGGGCCAGTAGCGCGGGTCGTAGTAGGAGGTGCAGCCCACGGCCCGGCCGTCGGCCCGCCGGATCTGGGCGAAGGGCACCATCCGGCCCGCCGCGGCCCGCTCGGCGTGGGCGGCCAGGAAGGCGTCCACCCCGCCGGCCCGCGGCACCTCGGTGAAGGCGTAGCTGCCGCGGTCCTCCTCGGCCGCGACGGCCAGATCGGCCCGGTGGGCGGGAGACAGCGGCTCCAGACGCACCAGGACGCCGGACAGCACGGGAAGTTCAGCCAGGAAGCTCATGATCGTTCCTCATCGATCCTGGCCGTGGCACCTTGCGCCGCCGGGCGAGGGGCGAGCAGGTTGCCGGACCGTCACCGGGCCAGGTCCCTCGGGTCCTCTGGATGATCGGACGACCGGAACGGTAACCAGCCGTGACCGGTCAGGTCAACGGAATTAACTCCCGGCGCGCCCAGTAAGGTCGGGCACCGTGCTGACCTTCTTGTTCGACATCGACGGCACCCTGGTCGACTCGTCGGCGGTGGTGGAACGAGCCTGGCGCCAGGTGGCCGGGGAGTTCGGGCTGGACGGGGACACGATCGTGGCCAACTGTCACGGCCGCCGCAGCGTGGACACCGTCAATGAGTTCTTCCCGCCCCAGGACCGGCCCGCGGCCCAGGAGCGAATCGACGCGCTCGAGCTGGCCGACCGCGACGTGGTGGCCTGCCGCGGCGCCGCCGACCTGCTGGCCGGGCTGGACGGGCGGCCGTGGGCCGCGGTCACGTCCGGGCCGCGGCAGCTGATGACGGCGCGGCTGGCCGCGGCCGGGCTGCCGGTGCCGCCGGTGCTGGTCACCGCCGAGGACGTGCAGCGCGGCAAGCCCGCCCCGGACGGTTACCTGCTGGCCGCCCGGGAACTGCGGGTCTCCCCGGCCAGCTGCGTGGTGGTCGAGGACTCACCGGCCGGGGTCGCGGCCGGCCAGGCCTCGGGCGCGCTGGTGGCGGCGGTCACCACCACCCACCCGGCCGAGGCGCTGGCTGCCGCCGACCTGGTCGTGCCGGGGCTGCCCGAGGTGGCCGAGGCCGTCGGCCGCCGCCGCCGCTCCGCCCGGGGCTAGGCTCAGCGATTGCGCAGGTCACGACAGGCGGGCAAGAAGGGCAGGGCGGATGGCGACACTGGATGGCACGGTCGCGCTGGTGACCGGGGCGAGCAGCGGTATCGGCCGGGCCACGGCCCAGCGGCTGGCCGCCGACGGTGCGGCGGTGGCCCTGGCCGCCCGGCGCCGGGACCGCCTCGACGAGCTGGCC
>DATDIH010000016.1:0-19778 GCA_036521155.1 Streptosporangiaceae bacterium
CGCGCTGACCACGATCCCGAGCCCGAACACGAACAGGCAAAATGACGGCGACGCCGACCGCACCACACCGACAACTGTCGTACGACGATGAGCCAGGCGATAGCCGGCCAGCACTACGGCGCCCGCGGTGGCGACCCAGACCGGTGCGATTCCGACCAGCGAGCCGACGGCAAACCCGACCACGGTCAACCCGACCACCGTGGTGGCAACGACCGGGAACGGTTCAGCCTTGTCTGCCGGCGTCGAGAGCCGCGCCATGAAGTCCGACCGGAAGACCGTCCTTGCCCCGGCGGTCTCGACGACGATCGCGACCAGCCATGGCAGCACCATCAGGGCCGCGAACCTCGAGAATGAGACCGGCACGACGGCGAACGCCAGCAGGTTCGTGAGGTTCGACACCGGCAGCAGCAACGACGCCGAGTTGGCCAGGTGCGCGCAGGCGTACACCGGCGGGCGGGGCCGCAGCCGCAGCCGGGCCGTGGTGTCGTGCACCACCGGGGTCAGCAGGACCACCGTGGTGTCCAGGCTGAGCACGGCGGTGGTCGCCGAGGCCAGCGCGAACGTGCCGGTGAGCAGCCGGACCGGGTCGCGGCCGCTCCACCGGGCCAGCCGGGCGCCGGCCGCGGTGAACAGCCCCTCGGCCTCGCACAGCTGACCCAGCACCAGCACCGCGGCCAGGAAGCCCACCACCGGCAGCAGCCGCCCGGCCTCGGACCGGGCCGACGCCAGCGGCAGCACCCCGGCGGCGATGACGATGACCGCGCCGGCCACGGCCGCCACGCTGTCCGGCAGCCAGCGGGGCCGGGTCACGGCGGTGACCAGGATGATCGCCAGCAGGACGGCCGACAGGGCCTCGGCCGGGGCCCCGGTCAGCGGCGTGGTCCCGCGGTGCTGGGCTGCCAGTGGCCGGTCATTGACTCATTATGTCGGCCAGACCTGGCAAGATGGCGGCGTGGGCTCGCTCATGCTGCTAGATACCGCCTCGCTCTACTACCGCGCGTTCTACGGCGTGCCGGACACCGTGACGGCGCCGGACGGCACGCCGGTCAACGCCGTCCGTGGCTTGCTGGACATGATCGCCCGGCTGGTCCGGGCCCGGGAGCCGGCCCGGCTGGTGGCCTGCATGGACGAGGACTGGCGGCCCGCGTTCCGGGTCGAGGCCGTGCCGTCCTACAAGGCCCACCGGGTCGCCCAGGGGAACGACGAGCAGACGCCGGACAAGCTCATCCCGCAGGTCCCGATCATCAACGACGTGCTGGCCGCCACCGGGCTGGCCGTCGCCGGGGCCAAGGGCTACGAGGCCGACGACGTGATCGCCACCCTGGCCCATCAGGCCGGCGGCCCGGTGGACGTGATCACCGGCGACCGGGACCTGTTCCAGGTGGTCGACGACGAGCGCGGGGTCCGGGTGGTGTACACCGTCCGCGGCCTGAACAAGCTGGACATCATCGACGAGCGGGCCGTGGCCGACCGCTACAAGATCCCCGGCCGGGCCTACGCCGACTTCGCGGTGCTGCGCGGCGACCCCAGCGACGGCCTGCCCGGCGTGCCCGGGGTGGGGGAGAAGACCGCGGCCACCCTGATCAACAAGTTCGGCACCCTGGCCGATCTGCTGGAGGCGCTGGACGCCGGGCACGGCGGATTCCCGGCCGGGGCCCGGAACAAGCTGACCGCCGCCCGCGAGTACCTGAACGTGGCCCCGGCCGTGGTCCGCACCGCGACCGACGTGCCGCTGCCCGCGGTGGCCGGCGACCTGCCCCTCACCCTGGCCGACCCGGACCGGCTCCAGCAGCTGGGCGACCGGTGGCGCCTCGGCTCGTCCCTGTCCCGCTTCGTGGCCGCCGTCACCGGGCAGTAGCCTGCTGCCTATGGCGGACCTTGAGCTGTACCCGGCCAGCCGGGTGGACGAAGTGGCCGAGCGGGTACGGGCCGAGGGGCTCGGAGCCCTGCTGCTGACCCCCGGTGCCGACCTGCGCTACGTCACCGGCTACGAAGCCAAGCAGCTGGAGCGGCTGACCTGCCTGGTCGTCCCGGCGTCCGGGGCCTCATTCCTGGTCGTGCCCCGGCTCGAACTGGCCGCGGCCCAGGCATCCCCGGCCTCCGGGCTCGGCCTGGAAATGGTGCCCTGGCAAGAGACCGAGGACCCGTACGCGCTGATCGCCGACCGGCTCGGCCCGGTGACCAGCACCGGGCTGGCCGACCAGATGTGGGCCCTGATGGTGCTGCGGCTACGCGCGGCCCTGCCCGGTGCCCAGCAGGTGCTGGCCAGCGCGGCCCTGCGCGACCTGCGCATGCGCAAGAGCCCGGCCGAGGTCGCGGCCCTGCGCGAGGCGGGCACGGCCATCGACCGGGTGCACGAGCGGGTGCCGGGCTGGCTGCGGGCCGGCCGCACCGAGCGGGAGGTGGGCGCCCAGATCGCCGAGGCCATCCTGGCCGAGGGGCATGTGCAGGTGGACTTCGTGATCGTGGGCTCGGGGCCGAACGCGGCCAGCCCGCACCACGAGGTGTCCGACCGGGTGCTGCAGCCCGGGGACGCGGTGGTGGTCGACATCGGCGGCATGATGCCGTCCGGGTATCGCTCGGACTGCACCCGGACCTACGCCATCGGCACTCCGCCCGCCGAGTTCCGCGACTACTACCAGGTGCTCAAGGACGCCCAGCAGGCCGCGTTCGACCGGGTCAAGCCGGGCGTCCCGGCCGAAGAGGTGGACGCCGCCGCCCGGCAGCCGATCACCGCGGCCGGCTACGGCGAGGCGTTCATCCACCGCACCGGCCACGGCATCGGCCTGGAGTCCCACGAGGACCCCTACATCGTGGCGGGCAACGCCGAGCCCCTCGAGCCCGGCATGGCGTTCTCGATCGAGCCGGGCATCTACCCCGGCCCGAACGGCGCCCGCATCGAGGACATCGTGGTCTGCACCGAGGACGGCGCCGAGCGCCTCAACAACGTCACCCGCGACCTGGTCATCGTCGAGGCGTAGCCCACGCCGTCGCCGCGTCGTTCACCACGGAGAACGCCAGGTCGCGCTGCTGTTCGAGCTCGGTCAGCCGGGCCGAGAGCGCCGTGTGCACGTCGTCGTAGGCGTCGGACCCAAGCGTGCGGCGTAGCGGGGTCGCCCCGGAATCGACGAGGTCGATCATGGCCGCCGCGACCTTCTCCGGGTCGTTGGGAAACGTGAACGAGCCGGCGGCCAGGGCGCGCCGCACCTCGCCCGCGGGGGTGCCGTCGTACTCGGCCATGGCCGGTGCGGTATCGACGGCGGCCCCGAACCCGGTCGGTGTCGCCCCGGGCTCCACGATGGTCAGGCCGATGCCGAACGGGGCCACCTCCCGGGCGGCCGTTTCGCAGAAACCCTCGATACCCCATTTGGCAGCGATGTAGAAGCCGAAGTACGGGTAGGCGGCCTGCCCGCCCGCCGCCGAAACCTGCAGGATGCGTCCGTGCCCCTGCGCGCGCAGGTGCGGCAGCGCGGCCCGGATGACGTTGATCGAACCTAGCAAGTTGGTGTCGATCACCCGTCGGATCTGCTCGTCGGCGGCCTCCTCGACCGAGGCCAGGACGCCGTAACCGGCGTTGCTGACGATGACGTCGATGGGGCCCAGCGCCGCGAAAGCGGCCGCTGTGACCCGGCGCGCCTGCCCGGCGTCGGTGACGTCGAACGGGGCCGTCCAGAGCCGGTCGCCGGCCTGCTCACGGAGGTCGTCGAGCGCCTCGGGCCGCCGCGCGGTCGCGGCCACACGGTCGCCGCGGGCCAGGAGGCGCTCGGTGAGCAGGCGGCCGAAGCCGGACGAAGAGCCGGTGATGAACCAGGTGGTCGCCATGGTGTCCTTCCGTCGGGATCAACCCCGACGTTAAGAGCTCAAGTCGACTCGAAGTCAAATCTCTAGACTGGACGCATGACGGCCACCGAGGAGCCTACCTGGAGCATCGGTGAGGTCAGTGACCTGACCGGCCTGACCACTCACACCGTGCGCTTCTACGAGCAGGAGGGCTTGTTCTTCGCGCCGGTCCGGCGGAACGCGGCCGGGCGCCGCGTGTTCACCGCCGACGAGGTGGAGTGGCTGAAGGTGTGCATGCGGCTCCGTTCGTCGGGGATGCCGCTGCCCGAGATCCGCCGCTACGCCCAGCTGGTGCTGGAAGGTGACGGCAACGAGGCCAATCGGCTGGAGGTCCTGCGCCAGCACGAGGCCAACGTTCAGCAGCAGGTCACTGACCTGCAGGAGGCGCTGGACATCATCCACCACAAGGTCGAGCTGTACACCGAGCGCCTCCGCGCGGGCACGGCCGCCGAGGTCTGGCGGCACGGGCCCGAGTGCGACGGGGTTGCTTTACCTAGCTGTCGTTGCGGTCCTGCTGCTCCAGGAACTGCTCGAACTGCGCGGCCAGCTCGTCGGCGGTCGGCATGGGGCCGCCGTCCAGCAGGCCACCGTCCTCGCCGGAACCCTCGCTCTCGGCGATCGCGTCATACTGCCGCTCCAGCGCGGTGACCAGCTCGGCCACCTCGGTCGATTCGGCCACCTGCCGGTCGATCTCGGAGTTGGTGCGGTCCGCGGCCTCCCGCAGCGCGTCGCTGGGCAGCTCCAGGCCGGTGATCGCGGTGACCGTGTCCAGAAGGGCCACCGCCGCCTCCGGGTACACGGCCTGCGACAGATAATGCGGCACGTGCACGGCGAAACCCAGCGCGTCCAGGCCCGCCTCGCCCATCCGGAGCTCGATCAGCGCGGCCGCGCTGCCCGGAACCTGCAGCTTGTTCGGCATCTGCTGCTGCCCGGTGATCAGCTCGGGCCGGGTCGCGTGGCTGATCACGCCGAGCGGCCGGGTATGCGGCACCCCCATCGGGATGCCCTGGAACCCGATCAGCGGGCCGCCGCCCAGCTTGGCCGACGCGGCCTGCACGGACTCGGCGAACAGGTTCCACTCGTGGTCCGGCTCGGGCCCGGTCAGCAGCAGGAACGGGGTCCCGGCCAGGTCATGCAGGAGCTGTACGACCAGCTCGGGAGCCTCGTACTCCTCCCAATGATCGGTGGAGTAGATCATGTTCGGCCGCCGGGACCGGTAGTCGATCAGGCGATCCACGTCGAACGTGGCCAGGGTCTCCGGCTCGCAGGTCGAGGCCAGGTGCTCAGACAGCAGCCGCCCGGCCGCGCCCGCGTCCATGAAGCCCTCGAGGTGGTGCAGCATCGGCACGCCGTCCAGGTCCGGCAGGTCCGCGCTCAGCTCGAACAGGTCTTCCGGATCATGCTGCATGACGAAATTCTCCCACCTTCCCGCACCGCCTCATACCCGCTCCAACGCATGGGCGATGCACTTCCATACCCGCTGCTCACGCGTAAAGGGCCGGGCCGGCGGTGATCCGCCGGCCCGGCCGAAACGGGCTCTGACTTACACGGTGGCGGGCTCGGCCGCGGCCTCGGTGGCCTCGGGGTGCCCGATGGACAGGCCGCTGTCGCCGTCGAAGAACTGCAGCTGGTTGGTGTCCACGGCCAGCTCGATGGGCGAGTTGGGGTGGACCTTGGACCGGGCCGAGACGCGGGCGGTCCACAGCGACTTGCCGCCGACCAGGGCCGAGACGCTCTCGTCCTGGCCGTCGTCACCGGTGGCGGCGTCGGTGATGCTGGAGTGCTCGACCTGCGGCGCGTCAATGGTGAAGATCACGTGGATCTCGCTGCCCAGCTCTTCGGTGACGCCCGCGGTGACCGGCATCCGGGCCCAGTTTGCGTCGGCCAGGGTGGCGTCCTCGAAGTCGGACGGGCGGATGCCGAGGATGATGTCGCGGCCGAAGTACTTGTCCAGGCCCGGCTTGGCGTCGATCACCGAGGCCGGCACCGGCAGCTTGTAGCTGGCGAAGCTCACCGACGGGCCGTCGTCGCGGTCCAGCTTGGCGTTGACGAAGTTCATCGCGGGCGAGCCGATGAACCCGGCCACGAACAGGTTGACCGGGGACTCGAACAGGTGCTGCGGGGTGTCGACCTGCTGCAGGCGGCCGTCCCGCATCACGCAGACCCGGTGGCCCAGGGTCATGGCCTCGACCTGGTCGTGGGTCACGTAGATGGTGGTGGTGCCGAGCTCCTGGTGCAGCTGGTTCAGCGAGGCACGCATGGACACGCGCAGCTTGGCGTCCAGGTTGGACAGCGGCTCGTCCATGAGGAAGGCCTGCGGCTCACGGACGATCGCGCGGCCCATGGCCACCCGCTGGCGCTGGCCACCGGACAGGGCGGCCGGCTTGCGCTTGAGGTACTGCTCCAGGCCCAGCATGCGCGCGGCCTTGTCGACCCGGGCCTTGATCTCGGTCTTGGGGGTCTTGCGCAGCTGGAGTCCGAAGGCCAGGTTCTGCTCTACGGTCATGTGCGGGTAGAGCGCGTAGTTCTGGAACACCATGGCGATGTCCCGGTCCTTCGGCGGCAGGTCGTTGACCACGCGGTCGCCAATGCTGATGGTCCCTGAGCTGATCTCCTCGAGCCCGGCGATGGAACGCAACGCGGTGGACTTGCCACATCCCGACGGCCCGACCAGAACCATGAACTCGCCGTCTTTGACTTCGAGCGACATCTGGTCGATGGCCTTGACGCCGCCGCTGTATATCTTGTCGATGTGGTCGAGGGTTATCTGGGCCATGGTGCTCCCTTGCTCCTAGCGGGCCGCTCGCCAGGCCCAATGGCATCTGTCCTGGTCGGCAGCGTAACTTCGGGAATGTCCCACGTTAAGGTTGCGATTACCAAAGTTACGATAGCGTAACGATCGTGACCTGTTCGTTATATTACGCCGGGCCGTGACCTTTGGCGTTACACGAGCGTGAGCGCTTGGCCGCTGGCCAGCTATACCGTGTCCGGGTGGAAGAGATCGATCGGCGGATCGTCACGCTGCTGTCGGCGGACGGCCGGATGAGCTTTACCGAGCTGGCCAAGCGGACCGGCCTGTCGGTGTCCGCGGCCCACCAGCGGGTCCGGCGGCTGGAGCAGAGCGGGGTGATCCGGGGTTACGTGGCCCTGTGTGACGCCGATGAGATCGGGCTGCCGCTGACCGCGTTCATCTCGATCACGCCGTTCGACGCGTCCGCGCCCGACGACGTACCGGTCCGGCTGGAGCAGATCGGCGCCATCGAGGCCTGCCACAGCGTGGCCGGTGACGAGAACTACATCCTCAAGGTCCGGGTCGCCTCGCCGGCCGTACTGGAGGATCTGCTGCAGGAGATCCGCACCGTGGCCGGGGTCTCGACCCGGACCACGATCGTGCTCAGCACCCCCTACGAGAACCGGCCCCCGGCGATCTAACCAGCGGTCAGCCCCGGGAACGCAGCCCGTCCAGGGTGATGGACAGCAGCCGGTCGGCCTGCTCCGGGGTGCGCTCGGTCGCCACGACCAGGCCGTGCACCAGCATCATCACGTCCATGCTGGTCAGGTCGGCGCGGACCGCGCCGGCCTCCTGGGCCCGCTGCAGCAGCCGGTCGGCGGTGGAGCGGATGACCTGGCTGCAGGTGCTGATGACCTCGGAGTCCTTGCCCTTGGCCGCGATCAGCGCACTGGCCAGGCCGCGCTTGGTGACCAGGTAGCGGGCCAGGGCGCGCAGCCAGCCCGCGAAGGCGTCCCCTGGATCGGGGCTGTCAGCCAGGTCCGCGCCCTGGGCGCAGACCATGCTGACCTGGGTGCGGTACACGGCTTCCTGCAGGTCGAGCCGGGTGGGGAAGTGCCGGTAGAGCGTGCCGATGCCGACGCCGGCCCGCTTGGCGATGTCCTCCAGCGGGGCTTCGGCGCCCTTTTCCGCGAACGCCTCGGTCGCGGCGGTCAGCAGGCGCTCATGGCTGCGCCGAGCGTCCGCCCGCATCGGCGGCACCTCAGCCAGCTTGGCCGCCTGGCTTCCAGTCGTCGTCATGCCTTCGCCACCACAAAATAAGTTGCCAAACCGGAGGGTCCCTCCGTATAGTAACCGGAGTAGACCTCCGTTTCTCTGCTGAGTGTACCGCTTGGCCAGCGATTGTCACCTAGCAGAGCCGGTCTGACCTCACCGACCGGGAGGGCTACTCGCGATCTGGAACCTTCAACCTGGAGGCACTGTGTCTTCTTCCGCCGTCACCCAACGCGGGGCGCCGCGCCGTGGCCTGGCCCTGGTCATCCTGCTGTGCGCGCAGCTGATGGTGATCCTGGACGCCACGGTGGTGAACATCGCGCTGCCGCAGATCCAGCACGGGCTGCAGTTCAGCGCGACCAGCCTGTCCTGGGTCATGAACGGGTACACGCTGACCTTCGGCGGCCTGCTGCTGCTGGGCGGCCGGGCCGGTGACATCCTCGGCCGCCGCCGCATGTTCATGATCGGGGTCGCCCTGTTCACCGTGGCCTCACTGGCCGGCGGCCTGGCCAACTCGGCCGGGCTGCTGCTGGCCGCGCGGGCCGCGCAGGGCGTCGGCGGCGCGCTCGCCTCACCGGCGGTGCTGGCCCTGATCATCGGCAGCTTCTCCGAGGGCCGCGAGCGGACCCGGGCCCTGGCCATCTACACCGCGGTGATCACCGGCGGAGCGTCGCTCGGCCTGGTCCTCGGGGGCGTGATCACCGAGTGGCTGTCCTGGCGCTGGGTGCTGTTCATCAACGTGCCCATCGGCGTGTTCGCGCTGATCGCCGCCCCGCTGTTCGTGACCGAGACTCCCCGCCAGCCGGGCCGCTTCGACCTGGCCGGCGCGCTGACCTCGACCCTGGGCATGGCGTCGCTGGTGTACGCCTTCATCCGCGCCGCCGCCAGTGGCTGGGGCGACGGCCTGGCCGTCGGGGCCTTCGCCGCCGCCGCGGTCCTGCTCGTGCTGTTCGTGCTGAACGAGCGGCGCGCCCCCCAGCCGATCACGCCGCTGCGCCTGTTCACTGACCTGAGCCGGTCCGGCTCCTTTATCGCCCGGCTGCTGCTGGTGGCCGGGATGATGGGGATGTTCTTCTTCCTCACCCAGTTCCTGCAGGACATCCTGGGCTTCAGCCCGCTGCGGGCCGGCATCGCGTTCCTGCCCATGACCGTCATCCTGTTCGGGGTGTCCCGGGTCGTCCCGCGGCTCATGCAGGCGGTGGGGCCGAAGCGGCTGATGATCGCCGGGCTGATCCCGGTCATCGTGGCCCTGGCCTGGCTGTCCCGGGTCTCGCCCGCCACCGGGTACCTGACCGGCGTGCTCGGCCCGATGCTGCTCCTGGGAGCCGGGATGGGCGTCGTGTTCGTGCCGCTGACCACGGCCTCGCTGGCCGGGGTGGCGCCGGAGGACTCCGGCGCGGCCTCCAGCATGGTCAACGTCATGCAGCAGGTCGGCGGCGCGGTCGGCCTGGCCGTGCTGGTCGCGGTGTACGGCACCTCCTACCGGGACGCGGCCCGGCACCCGCTGGCCGGCGCGAGCCCGGTGACCGAGGCGCACCATCTGCAGGCCCACGCCACCGCGACCGCGTTCCTGCTGGCCGCGATCTTCGACGTGGTGTCCCTGGTCGTGATCGCCGCGCTGATCCGGTCCCGGGCCCCGATGGCGCCGCCGCCCCGCCCGGCCGAGGCGGAGGAGGAAGCGATGGCCGCCTGAGGCCGGATGCCCGGACGCATGACCGCCCCCAGCCCGCCGGGCTGGGGGCGGTCTGTTTCCGGGTCAATGGGAGGACCACTTCACCTGCGATTTAACTGCGACGATGGCAATTTCCTTCACAATGAGTCACCGCGTATGCGCGTGGCGAAGGTGACAATAACGTCACTATCAGGCGAAATCGGTATTTTCACTGTCAATCAGGCCGGGCACTGCGTGTTACTGTCATGCCGCAGGTGTGGCCCGCAGGGGCGGCCATGTCGGGGTGGAAGCCGGGAGGAGCGGGCCCAGTCACTGGGTTCTGAGAGGCCTTCTCCTGGGCTTTTGGTCCAGCACAGCCGGCGGTCAGCCGCGGCCGATGTAGGGCATGTTCGTCGCCATGACGGTGAGGAACTCCACGTTGGCGTTGAGCGGTAGCGCCGCCATCATCAAGACGGCGTCGGTCACGTGCCGGGTCTCCATCAACGGCTCGGCACGGACCGATCCGTCCGCCTGCGGCACCCCGGTGGCCATGGCCCCGGTCATGTCCGTGGCCGCGTTGCCGATGTCGATCTGCCCGCAGGCGATCTGGTAGGGCCGCCCCTCCAGCGAGAAGGCCTTGGTCAGCCCGGTGATCGCGTGCTTGCTGGCGGTGTAGCCGACCGCGAACGGCCGCGGCACGTGCGCGGACAGCGAGCCGTTGTTGATGATCCGGCCTCCCTGCGGATCCTGGCCCTTCATGACCCGGAACGCGGCCTGGGCGCACAGGAACGACCCGGTCAGGTTGGTCTCGATGGCCTGATTCCACTGCTCGAACGGCACGTCCTCGATCGGGCCGCCGCCGCCGAACGAGCCGGCGTTGTTGAACAGCAGGTCGATCCGCCCCCACTGAGCCACGATCTGGTTAAAAAACTCCCGGACGGAGTCCTCCGAGCGCACGTCGGTGGGGACGGCCAGCGCGACCCCGGCCGCGGCGTCCGGGTCTTCCTGGGCCGCCACCAGCCGCGCAGTCTCGGACAGGGCATCCTTCCGGCGGCCCGCCAGCGCCACCCGGTAGCCGTCCCGGCCCAGGGCCACGGCGACGTCCCGCCCGATCCCGGATCCCGCCCCGGTCACCACCGCCACTCGCTCTGTGCTCACCCGTTCTCCCCTTCGCTGATCACCGTGACCGGGACGGCCGCGCTGTACCGGACGCGGCCGAAGTACATCACCTTGACCAGCACCCACCACTGGCGGCCGGGCCGGGCGGTGGCCGGGACCCGGCCGCGGAACCGGACCGGCACCCGCTCGCCGGGCCTGGCCGTCACACCCTGAGTCCACGGGGCCAGCAGCTCCCAGCTGCCGTAGGGCGAGACCAGCTGGGCTTCGGCCCGCAGCGGGGAGGCCAGGTGGTTGCTGACCTCGGCCACCAGCTCGGCTTCCCCGCCCGGGGTCAGCCGTAGCGCCGGGGTCAGCACGGTCAGCCCCAGCTCGGCGGCGAGGGCGTCGGTGCTGGCCTGGACGGCCGGGAGCACCTCCTCCAGCGGCTGATACAGATCGGGTTCCCCCGGGCCGCCCGCCTGCACGAACGCCGCATCCTCGATGACCTGGCCCAGATCGTCGGAGATCTGCGCCGCGACCACGTACCGGCCGGGCGGGGCACCGGTCCGGACCCGGACCTGCACGTCCCAGTCCCGGTAGCCGCGGGCAGGCAGATCGTAGGCGTCCGCGCCGGCCAGCCCGTGCCCGGGATCGCCGAAGTCGGCGACCAGCTCAGGCGGCACCAGCAGGCGCAGGGTGCCCGAGGCGGGCTCGGTGCCGCAGGCCACCGTGACCCGCAGCCGGGCCACCGAATCACGGCCGGGGCCCTCGTCGGGCAGGCCGCTCAGCCGGGGGGAGAGGTGCACCGCGACCGGCAGGTTGCCGGCCGGGGCCGGGCCCTTGCCGTGCAGCCAGTACCGGGAGTACACCGGCTGGGCCGGCTCCAGCAGCCCCGCCAGCGTGCCGTCCGGCACCGAGGCCTCGGCCAGCAGGTTGGTCGTGCCCTGCGGCACCGGCGGCTCGCCTTGCAGCGCGGAAGCCGGTGGCACCACCGGCCACACCACGGCGGTGACCGTGCCGAACGGCGGCAGGTCGATCACTGCTTCCTCGGCGTCGATGTCCAGGTCGGCGCCGTCGGTCTCTTCCAGCAGGTCGGTCAGGCGGGCGGCGGCGATGCCGCCCCGCAGCCGGACCCGGGCCCGGGCCGGCCGGCCTTCGGTCTCGCGTAGCCGCAGGGTCAGCCCGTCGGCCGCGGCGGGCAGTCCCGGCCGTCCCTGGGCCAGCGGGTTGCCGCGTGGCTTGAGCGCGCTGAGCTGCACGGCCGGGTGGTCGACCTCGACCAGGCTCACTCCCGGCGCCAGCACGGCCGCGGGCCCGCCGCCCGCGCAGGTGACCAGCTCGTGGTTGTACAAGGCCCCGGCCGGCCCGAACCCCGCCTGCCGCCAGTCTCCGGCCCCGCTGACCAGTGCGTACTCGAACGTGTGGCTCCAGCGCTGCCAGGCGAAGCTGCTGCCGTCCGGGCCTTCCTGCCGGTCGCCGTCGATCCACACCCCGGCCGGCCACGAGCTGCAGGCCCGCATCAGGGTCAGGGTCAGGGTCCCGTCCGGGCTGACCGCCCCGCTGGGCGTACCCCGGTTGAGCAGGGCCACCGACCGGTCGGCCAGGGCCGGGTCTTCGGGGGCCGGCCCTTCGGCCGCCGCTTCGGCCACGGTGCCGGCCAGGTCGGCGGCGGGCACGTCGACCACGCTGTCGCCCAGGTCTTCGATCAGTTCCGCGACCGCCGGGCCGGGCGCGCCCGCGATGATCAGGACGGGCAGGTCCGAGGGGCCGCGCAGGTCGGCGCTGGGCTGCTGGGTCTCGGCCCGGCTCTGGGCGGCCGGCAGCCACAGCCGGGCGGCCCCGCCTGCCTCGACCCGGCCGGCCAGTTCCTTGGCGTACCCGTTACCCGCCGCGGCCAGCGCGGCGGCGGTGAAGCTGTTGCTGTCGGGTCCGCCGAGCGCGATGCGGACGTCGGGCAGGTTGGAGTCCGCGTCCATGGCCCCGTAGCGGGGGCCGTCCGCCCGCGAGCAGGTGGCGGTGACGCCCGCCGCGGCCAGCGCCGCCACCAGGCTCCGGATCTGCTCCTGCCCGGCGGCATCCTGGCTCTCGGCCAGCCCGTCCGGCGTGATGACCTCGGCCACCCCGATGGCCTGATCCCGCCGG
Source organism: Streptosporangiaceae bacterium (assembly GCA_036521155.1). Taxonomy (GTDB): domain Bacteria; phylum Actinomycetota; class Actinomycetes; order Streptosporangiales; family Streptosporangiaceae; genus Bog-532. Next base: position 12,735 of record DATDIH010000016.1, read on the forward strand.
CCGCCGTCCGGCCCGGTCAGCGTCACCCGGGCCGTCGACCCGATCCCGAACCAGTCGTGGGCCGGGTTGTCCAGCGTCCACGAGTGCTCGGCGGTGTCCACGTCCGGATGCGCGAACGGCCGCCCGATCACCGCCGTCGCCGTCTCGTAGACCGGCAGACCGCCCGGGACGTCGGCCGGGAAGCGCACCCGCAGCATCCGGTCCTGCCCGATCGACCCGTCGGTGTGGGTGCGGAACTCCACCCGGTCCTCGCCGTCCCACAAGATGGTCTCCTGCACCACGGCCAGCCCGTCCAGCTCGAACTCGGCCACCAGCCGCGACCCCACCGGGCACCGCTGCGCTCGCACCCGGGCCGGGGTGGTGGCCGACCCGGTCCCGGTGCCCTTGGGGGACAGGTGCCAGGGGCCCTCACCCCACTTCGGGTGGGCCGGGTACTCGTCGGCCAGCAGCACCTCGTTCCCCGTCCCGCGCAGCACCTCGGTCCCGGTCGCTTTATCGATAATGCTGCCCAGCGTCCCGCCGCGCTCCGGGTCGGCGGTGACGCGGTACCGCTCGTTCTCGATGGCTACCCCGGGTACGTCTGCCCATCCGGTGGCCGCCTCGGCCTGACCCCCGGAAGCGGGGAGGGCACGGTAGGCCCGGTAGCCGAGGGCGGGGACGCCGGTGGCCCGGAAGGTCGCGGTCAGCTCGGCCAGCGACCCGTCCGGGTGGCGCCGCACCCCATCGGCCAGGAACGGGACCGGCGTCCCGGACTGGTCATGCAAGCCGATCCGGGCGGTGCCCGGCGCGGTGAAGGCCAGCGTCGCCTGGGCCAGACCCGAGCGGGGCCAGGACAGCGTGTTGAACACCGACAGGGTGATCTCCCCGTCGGCGCCCCGCTCACCCACGGCGCTGACCGGCGACGACGCCGGGCCGGAGGCGCCGGCCAGGTGGCGGACGGCGGCCCGGCGGGCCGCGGCGCCCCGCTCCCAGGCCTCCCGCCAGCCCGCGACCAGGTCCAGGTAGACCTGGTCGCCCTCGGTGCCGGTGATCGCGTCGTGGTGGGCGCCGTAGGCCAGTTGCCGCCAGGCCTTGTCCAGCGACTCGGCCGGGTAAGGCGCGCCCGCCAGCCAGGCCAGCGTGGCCAGCCGCTCGCCGTCCAGCAGCGCGACCTCGGCCGCCCGCTGGGCCTGCTTGGTGTCGCTGTAGGACACGTCCTTGCCGGTGTACAGCGGGTTCATGTCGCGGGTCTGCGGGGTGATCCAGGTGCCGCCGCCCTGGGCCTCATCCCGGACCGCGGCGAAGAAGTCGGCTGGCACCGCGGTCACGAACCGCGGCCACACGTAGCGCGCGTTCCAGTCCCGGTGGATCTCGGTCACCCAGCGCGGCGGGATGACGTGATCCGCCCCCACCGGGAGCAGCACGTTGCGGGTGGCGGCCACCGCGGCCAGCGACCGGAACTGGCTCAGCGCCTCGGCCTCGGCCGCGTTCAGATCGGGCAGCCCGTGAATGGCCCAGCCCGCGCCGTAGTGGTTGGCCATGTAGGCGGTGAGCAGGCCGGTGCCGTCCGGTGACATCCACTCGAACTCGCTGGCGAACTGCATCCGCCGGTTGCCGCCCTCGACGCCCGACGGCCCCCACTGATGGAACGGCCCGCGGGCCCAGGCCGAGGAGGTCAGCCCGGCCGCGGCCATCAGCCCCGGGAACCCCGGATCGTGCCCGAACGCGTCCAGCATCCAGGCCGACCGCGGATCAGCCCCGAGCACGTCACGCTGGAACCCCATCCCGTACACCGCGTTGCGCACCGTGGATTCGGCTCCGGTCAGGTTGGTGTTCGGCTCGTTGTAGGTCCCGCCCACGATCTCGATCCGGCCCTCGGCGATGAACCGGCGCACATCGGCCCGGTCCTCCGGGTAGGCATCGAAGTGCGGCTTGAGGTAGTCGATCTCGGCCAGCACGAACTTGTAGTCGGGGTCGCTGCGGGCCTTGTCCAGATGCAGCCGCACCAGCTCGAAGGCCGTCCGGACATCCGGCAGGGACCCGTCCTCGTCCGGTAGCAGCAGCCGCGACTCGGTGAACTGGCCCTGGGTGCCCCACCACACCGGGTCGTAGTGGAAGTGGCTGACCATCCACATGGTCCAGCCCGGCTCCGCGGGGGTCACCTCGGCCCGGAGCTCGGTCACCTGCGGCGCCCCGCCGGCCGCGGCCCCGATCTCGGCCACCACGGTCACCGGTCGCGCCACGCCGGGCTGATAGGGCGCGGCGACCTCCACCGCCACCTCGGCCACCACCGTCTCACCCGGCGGGCCGGCCGTTACACGCGACGGCGCCGGGGTCGCAACCCCGGCGCCGTCCACGCGTACGATCACGTCTCTTCCCGCATCAGCAGCATCGCTGGCCAAGCTGACACCGATGACTTGCTGCGCCCGGCGCGCGCTGCCCACGAACAGATCAGTTGAGGTAACCGCGGTGATCCGCATCCCCTCATCGTCCCACGCAGGCTCGTCGCCAAACCGCCCGGATCAATCGCCCCCGCCGCCACCCCGACCTTGCCCGGCAGCCACACCCGGCCGGCCGCCCCAGGCCTTCGGGCCGGGCTTCGCGCGGGCCGGGGACTCAGGGCACCAACCTTCGAAAGAAATCTTTCCATCAGAGTTGTGGAAAGAAGTATTTCGAGAGTATCGTTTCGAAACATGAGTTCCGAAGAGAAGGGTCACGGGGCCGCCCCAGACGGCCAGCAGGACGACGGGGCCGTGAGCGAGCCGGGCCCGTCGGCCACGAGCAAGCGCCGAGTCCGCCAGCGCCAGGTCAACGACCCGGCCACGATGCGGGCGCTCGCGCACCCGCTGCGGTGGGCGCTTCTTGAGGAGCTGACGCACGCGGGCACCCTGACCGCCACCCAGGCCAGCGAGATCCTGGGGGAGACCCCGGCTAACTGCGCGTTCCACCTCCGGACGCTGGCCAAGTACGGGCTGGTCGAGGAGGCTGGCGGCGGCAAGGGCCGAGAGCGTCCGTGGCGCCGGGCCACGTCCGGTTTCACCATGGAGCTCGAACAGGACGACCCGCGCACGGCCGCGGCCGCCGGGGTGCTGAACCAGTTCTGGGTCAACACCACCCTGGACCGGGCGCGGGCCACCTTGCTGAACGAGTCCTCGTGGCCGGGCCAGCTGGCCAAAAAGCTGGCCACGACTCAGAGCCTGCGGTATGTGACCGAAGCCGAGGCCGAGCAGATGCAGGCCGATCTGGTCGCCGTGGTGGACCGCCACCGTGAGCGGAACGATGACCCATCGGCGCGGCCACCGGGCGCGCTGCCGATCGAGTTCCTTCTCCTGGCCTACCCGCTGATGAATCTGATGGGCAGGCCCACCCCCTCATCGTCCGAATGAACCGAGTCCAACCGATCAGTCGCACCGAGAGGAGCCCGACATGCATCCGGACTACGCCCGCGGCTACTACGACCTGAACCGCCGCCCCACTGTCGCCGAAACGCGGCGGGAGGAACACGCAGCCGGGATCCGCGCTGACCGGCTGGACCGGAAGCACGGATCCCGGCGATGGAAGCTGAGCTGGACGATGATGTCGCCGCGCGACGTGACCGCCAGTTCCCGTCAGGGCCGGTCGACCTGGACGATCATCATCTCCGCCAGCCGGCCAAGCTGAGCCGCGGCCGCCGGGCCACCCCGGTCAGGGCGACCAGGGCCCCGAGCACGGAGACCCCGGTGATCACGGCCAGGGCCGGCCGGTAGGCGCCCAGGGTGGCCTGGGCGCTGGTCACCTGGCTGGCTCCGCCCGCGTCGATCACCGCGGTCACCACGGCCAGCACCACGGCCCCGCCGACCTGGAACGAGGTCTGGAACAAGCTGGCCGCCAGGCCCTGCTCGTGATCGGCCACCCCGCTGGTCGCGGCCAGGCTGAGGGCCGAGAAGCCCAGCCCGAACGCGATCCCGACGCCGATCACCGCGGGCAGGATGACTCCCACGTAGTCGGCCTGGGTGCCGACCCGCAGGAACGCGATGTAGCCGGCGGCCAGGCAGGCGAACGCGATCAGCGTGATCGGCCCCGGGCCGAACCTGCTGATGACCTGGCCCATCCGGGTGGACAGTACGGCCACCACCACCCCGGCGGGCAGGAAGGCCAGCGCGGTCGACATGGCCGACCAGCCCATCAGGCTCTGCAGGTACTGGGTAAGCAGGAACTGGAACGCGATGTACGAGCCGAACAGGGTCAGCGCGCCCAGGTTGGCGCGGGTCAGCGCGCCGGACCGGAAGATGCCGAGCCGGACCAGCGGGTCGCGGCTGCGGTGCTCGATCAGCACGAACCCGGCCATCAGCACGGCCACCACGGCGAACGAGCCAATCGTCCGGGCCGAGGCCCAGCCCGCCGCCTGCGCGCTGACCACGGTGTAGACCAGCAGCAGCATCGCCGCGGTGACGGCCAGGCCGCCGGGCACGTCAAACCGCCGGCCCTGGCGTCCGCCCTCGTGACCGCGGGGGATCAGCGGGATCGCGGCCACCAGAGTGAGCAGGGCCACCGGCGCCGGCAGCAGCAGCGTCCAGCGCCAGCTCACCTCGGTGAGCACCCCGGACAGCACCAGGCCCAGGGAAAAACCGCTGGCCCCGAAGGCCGAGTAGATGCTGATGGCCCGGTTCCGCATCGGGCCCTCCGGGAACGTGGTCGTCAGCAGGGACAGTCCGGCCGGGGCGGTGACCGCGGCCGCCATGCCCTTGATGAACCGGGCCGCGATCAGCAGGCCCGCACCGCTGACCAGCCCGCCCAGCAGCGAGGCGGCGGCGAACAGGCCCAGCGCGACCAGGAAAACCCGGCGGCGGCCGAGCAGGTCGGCGGCCCGGCCGCCGAGCAGCAGCAGGCCGCCGTAACCCAGCACGTACGCGCTGACGATCCACTGCAGGGACGAGGTGTTCAGGTGCAGGTCGGTCCGGATGACCGGGAGCGCGACACCGATCATCGACACGTCCAGCGCGTCCAGGAACAAGGCCCCGCACAGTACGAACAAGATGGCCCACAGCCGCGGGCTCCACCGCTGTTCAGCGGACCGGTCAGATGGCCGGGCGGGAGGAACAGGGGCAGGAGCGAGTATCGGCCCAGGCGCCGAAGGGGAGGTCTCCATGGCCGCCACAATATGCATGTACATGCACTAGATGCAAGCGCAATTAATGTGCTTGCAAATTATGCGGGATGTGTCTACTATGCCCTCGTGGGCGTCAGCGAGACCGGCTCCGCGCCGGAGCAGATGGTGAGCGTCTGGCGGGCAATCGCCGCCAGCCACGCCGCCGTGTGCTCGGCCCTCGAGCATGAGCTGGGGGAGCGGCACGGCCTCGGGGTCAGTGACTTCGAGGTGCTGGAGCGGCTGGCCGAGAGTGCGGACCACCAGTACCGGGCCCAGGAGCTCGCGGACGCGGTGCACCTGAGCCAGAGCGCACTGTCCCGGCTGATCAGCCGGCTGGAAAAGACCGGGCTGGTCGAGCGCTGCCTGTGCGGCGAGGACCGGCGTGGCATCTACGTGACGCTGACCGAGGCGGGCCGCCAGCGGCACATCGAGGCGGCCCCCACCCACCGCGACGTGATCACGGGCGTGCTGGGCCACGACGCCACCGATCTGGCCCACGTCGTGGCCGATCGCTGAGGACGCCGATGGCCGGACCACCCGCCACCCTCCGGGACGTAGCCGCCGCAGCGAAGGTTCACCCGGCCACGGCCTCCCGCGCGCTCAATCCCGAGACCCGCATCCTGGTCAGCGAGGAGACCGCGCGGCGGGTGGCCGAGGCCGCGGCCGCGCTCGGTTACCGGCCCAATCCGGTGGCCCGCAGCTTGCGGACCCGCCGGTCGCACACGGTCGGCGTGCTCATCCCTGACCTGAACAACCCACTGTTCCCGCCGATGATCCGCGGTCTGGAGGACCGGCTGGCCACCGCGGGCTACGTGGCCCTGCTCGGTAACACCGACGGCGACACCGGGCGTGAGCAGACGATCTTCGAGCAGATGCGGGCCCGGCACGTGGACGGGTTCGTGCTGGCCACCGCGCAGGCCGCCGACCCGGTGCTGGCCGAGGCGGCCAGCGCAGACCTGCCGGTGGTGCTGATGAACCGGCTCGACCCCGAGCACGATTTCTCCTCGGTCGCGGTGGACAACGAGCAGGGCATGCGGATGTCGGTCGCGCACCTGGCTGGCCTGGGGCACACCCGGATCGCGCACATCGCCGGGCCGCAGCAGATGACCACCGGCGAGGGCCGCCGCCGCGGCTATTTCGCCGGGCTGAAGGCCGCGGGCCTGGCCGCCGACGATGACCTGATCGTCTCGGCGGCGGCGTTCACGGTCGAGGAGGGCACCCGCTGCTGCCGGGAGCTGCTCGGCCGCGGCGCGGACTTCACCGCGATAGCGGTGGCCAACGACATGCTGGCCGTGGGCTGCTACGCCGCGCTGGACGAGGCCCGGCTCAGCTGCCCGGAGGATCTGTCCCTGGTCGGCTTCAACGACATGCCGTTCGTGGACCGGCTGCGCCCGGCCCTGACCACGATCAGGTTCCCGCACTACCAGCTGGGCACCGAGGCGGCCCAGCTGCTGCTGGAGCGGATCGAGGGCCACGACGCCCCGGTCAAGATCCTCTACATGGCGCCCGAGCTGGTGGCCCGGGCCTCCACCGCCCCGCCGCCCAGCCGCAAGCCCGCCAGCTAGCCGCCGGGCTGGGCGGCCCGCTAGCTCACCAGGTGCTGGCGGAGGAAGTCCACGGTCTGGGCCCAGGCCTGCCTGGCCTGGTCCTGGTCGTAGGTGCCGAGCAGGTTCTCGTCGTTGAAGAAGGCATGGCCGGCGTCGTAGACCTGCACGTCGACGGGCCCGGTGACCCCTTCCAGCACGGCGCGGGCCTGCTCGGCCGGGGTGAACGCGTCCTGGCCGCCGACGATGCCCAGGACCGGCGCGCGGACGGCCGAGAAGTCCTCGTCACCGGAGAATGTGCCGTAGAACACGGCCACGGCGCCAACCTGCCCGCCGGCCTGGGCGGCCAGGTTGAGCGCGAACAGGCCGCCCATGCAGAAGCCGACCACGCCG
>DATDIH010000017.1:0-19475 GCA_036521155.1 Streptosporangiaceae bacterium
GACCCCGGCGCCGCCACCACCGCCGCAAGCATCGGCCCCGCCGCCGCAGGCATCGGCCCCGCCACCGCCGGCGAGTGCCCCGCCCCAGCCGGACGCTCCCCCGCGGCGTCAGGACATCCGCATCATCCCGCCGGCCCTGCCGGCCGGTTCGGGCGGCTCCTCGTCCGGCCCGGACCAGCCCGACCGCCCGGGCCCGCAGGTGCCCGGCGGCCGTAAGCGGCGCGAGAAGCGGGAGTCCAGCCGGGCCGCGCGGCACCGGCCCACCACGGGCCCGAGCTACGCGGCCACCAGCGACTACGACGGCACCGATCGCAAGGCGGACCGGGTCAAGGTCGGCGACCTGATGGCCGACAACCGGATGCGGATCTGGCGGCGACGGCTGCTGATCGCGATCGTGGCCGGACTGGCCTTCACGTTCATCTTCACCTGGCGGGCGGGCGTGACGGCCGCGGTGCTGGCCGCCATCGCCGACGTGATCTACCGGTCGCGGACCACCGCCTCGATGCCACCCGGCGTCCGGCTGACCGGAGCCCAGCGGCGCACCCAGCGGCAGCTGGCCCGGCTTGAGCGGTCCGGCTACCGGGCCCTGCACTCGCGGCCCATCCCGGGCAGCAAGGAGCAGATCGACCACTTCGTGGTCGGGCCGACCGGCGCCTACGCCATCGACTCCGAGGCCTGGGACAAGCATCTGCCGATCCGCACCCGCAACGCGCGCCAGCTCTGGCACGGGCCGTTCAGCAAGAAGGACCGGCTGGAGCACGCCCGGTGGGAGGCCGGCCAGGCCAGCGAGCGGCTCACCGCCGCCCTGGGCCACGAGGTCTACGTCCGGCCGGTGCTGGCCGTGTACGGGCCCAAGGTGCCCTGGAACGTGGCCACCATCCGCGACGTGGACGTGTTCAACGGCGACCGGCTGAAGAAATACCTGCGCCGCAACGCTCTGCTCAAGGACCGGCCCAAGCTGAGCAAGGACGAGGTCGAGCGGATCTACGCGGCGGCGGCCCGGGAGCTCCCGCTCAACAATGCCGATCAGCACGCTCCGGTAGGCTGAGGAAATCTGCGAGCAGGGGCTTCCCTGCGCCCTTCAGCTGAACTTCGGAGATGACCGGTCATGCCACCGCTTCGGTCTCGCACTGTCACGCACGGCAGAAACATGGCAGGCGCCCGGGCCCTGCTCCGGGCCACGGGTGTCGCCCGTGAAGACATCGGGCGGCCGATCATCGCGGTAGCCAACAGCTTCACCGAGTTCGTGCCGGGCCACGTCCACCTGCAGGACGTCGGCCGGGTGGTCTCGGACGCGGTCCGGGCCGCCGGGGCGATCCCGCGCGAGTTCAACACGATCGCGGTCGACGACGGCATCGCCATGGGCCACGGCGGCATGCTGTACTCGCTGCCCAGCCGCGAGCTGATCGCCGACTCGGTCGAGTACATGGTCAACGCGCACTGCGCGGACGCGCTGATCTGCATCTCCAACTGCGACAAGATCACGCCCGGCATGCTCATCGCGGCCATGCGGCTGAACATCCCGACCGTGTTCGTGTCCGGCGGCCCGATGGAGGCGGGCAAGCCGCTCGGGGCCGCTGTGACCAACGCGCCCGGCCGCAAGCTCGACCTCATCGATCCCATGGTCGCCTCGGCCGACCCGTCGGTGTCCGACGCCGAACTGCTCGACATGGAGGAGTCGGCCTGCCCGACCTGCGGCTCCTGCTCGGGCATGTTCACGGCCAACTCGATGAACTGCCTGACCGAGGCGATCGGCCTGGCCCTGCCGGGCAACGGCACCACGCTGGCCACGCACGCGGCCCGGCGCGGGCTGTTCGAGCGGGCCGGCACGGCCATCGTCGAGCTGACCCGCCGGTACTACGAGGAAGACGACGACTCGGTGCTGCCGCGGGCGGTGGCCAACCGGGACGCCTTCGAGAACGCGATGGCCCTGGATGTGGCCATGGGCGGCTCGACCAACACGATCTTGCACCTGCTGGCCGCGGCCCACGAGGCGGAGGTGAACTTCGGCCTCAAGGAGATCGACGAGCTGTCCCGGCGGGTCCCGTGCCTGTGCAAGGTCGCGCCCAGCAGCAACTATCACGTGGAAGACGTGCACCGGGCGGGCGGCATCCCGGCCATCCTGGGCGAGCTGGACCGGGCGGGCCTGCTCAACACCAGCGTGCAGACCGTGCACGGCACCACGCTGCGGGAGTTCCTGGACGCCTGGGACGTGCGCTCGGACTCGGTGCTGGACGAGGCCGTGGAGCTTTACCACGCGGCCCCGGGCGGCGTCCGCACCGTCCAGCCGTACTCGCAGTCGGCCCGCTGGGAGGAGCTGGACCTGGACCGGACCAGCGGCTGCATCCGCGAAGTGGCCCACGCCTACAGCGCCGACGGCGGCCTGGCTGTCCTGTACGGCAACCTGGCTCCGCAGGGCGCGATCGTCAAGACGGCCGGCGTGCCCGAGGAACTGCTGACCTTCGAGGGCCCGGCCCGGGTCTTCGAGAGCCAGGAGGACGCGGTGGACGGCATCCTGGGCGGCAAGGTCCAGGCGGGCGACGTGGTCGTCATCCGCTACGAGGGACCGCGCGGCGGCCCGGGCATGCAGGAGATGCTGTACCCGACCAGCTTCCTCAAGGGCAAGGGCCTGGGCCGGGCCTGCGCGCTGATCACCGACGGGCGCTTCTCCGGCGGCACGTCCGGCCTGTCGATCTGCCACATCGCGCCGGAAGCGGCCCTGGGCGGCACGATCGCGCTGGTCGAGGAGGAAGACAGGATCCGCATCGACATCCCGCGCCGGGACCTGGCCCTGGACGTGCCGGACACCGAGCTGGCCGCCCGCCGGGAGCAGGTGCTGTCCCGGCGGCACGGCTTCCGCCCGGTGGACCGGGACCGCCCGGTCAGTGCGGCCCTGCAGGCCTACGCGGCCATGACCACCTCGGCGGCCCAGGGCGCGTCGCGTGACGTCAGCCAGCTGGCCACCCACCCCGAGGACACCCAGGGCCGTTGAGCGGGCAGGATTTCGTCCGCGCCGCCCGGGAGTCCGACGCCACCGCGGTGGCGCGGATCCAGGTCGAGTGCTGGCGCACGGGTTACGCCGGGATCATCCCGGACGAGGTGCTGGCCGAGCTGACCAGCGAAGAGGCGGCCGGCCGCTGGCGGGAACGGTGGGCCGAGGCGATCGCCAAGCCGCCCACCAGCCGCCACCGCGTGCTGGTGGCCACCGGGACCGAGCCCTCGACGGGGTCCAGGCCGGAGCGGGTCATCGCCGGGTTCGCCTCGGCGGGCCCGGCCAGTGACGAGGACCGGTGGCCCGCCACCGACGCGGAACTGTTCGAGCTGCACGTGGCTCCGGACCGGACCGGCCAGGGGCACGGCGGGCGGCTGCTGCACGCAGTGGCCGACAACCTGGCCGAGGACCGGTTCGCCCAGGTGTCAGCCTGGGTGCTGGAAGCCGACACGGCCATGCAGCGGTTCCTGGAGACCGCGGGCTGGGGTGCCGACGGCGCGCACAGCCACCTGGACATGGGCGCCCGCGTCCCGATCGTGCGGCTGCACACCGCCCTGGAGGTCCCGCCGGAATGAGTACCGATCTCGGCACCGCGCATCCCCCCGAGGGGCCGCGGGTGGCCCAGCCGCGGGACTGGCTGGCCGGGACCCGGCCCCGGACCCTGCCCGCCGCGGTGGTGCCGGTCCTCATCGGCACCGGGGTCGCCTTCGGCTACGGCAAGTTCTCGGCCTGGCGGGCGGTGCTGGCCCTGGTGGTGGCGCTGGCCCTGCAGATCGGGGTGAACTTCGCCAACGACTACAGCGACGGCATCCGCGGCTCCGATGAGCGCCGGGTCGGGCCGACCCGGCTGGTCGCGGCGGGCCTGGCCCGGCCCAAGCAGGTGCTGGCGGCCGCGTTCGCCTGCTTCGGCGTGGCCTGCGTGGCCGGTCTGGTGCTGGCCATCTTCACGTCCTGGTGGCTGATTCTGGTCGGGGCGGCCGCGGTCGCCGCGGCCTGGTTCTACACCGGTGGCTCGCGCCCGTACGGGTACCAGGGCCTGGGTGAGGTCGCGGTGTTCGCGTTCTTCGGCCTGGCCGCGGTGGCGGGCACCGCTTACGTGCAGATGGTGGGGTTCAGCTGGCTGGAGCTGCTGGCCGCGATCCCGGCCGGGCTGCTGTCCTGCGCGCTGCTGATGATCAACAACCTGCGCGACATCGGTTCCGACGCCGAGGTCGGCAAGCGCACGCTGGCCGTGCGGCTGGGCGACCGCCGTAGCCGTGCCGTCTACATCGCCAGCCTGCTGCTGCCGTTCGCGGCCGCGCTGGCCCTGACCCCGGCCCGGCCGCTGGCCGCGCTGACCGTGGTCACGTTGCCGCTGGCCTGGGGCCCGATCCAGGCCGTCCGGTCCGGCGCGGCCGGCCCCGCGCTGATCAAGGCCCTGGGGCAGACGGGGCGATTGCAACTGGCGTTCGGGATCGCGTTCACCATCGGGCTGGCCATCCGGTTCTGACCGTGCCCGCCCTGGGCTGGCCGTTCGGTTCTGACTACAATCAGTCACATATCCCGCCCCGCCGCCGCCCAATTTGGCATCGCTCACCGGCCTTTGAAAAGATGATCATGACAATGGAGGCCAATGCAGCGAAACGGCTGTTGCGGCGGAAATACCCCTAAAGGGGATAGCGGGAGTTCCTGGGCGTATCAGCGTTGCTGTGAGTCGCGATAATGCGGCAACGTGGCGGAATGATCGGGTTTACGCTGGCAAGTAGCGGTGATCAACCATGCCCCCGTGAACTTTCCGCGGGTATGGCGAATCGGGAGGTCGAATGACGCATCCCCGCAACGTCCCGCCGGATAGGGCCAACTCGGCCGGGGCGGGCGCAGAGAAGGCTGCCTTCCTGCGGGACCTGCGTGCGCTGCGTGACCAAGCAGGCCTGGGTTCCCGCGACCTCGCGGCGCGGGCCCACTTCCCGGAGGACACGCTGACCACGGCGGAAGCCGGTCCTGACCTGCCCAGCCTGCCGGTGCTGCAGGCCTACGTGCGCGGCTGCGGCGCCGGCCAGGCCGAGTGGGAAGACCGCTGGCGCCGCCTGAACGCCTCGGACGGCACGGACGGGACCTCGGCCCTGCCGACCCGGGCCCCGTCCTCGTCCCGGCAGCCCGCCCGGGTCATGCCGTTCCCGGTCTCGGGCTCCGGCCCCAGCGAGTCCGACCCGGACGCCATCGGCTTCGGCCTGGCCCGCGTGGCCCGGGGTCTGGTCCCGCTCAGTCCGGATCCGGGCCAGACTCCGCCGGACCTGCCGACCCGCACGCCGTTCGGAGGAGCGTCGGCCGGCAACGGAGAGATGCGACCTTCGGCTGAATTTTCTGCGTTTTCTGATCTTTCGGCATCCGGCAACGGGACCGCCGAGGCGGCTGGCTGGTTCGACCCCCCTCCCAAGGACGCCGCACCCCCGGCACCGCCGTACACCCCGCCGCCGGCCGTGCCGCCATCGCCGCCGGCCAGCCCGGGCGCGCCCACCGTCCAGTATCCGGCCGTGAGCGGCTACCAGCCCGCGGACCATCAGGCCCCCGAGCACACGTACCAGTCGCCGTCGACCTACTCCACGCCGCCCAGTGCGCCGTCGGGGCGGCTGCCGGAGGAATTCCGCACGCCGGTACCGCCGCCCCCCGACCTGCCCGGGCCCGCGGGCGGGTCGCTCGCCGGAGGGGCAAGCCGCGGAATGGAAGCCAGCGGGTTCGGCAGCAGGTTCGAGGCCAGCGGCCCGGGCTCGGGCATGACCTCGCCCGGCGCGGGGTCGCCCGCGTCCACCAGCAGCAACCCGGTGCCGTCCAGCCCGGGTGCGCAGGCCAGTCCAGGCGCACCAGCCGGCACACCCACACCACACGCCGCGCCGAGCACGTCGCAGCGGCGGACCTCCGGCTGGGTGGTCGCCGCGGTGATCATCGTCCTGATCATCGCGGCCGTGATCTGGCTGGTGCTAAGTCACTAGCGGGGGCGGTGGTGCGTCCGGGGCGCCGGGCGCGTCACCGTTCGTGCCGTTGGCCGCGGTCGGCGTCCCGAACCGGGGGTCCGGCACCTGCGGGAGTTCGGGGAGCCCGGGGAGCGCGGGGCCATCCACGGCGGCCGCGGTGTCGTCCGCGACTGGGGTGGCGGCCTGGAGCGGCTGCGACGGTTGGGGTGGCGTGGCGCTGGCGTCCTGGTTGTTGCCGAAGGCCGTGCTGATCGACTTCAGCGCCGAGGTGACCTCGCTGGGGATGACCCACATCGTGCTGCCCGGACCCTGGGCCAGCTGGGGCAGGGTCTGCAGGTACTGCCAGGCCAGCAGCTTGGGGTCGGCGTCGTTGCGGTGCACGGCCTGGAAGACCGTGCCGATGGCCTGGGCCTGGCCCTCGGCCTTCAGGATGCTGCTCTGCTTCTCTCCTTCGGCCCGGAGGATGTTGCTCTGCTTCTCACCCTCGGCGGTGAGGATCTTGGACTGCTTGAGGCCCTCGGCAGTGAGAACGGCCGCGCGCTTCTCGCGCTCGGCCCGCATCTGCTTCTCCATCGCGTCGACCACGCTCTTGGGCGGGTCGATGGCCTTGATCTCGACCCGGGCGACCCGGATGCCCCACTTGCCGGAGGCCTCGTCCAGCACGCCCCGCAGCATGTTGTTGATCTTGTCGCGCGAGGTCAGCGACTCCTCCAGGTCCATGGAGCCGACGACGCTGCGCAGCATGGTCGCGGTGAGCTGCTCGATGGCCTGGATGTAGTTGACGATCTCGTAGTCCGCCGCACGCGGGTCCGTGACCTGGAAGAACAGCACCGTGTCGATGAGCACGACCAGGTTGTCCTCGGTGATCACCGGCGCGCCCTTGAACGAGACCACCTGCTCGCGCAGGTCGATCGAGGCCTTCACCCGGTCCACGAACGGGATGATGAAGTTCATCCCCGGCTCCAGCGTCTTGCGATAGCGGCCGAACCGTTCCACGTTGCGGGCCCGGGCCTGCGGGATTACGCGCACCGACCGGACCACCACCAGGATGAGCAGGACGGCGATGACGATGCCGATCAGGAGTTCCGCGAGGGCCATGATCACTCCCGGGGGTAGACGAGGGCGGTCGCGCCCTCGATCTGGATGACGTCAACGACGGCCCCGGCCGGAATCACCAGGGTCTCGTCGTAGGAACGGGACGACCATTCCTCGCCGCCGATGCGGACGCGGCCGCCGTGCCCGTTGGTCTCGTGCAGCACCAGGGCGGTTCGCCCGACCAGAGCGGCCGTCCCGGTGCGCAGCGCCGGCGGCTGCTTGAGGTGGCGCTTGGCGATGGGGCGGACCAGGCCGAGCCCGGCCCCGGAGACCAGCACGAAGGCCAGGATCTGCACGGGCACCGGCAACCCGACGGCCCCCGTCACCGCGGCCGCCACCGCGGCCACCGCGATCAGGCCGAGCGTCAGCGTCACGGTCATCAGCTCGGCGGCCCCGAGCACGACGGCCAGGGCCAGCCAGATGATGAGTGCCACCATGGCCACTCCGCATTCCGCGAGGTCTCACGAGGTTTCGCCAGGTCTCGCGCGGTTTCGTAGCGCCGGGGCCGCGACAACGGTCACCGCGTCACAGCCAGGGCCCGAACGAGCAGTGTTCGGGCCTCACTCTGGAGGGTAACTCCGCTGGGGCGTGTATGGCACTGGTCACACTTTGCGCGCCTGCGCGCAATCGGCGTCCGGGGAGCGGCTTGGCTCGGGCGCCCGGGTGCCCCGGGGGCCGCTGGTGGGCCACGGGCGGTCGGGGCGGATTGTGCTGGTCTGGCGACAGCGTTACGCAATCGGTGCTGCTCTGGCGACAGCGAATGCGGTCCAGTCGGTGCGGTGGGGCGAGGCGGGCTAGACTTTGGCCTGCTTAGGTATTCCGGCATCCGGTTACCTGGCCGGCTCAAGGGTCACTCTGGTCACATCACGGCGGAAAGCTCATAATTCGGGCAAAAAGTACATTACGCTTTCTGCTCCGAATGGACATTCCGCCCGCCCTACACTTTTTCACTGGATGTAATGCCGCGTGGAGCGGGCGCGTCTGACTCAGAGTCTTCAGGAGGTGCCTGGGTGCAACGTGGTGACGCCGGTCCCGACCCTGACAGGTACGGGGTTGACGGCCGTCCCGCGCCCGACGGTGTGCCTCTGCGGGCTCAATGGCCCGATCCTGGCTGGTCAGACACTGAATGGGCCGAAGCCGAATGGAACGGCTCCCGCTCCGGCCCGCCGCCCGGCGATCCCCGTGCGCAGCAGTGGGACGAACGTGGCGAGTGGGCCGGACCGTACGAGGACCCTGGCGCCCACGGCTCGGGCGGCTATCCAGCGGCGCCGCCCGACGGTTACCCGGACCCGCACGACGGTGCGCCGACCGGGCCCCGGGCCGCGCGGCCCCGGCCCTATCCCCCGGCCAACGGAGCTCACTACCAGGCCGGACGGCGGATCCCGCCGACCATGCCGCCGGGTCCGGGAGGACGGCAGCGGCCTTATGGGCCTGGTGGGCCGGGTGGGACGGGTGGTCCCGGCGCAGCCGGTGGGTCCGGTGCGCCTGTCGGGACTCGTGGTGCTGGGGTGCCACAGGGGGCCGGCATGCCGCGGGGGGCCGGCGGGCAGCGGCTGAGGCGGCCAGGTTATCCGGGCGGGCCTGGTGTTCCTGGTGGACCGGGTGTTCCTGGTCCGGGTGCGCCTTATGGGGCGGGTATCCCGGGGCCGGCTGGGGCGCGCGCGCCTCGCGGGGCCGGTGGGCCTGATGGGCGGCGTATGGCCGGCGGCCCGGGCATGCCCGATGGGCGGCGTGCGACTGGCGCGCCGGGTGGGCCGGGCGGGCCAGGCGCGGCGATGCCTGGTGGGGCCAATGGGTATCCGGGGCCGGACGGAGCGGACGTGTACCCGGGGCCGGACGGAGCCAATGGGTATCTCGGGCCGGAGGGCGCTTACGGGTATCCCGGGGCCAGGGGTGCGAACGGGCATGCCGGGGCGAGGGGTGCGGACGGGTACGCCGGGCCGAGGGGTGCGGACGGGTACGCCGGGCCGAACGGGGTGGGGGCTCCGAATCGGGTTGGTGGGCGTCGGCGGGCCAATGGGATGGGTGTTCCGGGTTCGCCGGGCGGGCCGGGTTCTGGCGGGCCGGGTTCTGGCGGGCCGGGTGGACCTGGACGGCCAACTGGGGCTGGCGGGCCGGCAGGTCCGGGTGGTCTGGGTGGGCGCATCAGGCCGGGCGGCCTGGGTCGGCCGCGCGCGGCTAGCGGGCCGGTGGGGCCGCAGGGGAACGCCGGACCGATGGGACCAGGCGGGAACGCTGGGCCGGGCGGGCCGGGGCGGCCGCGCGCGGCTAGCGGGCCGGGTGGGCCAGGTGGGAACGCTGGACCGGTGGGGCCGCAGGGGAACGCTGGGCCGGGGGCGCCTCCGAACGGGAATGGCGGGCTGGGCGCTTCGCCGGGTCGCCGGTGGTCCCAGACCGGGCCGATGCGGCGGGTGGATCCGATGACCTCGGCGCCGCCGATGGGGCCGGGGGCGGCCGGGCCGTATCCCGGGGCGGGGGCGGCTGGGCCGTATCCCGGGCCGTACCCGGCGGACCAGTATCCGGCTGGGGCGTACCCGGCCGGGGCGCCTGCGGGTGGTGGCTACCCGGGCGCGGGACAGCCCGGCCCCGGGTATCCGGACCAGGCTTACGTGGACGGCAACGGCTACGCGACGGGGCAGTACGCGGACGGGACCTACCCGGATGGCCGGTACGCCGGCGGGCCGCAGACCCAGGAGCCGTACCCGGAGACCGAAGGCGCTTACGCGGAAAGCTCGTACGCGGAAGGCCGCTACCCCGAGGCCCCGTATACCGATGAGCGCTACCCGGCTGGCCCAGGGCGGGGCGGCTACCAGGGTGGCAGGTACCCGGACGGCTCCTACCCCGATGGCCAGTACCGGGACGGGTCGTATCCCAGTACGGCCTACGCCAGTGACGCGATACTGGGTGGGCGCGGACCGGGCCCGGGAAGACGGCCAGCGGGGGCTCCCGCCGCGCCGCCCGGACCTGGGCGCCAGCGTGGGCCGGCGGGCCCGCCGGTGCTGCAGGGACAGGCGCTGCCCGCCGATCCGGCCCCGGCGGCCACCCCTCCCCGGCCCGCACCGCGGGGCCCCGGGCTCGACCAGCCGGTCAAGCCGGGAGCGGCGCTGGCCCTGCGCAAGGAGCCGCCGGCCAAGCCGCGGACGGCGACCCCGCAGGAGCAGCTGGAAGAGTTCGCCAAGGACCTGCGGGAGCTGCGGGGTCAGGCCGGTCTCGGCTATCCCGAGATGGCCGAGCTGTCGCACTACACGATGAAGACGCTGGCCTCGGCGGCAGGCGGCCTCAACCTGCCGACGCTGCCGGTGACCATGGCCTACGTGCGCGCCTGCGACGGCAGCCTGGCCGACTGGGAGGACCGCTGGCACCGGCTGGCCGACGCGCTGAAGTCGGCCGACGGCGAGACCGAGCCGACGGCGGCTGCCAAGGGGCAGACCGGTCCGGGCGAGCCGAGGCAGGACGGAGCGGACGCAGGCGGCAGGCCGCCTGCGGATGACCGGCATGACGCCGCGGACCCGGAGTACGGGCGGCGGCCGGAGGGCCGGGATGACGGGCAGGCGCGCCAGGAGCAGGCCGGGCGGCCACGGCCGTCACAGGTCTCGACGCCGCCGTCGGCCCCGGAGCAGGAGCCGCCGCCGCCGTCCGACCAGGTGTACGTGATCACCTCGGCGGCGCCGCGGCGCCCGCGCCGCTGAGGCTGGCGTGCAGGTCAATTCACTGGGCTACCGGACCGATCTGATGGTCCGGCGGATGGAAGGCAGTGAGGTCACCGCCTACCCGGACCACGTGGCGGTCCGGAGCCCGGGGCACCCCGGCTTCTGGTGGGGGAACTTCATCCTGCTGGCCGCGGCCCCACAGCCCCGGGAAGCCGCGGGCTGGCTGGCCCGGTTCGCCGAGCTGTTCCCGGAAGCCGGTCACGTGGCCCTGGGCCTGGACACGGCCAGCCCGGAGGCGGCCGAACGGTCGGGGCTGCCCGAAGCCGGGCTGCGGATCGAGCGGTCCACGGTGCTCACCACCGACGTGGTGCAGCCGCCACCGCACGTCAACCGGTCGGCGGACTACCGGCCGCTGGCGGGCGACGCGGATTGGCAGCAGTCCCTGGACCTGCGGCTGGCCGCCGACGACGGCAACGAGGCCACCGCCAACCTGATGTTCTACGAGCTGCGGACGGCCGATGCCCGGCGGGTGGCCGAGAACGGGCACGGCGCCTGGTTTGGCGCGTTCGACCACGGGCGGCTGATCGCGCAGCTCGGGATCTTCTCCGACGGCGGCGGGGTGGCCCGCTACCAGAACGTCGAGACCGACCCGGACTGGCGACGGACCGGCCTGGCCGGCACGCTGGTGTGGCGGGCCGGTCAGTGGGCGCTGACTGAGCTGGGGGCGCGCAAGCTGGTGATCGTGGCCGACCCGGAAGCCGAGGCGATCCGGTTGTACCGGTCAGTGGGCTTCCACGACACCGAGACCCAGATCGCGTTCCAGCGGCCCCCGTACGCAGTGTGACCCCAGTGACACCTGTTGCCTGTGGGACGGAGTGGGGTTTTGGGTGCCGTGTGACCAGGGTGACAGCAGTGGCGTGGGATTAGAGAGTGGCGGTGCCGTTGAGGCAGGTGATGGTGCTGCCGCCGACCCAGATGGTGCCGGCTGGGTCGCGGGTGATGCGGACGCGGCCGCGGCGGCCCATGGCGGTGCCCTGGCTGGCCGTGTAGGGGGCGGTGGCGCGGCCCGAGTCCAGGAGCCAGCCGGCCAGGGAGGCGTTGAGGCTGCCGGTCACCGGGTCTTCGTCGAAGCCGCCCAGGGCGGGGCTGAAGGCGCGGACCTCGAAGGCTTGGGGCGAGCCGTCGGGGTAGGGGCCGACGATGCCGATGTCCAGGTCGGATTCGGTGGGGCGGACGGCCAGGACGGCGTCGGCGCTGGCCAGCAGCACCGCGACCCAGCCGGGGCCGTTGTCGACCCACTGGGCGTCGACCACGTCGGAGCGGTCGAGGCCCAGCACGGAGACCAGGTGGGCCAGGGTCGCGTCGTCGACGGGGCCGGAGCGGAGCAGCGGGGGCGCGGCGAAGGCCAGGAGGCCATCGTCGCGGCGGAGCTCGATCAGGCCCGCGTCGCACTGCTGGACGATGACGTCGTCCCGGTGCGGGGTGCCGCCGCCGGACAGCCAGGCGTGGCAGGTGCCCAGCGTCGGGTGACCAGCGAACGGAAGCTCACGGCTCGGGGTGAAGATGCGGACCCGGTAGTCGGCGTCGGGGGCTTCGGGCGGCAGGATGAACGTGGTCTCGGACAGGTTCGTCCACTGCGCGAACTGCTGCATGGCCTCGGTGCCGAGGCCCTTGGCATCCATGACGACGGCGACCGGGTTGCCGAAGTAGGGCTCGTCGGTGAACACGTCGACCTGACTGAACGGGCGCTCCATGACCCCGAGTGTGGCACGCGCCCGGTGCAGGCAGCAGATGATTTTCTGCCGGGTTCCCCGCATTTCCTGCCGTCGGGACCGGGTGCCTGGCGACGCCGGCCGGTGCCGAGACGGCCAGCCCCCGATTTTCGAGCAAAAATAAATTGGCGCGGCCGGTCAGCGGCGCTACGTTCGGCGGGTGGGATCGATGATGGTCATGGTTCGTCGTGTCCGCGGGCTCGCGGTCGCGGCGGGCGTGGGGCTGGCATCCGCTCACTGAGGACTGGGCGGGCCGGATCGTGGCTGCCGCGCGGGTCCGGCCGGGTGAGCTGGTCATCGACATCGGCGCGGGCGAGGGGGCGCTGACCGGGCCGTTGGTGGCGGCCGGGGCCCGGGTGCTGGCGGTCGAGCCGCACCCCCGGCGGGCAGCCATTCTGCGAGGGCGGTTCGTGGACGCCGAAGTCACGGTCATCGAGGGCGAGGCCGCGAGTCTGCGGCTGCCGCGGCGGCCGTTCCGGGTGGTGGCCAGCCCGCCGTATTCGATCTCGAGCCCGCTGCTCCGGATGTTGCTGGCCTCCGGTTCCGGGCTGGCCGCCGCGGACCTGGTGCTCCAGCGGGCCGTGGTCCGGCGGCACACCGCCCAGGGCGGCGGGCGGCGGTTCGCGCTGCGGTCCGGGCTGGCCGTGCCACGCCGGGCGTTCGAGCCGCCGCCCCGGGTCGATTCGGCGGTGTTGGTCGTCCGGCGGCGTACCTGAGTGGGGGCTGGGGCGCTGGCGTGGGACAATGGGCGTGTGGTGGTGCCTGCCGACAACCATGTCCATTCCGAGTGGTCTTACGACACCACCGATCAGGCGTCGATGACCGGGGCGTGCGAACGCGCGCTCGACGTGGGCGTGCCCGCGATCGCGTTCACCGAGCACCTGGACTTCACCCGCTGGAGCGCGGCCGACCCGGGCCGGGCCGCCGGGCTGGAGCCGCGGCACCGGAGCCGGATCGCGCCGCTGGACATCACCGGGTACCTGGCCGCGATCGAAGACTGCCGCCAGCGCTTCCCGGACCTGCGCATCCTGTCCGGCATCGAGTGCGGCGAGCCGCACCTGTTCGCGGCCAGCGCGGCCGCGGTGGCCGAGGCCCACCACTTCGACCGGATCCTGGGCTCGCTGCACGCGGTGCCGGTGCGCGGCCGGCTGGCCGGGGCGCCCGCGCTGTTCGGCACGTTCGGGCCGGACGAGGTGATGCGGCGGTACTTCGCCGAACTGCTGCGGCTGGTCCGGGGCAGCGACCTGTTCCAGGTGCTGGCCCACCTCGACTTCGCCCGCCGGTACTGGCCGCCGAGCGCGGGCCCGTACGAGGAGAAGGCCTTCGAGGACGAGTACCGCGCGGTGCTGCGGGCGCTGGCCGAATCGGACCGCGCGCTGGAGGTCAACACCAAGAGCCCGCTGGCCTCGGTCGGACTACTGGGCTGGTGGCGGGACGAAGGCGGCCGCGCGGTGTCGTTCGGCAGCGACGCCCACCAGGACTGGCGGATCGGCGACCGGTTCGACGTGGCGGTGGACGTGGTGGAAGCGGCGGGCTTCCGCCCGGGACGGGACCGGTACGACTTCTGGCGCCGGTAAGAGCAGGTGAGCCCCAATGATGAGCACGGTATGAGCACGCTGAAGGTGCGGATCGGGATCGCGCTCGGCGGGTACGGGGACGCGAGCCGGTACACGGCCGCGGTCGACCGGCTCGAGGAACTGGGGGTCGACTCGCTGTGGGTGCAGGAAATGGTGTTCGGTTCGCTGGTCGAGCCGTTCATCGGCATGGCCCACGCGCTGGCCCGGACGTCCCGGCTCAAGGTCGGGACCGGCGTCGCGGTGCTGCCCGGCCGGCATCCGGTGCTGGTGGCCAAGGAGCTGGCCACCCTGGCCGCGCTGTCCCCGGGACGGGTGCTGCCCGCGTTCGGCTTGCAGCCGGCCCGGGCTGACGAGCGGCCCATGTTCCCGGTGCCGCCGGGGCGCCGGGGTGCGGTGTTCGATGAGTCGCTGGAGTTGCTGCGGATGCTGCTGCGCCAGGAGACGGTGTCGTTCACCGGGCAGTACTTCACGGTCGAGCAGGTCAGCGTGGGGCCCCTGCCGCCGAAACCCATCGACATCTGGACCGGAGGGTCGGCGCCGGGGGCGCTGCGGCGGACCGGGCGCCTGGCCGACGGGTGGCTGGGTAGTTTCCTGACCCCGGCCGAGTCTCAGGCGGCCCGGGAGGCCATTCAGGCCGCGGCCGCGGACGCGGGCCGGGAGATCGAGGCGGACCACTTCGGGATCAGCCTGGCCGTGGCCACCAGCGGGATCCCGGCCACGCTGGTGGAGTCGGTGCAGCGGCGGCGGCCCGGGACAGACCCGGCTGCTCTGGTGGCGACCAGCTGGGCCGATGCCCGGGACATGATCGAGCAGTACGTGGACGCGGGGCTGAGCAAGTTCGTGGTGCGGCCCGCGTCGGTGACGGCCGGGGCTGAGGCTTCGGGGCTGGAGGAGTTCCTGGAGCAGTTCGCGGCCGAGATGATGCCGCTCCAGAACTAGGGTGCTGCCTGATGGTTGCCGTGGATCTGGTGGTCCGGGAAGCGGGCGGGGCCGAGCTGGACGTGGCCGCGCGGCTGGCGGCCGGCGAGCGCGGCGGGGCCGAGGAGGGCTGGCGGGAGCGGTTCGGGGCCGATCGGGACGACGCCGACGCCTGCTTCCTGGTCGCGGTGCTGGGCGCCGGCGCCGGGGCGGTCGCGGGCTACGGGCGGGCGCGGTACTTCCAGCCCCGGCCGGATGCTCCGGCCCAGGTGGCACCGGCCGGGTACTACCTGACCGGGGTGCTGGTGGCTCCGGGCCACCGGCGGCTGGGGATCGGCGAAGAGCTGACCCGGGCGCGGATGAGCTGGGCGGCGGGGCGGGCCGAGGAGATGTGGTATTTCACCAACGCGGGCAACCGGGCCTCGCTACGGCTCCATGAGACGCTGGGCTTTGCGGAGGTGACCCGGGACTTCGTGTTTCCCGGGGTCACCTTCAAAGGCGGGGTCGGCGTGCTGTGCCGGGCGTCGCTGGTGGTTGCGCCCTCGGGCGCGGCTCAGGTGTAACACGCGCCCCGCAAGCCTCGGGTGTTGGGAAGATCCATTCCCGGGGAGCGTAGCCAGTCGTATGCGCTGGTAACGCTCCCCGGCAGTGGATCATGACGTTGGCGACCGGGGCGGGCGGTCGGGCATGATCCATTTCCGGGTGGCGCTTGCAGCGAAGGTGGGTGGCGCTTGCAGCGAAGGTGGGTGGCGCTTGCAGCGAAGGTGACTGCAACCGCTGCCGCAGAATCTTGTGACGGGTAGGGCGAATGGGGAGCGCGCCAGTGGACGGCTCCCGCCGCTTCAGGCGATCGGACCTGGGGAGAGGGCGGAAGCGAGGGACGCGCCACCGGACCGGGACTGGGGTGGCCACCCGGGGGTAGTGATCTCAAGCCATGCAAAAAATGCTCGGCGAGCCGGGACGCGGAGCTTTCCTCGGGGGACCAGGGTCAGCTGCGCATGATGTTGCCGATGATGCCGCCGACGGCGCCGGCCGCGGCGCTGTTGCCCATGTTGTCCCCGGAGACCTGCGAGGCCACGTAGGGGGCGAGGGCGTGGGCCAGATTGGGCAGCGGCATCGACTGCAGCCAGATCTGGCCCGGGCCGGTCAGGGCGACCAGGTGGAAGCCGTCCTGGCCGAACAGCACGTTGCTGATGCCGGGGACCCGGGTGAGCTGGAACTGGACGCTGCCCTCGAACATCCCGACGTGGCCCGGGTGGACCATGAGGGTCTGGCCCGCGCCCAGGGTGTAGTGGACCAGTTCACCGGACAGCTCGATCCAGGCCCGGCCTTCGCCGTCGAGGCGCTGGAGCAGGAACCCGTCGCCGCCCCACAGGCCGCCGCGGAAGGACTGCTGCATGGCGATGGCCGGGGTGATGCCGGCCGTGCCGCACAGCCAGCCGTGCCGGTGCACCAGGTAGGAGTGACCCGGGGTCACATCGATGGGGACGATGTGACCGGGGATCTTGGCCGCGAACGCGATCATGCCCGGGCCGCCCATGGCCTCGTAGCGGGTGAGGAACATACCGCCGCCGCCCAGCACGCGCTTGAAGCCCTGCATGAGGCCGCCACCCCCGGCGGTCTGCGACATCTGCATGTTGGAGGTCATCCACGACAGCTCGCCGTGGGTGGAGATGAGCTGCTCGCCCGGCTGCACGGTGACTTCCAGCACCGGCATGGTGGTGCCCTTGATTTCCGCCTGCATGACGGCAAACTACTACCGCGGCAGGCGGGCCAGCCAGTGTGGCCGTCCAGCCCTGAGCAAACCTGTAGCTGATGCTCAGACTCGGGCGAACCGCGACGGATTGACCATGTCTGATTTTCGCTAGCCTGGACCGGGAAGCGCTGGCAGGCTGGGGAACGTGGACGACGAGCAGCGGTACGAGGCGGTGGCCGGCAAGGACGCGCGCTTCGACGGCGTGTTCTTCACCGGGGTGACGTCCACCGGGATCTACTGCCGGCCCAGCTGCCCGGCGATCACTCCCAAGCGGGCCAACATGCGGTTCTACCCGAGCGCGGCCGCGGCTCAGGAGGCCGGGTTCCGGGCCTGCAAGCGCTGCCGTCCGGACACCTCCCCCGGGTCGCCGGAGTGGAACGTCCGCGCCGACCTGGCCGCCCGGGCCATGCGGCTGATCGCGGACGGGGCGGTCGACCGGGACGGCGTGACCGGGCTGGCCGACCGGCTCGGTTACAGCGAGCGGCAGGTCAACCGGGTGGTGACCGCGGAACTGGGGGCCGGGCCGCTGGCCCTGGCCCGGGCGCAGCGGGCCCAGACGGCGCGGGTGCTGATCGAGACGACCACGCTGCCGCTGTCCGACATCGCGTTCGCGGCCGGGTTCGCCAGCATCCGCCAGTTCAACGGCACCATCCGCACGGTGTTCGCCAGCACTCCCGGTGAGCTGCGGGAACGCGCGGCCCGGCGGCGAGGCGGGGATGCGCCGACGCCGGGCACGCTCCGGCTGCGGCTGGCCTACCGGCCGCCGATCGATATGGACCGGATCGTCCGCTTCCTCGGCGCCCGGGCCATTCCGGGGGTCGAGGCGGTGACGGGTGGCGTGTACCGCCGGACCCTGCAGCTGCCCAACGGGATCGGGCTGGTCGCGCTGCGCGGGGGCGAGCCGGGCGCGATCGAGTGTGAGCTGCAGCTGGAAGACCTCAAGGACCTGGCCCCGGCGGTCCAGCGCTGCCGGCGGCTGCTCGACCTGGACGCCGACCCGGCCACGGTGTCGGGGTTCCTGGAGCGCAGTGAGCTGCTGCGGCCGCTGGTCCGGGCCTGTCCCGGGCGGCGCGTGCCCGGCCACGTGGACGGGGCCGAGCTGGCGCTGCGGGCCGTGCTGGGCCAGCAGGTGTCGGTGGCCGCGGCGCGCAAGCTCGGGACCCGGCTCACCGAGGCTTACGGCAAGCCGCTGGGCGCCATGTCCGCTGACGGCGGCCCGGAAGCCGGGGGCCTGACCCACTGTTTCCCCGACGTGGACACGATCGCGGCCGCCGACCCGGACACGCTGCCGATGCCCCGCAGCCGGGCCCGGGCCCTGGTCGGGCTGGCGGCGGCGCTGGCCGCCGGGACGGTCCGGCTGGACCCCGGCGCCAACTGGGACGAAGCCAGCGGGCAGCTGCTGGCCCGGCCCGGGATCGGCCCGTGGACGGTCGGCTACATCCGGATGCGGGCGCTGTCCGACCCCGATGCCTTCCTGCCCACCGACGCCGGAGTCCGGCACGGCCTGGCCGCGCTGGGCGCCGCGTCCGACCCGAAATCAGCAGAGTCGATCGCCGAGAGCTGGCGGCCGTGGCGGTCCTACGCGCTGCAGCATCTGTGGGCCCGCAACGAGGAGATGTCATGACCGATCCGTTCGTGGTCGCCGACCCGGACGCCCAGCACTACTGGACGCGGGTCCCCTCCCCCATCGGGCCGCTGCTCCTGATCGGCCGGGACGGCGCGCTGACCGGGCTGTACATGCTGGGCGGGCCGCACGGCAGCACGGCTGAGGTGCCGGCTGGGGCGCGGCGTGACGCCCACGCGCTGGCTCCGGTGACGGATCAGCTCGATTCATATTTCGAAGGTCAATTGACTGAGTTCGACCTACCGCTGGCCCCGGAGGGGTCGGAGTTCCAGCGGGCGGTGTGGGCCGAGCTGACCCGGATCCCGTACGGCAGCACGATCAGCTACGGCACCCAGACCCGCCGGCTGGGCAAGCCGCTGTCGTCGGCCCGGGCGGTGGGCGCGGCCAACGGGCAGAACCCGATCTCGGTCATCGTGCCCTGCCACCGGGTCATCGGCGCCGACGGCAGCCTGACCGGGTACGGCGGCGGACTGGAACGCAAGGAGATCCTGCTGCGGCTGGAGAAGGCCCCGGCCATGATGGCTTTGGACGCCACGCTGTTCTGAGTCACGCTGTGTCTTCAAGTCACACTGTGTTCATGGGAGGCCCCTAAACTGGCGTTTCATGGGCCTGATGGATGAACGGGACTGGTACGCCTCGCTGGCCACGTCGTACGGGTCGGCGGCCGCGCTGATCACCGACCACGACGGCCCGGCCGCCTCGGTGCTGCTGGTCAAGCCGAACTACCGGGACCACTGGAACCTGCCCGGGGGCATGCTCGAGGACGGTGAGCCGCCGCACGTCGGCTGTTTTCGTGAGGTCGAAGAGGAGCTCGGCCTGAGCCTCGACCTCGGCGGGCTGCTCGCGGTGACCTGGGCCGGGCCCGAAGGTGACCGGCCCAAGCCGTCGGTCAGCTGGGTCTTCGACGGCGGGGTGCTGGCCGACCCGGAGGCGATCCGGCTCCAGAAGGAGGAGCTGGATGACTGGCGGTTCGTCGCGCCCGCCGACTTCGGCGAGTATCTGCCGCCGTTCATGGCCCGGCGGGCCCGCGGCGCGGTGAGCGGCAAGGCCGCGGGCCGGACGGTGTACGTGACGTCCGATCTTCCGGAGCACTGACGGCGTCAGCTGGTTCGCTTGTTTCGTCTGTGCCGATCTGTATCC
>DATDIH010000018.1:0-2909 GCA_036521155.1 Streptosporangiaceae bacterium
ACCGAGGTGTTCTTCATGCCCGCCGCCGCCCACACCGAGAAGAACGGCAGCTTCACCAACACCCAGCGGATGCTGCAGTGGCACCACCAGGCCGTCGAGCCGGCCGGCGCCGCCCGCAGCGACCTGTGGTTCACCTACCACCTGGGCCGGATCATCCGCGAGAAGCTGGCTGCGGCAGATCCCGCCGAAGCGGAGATGAACCGCCCGGTCATGGACCTGACCTGGGACTATCCGCTGCATGGCCCGCGGGACGAGCCGTCCGCCGAAGCCGTGCTGGCCGAGGTCAACGGCTGGGACGCCGACGGAAAGCCGGTGTCCTCTTACACCCAGCTCAAGGACGACGGCAGTACCGTCAGTGGCTGCTGGATCTACTGCGGCGTCTACGCCGACGGGGTCAACCAGGCCTCCCGCCGCAAGCCGGGCCGGGAGCAGAACTGGGTGGCCAACGAGTGGGGCTGGGCCTGGCCCGCCAACCGGCGTGTCCTCTACAACCGGGCCTCGGCCGACCCCGACGGCAAGCCGTGGAGCGAGCGCAAGGCGCTGGTCTGGTGGGACGCGGACGCGGGCAAGTGGACCGGGCACGACATTGCCGACTTCGTGGCCAACCGGCCGCCGTCCTACCGGCCCGAGGAGGGGGCGACCGGAGTGGCGGCGATCGCCGGCGACGACGCCTTCATCATGCAGGCCGACGGCAAGGCCTGGCTGTTCGCCCCGGCCGGGCTGGTCGACGGCCCGCTGCCCGCGCACTACGAGCCGCAGGACTCGCCGGTGCAGAACCCGCTCTACCCCAAGCAGGAGCACAACCCGGTCCGCCAGGTCATCCGGGACCGCAGGACCAGGTATCAGCCCAGCGGCGACGAGTACGGCTCGAACGTGTTCCCCTACGTGGCCACGACCTACCGGCTCACCGAGCACCACACCGCGGGCGGGATGAGCCGCTGGCTGCCGTACCTGTCCGAGCTCCAGCCCGAGTTCTTCTGTGAGGTGTCGCCGGAACTGGCCGCCGAGCGCAACCTGGAGCACATGGGCTGGGCCACGATCATCTCCGCCCGCAGTGCCATCGAGGCCCGGGTCATGGTCACCCACCGGATGTCCTCGCTGACCATCCAGGGACGGCGGCTGCACCAGATCGGGCTGCCCTACCACTGGGGCCGAAACGGGATCTCCACCGGCGACAGCGCCAACGACCTGATGCACCTTTCGCTCGATCCGAACGTCCACATCCAGGAGGTCAAGGCGCTGGCGGTCGACATCCAGCCGGGTCGCCGGCCCCGCGGGCCGGCCCTGCTCGCGCTGGTGCAGTCTTATCTGGAGCGGGCCGGCATCACCGGCGAGACCGGGACGGAGGTGTGAGGTGGGCGTCACTGATGTGCCCGGGCCCGGCCTGACCGGCGGGGCCGAGCCGGCCGACCGGGCCGGCTGGCGGGAACACCCGCCGCGGATGGGGTTCTTCACCGACACTTCGGTCTGCATTGGCTGTAAGGCCTGTGAGGTGGCCTGCAAGACCTGGAACGAGGTCCCGGAGGACGGGCTGAACCTGACCGGCATGTCGTTTGACAACACGGTCGGCCTCAGCGGCACCACCTGGCGGCACGTGGCGTTCATCGAGCAGATCGCGCCGGGCCCTCCAACCAGCCCGCCCGCACCGCCCGAACCCGGACCGCAGCAGGCGCAGAGCCCGCAGCAGGCCGGCAGCGGGCCCGGCGGCCCGGAGGACGGGCCGATGCGCTGGCTGATGTCCAGCGACGTGTGCAAGCACTGCTCCGAGGCGGGCTGCCTGGACGTGTGCCCGACCGGGGCGCTGATGCGGACCGAGTTCGGCACGGTCGTGGTCCAGGACGACATCTGCAACGGCTGCGGCTACTGCGTGCCCGCCTGCCCGTTCGGCGTGATCGGCCGCAGCGAGGTCGACCAAGGCGCCCACAAGTGCACACTCTGCTATGACCGCCTGGACGTGGGGCTGGAACCGGCCTGCGCCAAGGCCTGCCCAACCAAGTCGATCCAGTTCGGCCCCCTGGACGAGCTACGCGAACAGGCCCGGGCCCGGGTCGACGACCTGCACGAGGCGGGCCGCCCCGAGGCCAGGCTGTACCTGGAGGACCCGGACAACGGCATCGGCGGAGCCGGCGCGTTCTTCCTGCTGCTGGACGAGCCCGAGGTGTACGGACTGCCCCCGGATCCGGTGGTCAGCACCCGGGCGCTGGGAAGCATGTGGAAGCACGCCGGCCTGGCCGCGGCCGGTCTGGGCGCGATGGCCCTGGCCGCGTTCGCGGGACGGCGCCGATGACCGCCGGTCCCGCCGGGAACGGCGCCCGCGCCGCCACCGAGGCCAGCCCGAACGGTGACGGCCCGCGGCGCGGGCGGCACCGCCGCGGTGGCCGGGGCGGCCGCGGCGGCGAGCGGTTCATGGTGCCCAAGGCCGAGTTCCGGTCCTACTACGGCCGTCCCATCATCAAAGAGCCGGTGTGGGAGGTGCCGGACGTGCCCGGCTACCTGTTCTTCGGCGGGCTGGCCGGTGCGTCCTCGGTGCTGGCCGCCGGAGCCCACCTGACCGGCCGGCCGGGCCTGGCCCGGGTGGCCAAGCTGGCCGGGCTCGGCGGCATCAGCGTCTCGACCGTGTTCCTGATCCACGACCTGGGCCGCCCGGCCCGATTCCACCACATGCTCCGGGTGTTCAAGCTGTCCTCGCCGATGAGCGTGGGCTCCTGGATCCTCAGTGCCTACGGCCCCCTGGCCGGGGTCGCGGCAGCCGCCGACCTGGCCAAGCTCCTGCCCGCCGGGCCGTCCGCCTCCGCCGCGACCCGCGCGGCGGCCGGCGTCGCCCGCGTGGCCGGCCCTCCGGCCACCGCCGCGGCCGCCCTGCTCGGGCCCGCCGTGGCCACCTACACCGCCGTGCTGATCTGCGACAC
>DATDIH010000019.1:0-9631 GCA_036521155.1 Streptosporangiaceae bacterium
CCATGAACTCGACAACCTGTACGTGGCCGACACCAGCATCTTCCCGAGCATCAGCGCGGTGAACCCGGCCCTGACCGCGATGGCCAACGCCATCCGGGTCGGCGACCACATCCTCGACCGGATCGGCTGAGCAACAAGGAGGGGCGTCCGGCCGAAGTTGGTTCCTGGCCAGCCTTTGGTTATCGGTCTATGGAATTTCCATTGTGCATTGAAACGGTAATACCGGGAAAAGGCCGGTAATTACCCGGTGCGGACGTATTGTCCGCGCACATTGACGTGTCGTCACCGTGCGGATAGCGGACGCCGACGCACGGATTCCACCGGATGATGCCTCTTCAGGGTCCGCGGACGCGCCCAATGCCACCGTCCCGTCAGCCAGCTAGGCGAACCGGGCGGCTGAGTTGCCGCGTCCCCCCGGGAGGGTGATGTTTGCCCCCGCGCCCTCAGGCAGCCTTTACGCAGTCGGAGAGAAGTTCCAGGAGCGGTGATCTCATGCGCCGAGGGCGACGCTGGCCGGGCACCGGGATCGGGATCCGCGACGGAGGTGCCGGATGATTCAGCGGATACGCCGGTCCAGGATGTTCGGCTGGGACGGTAACCCACTGCGGCGGCGCGCTGACCGGTTCGAGGCAGGCGTGCTGGCCGGGCTGATCATGGTCTTCCTGATCGGCGTGCCCATTCTGGTAGCGGTAGCAGGTCACTGGGCCCAGGCTGCGGGTATGCGGGCGCTGCGTGCGGAGGCGACGTGGACCCGGGTGTCGGCCACCGTACCGCGGTCGGCGCCGGGTCAGAGCAATACCTCCCCTGGACCGGAGGGCACCGTATGGGTGCAGGGACGCTGGACGGCCCCCGGCGGACAGCCGCACCGCGGCCGGATTGCGATCAGCCCGGGAGCCGCAGCCGACGGTACCGCCCACATCTGGGTCAACCGTTCAGGCTCACCGTCCAGGGCCCCCCAAGGGCGCGCCCAACTGCTGGGATGGACCCCGATTGCTGAGGTGGGGACGGCGCTTGCGCTGATGTTCATGTTCTCCCTCGCCGTCCTCGCCGAGCGACGGCTGTTCGGGCGGCGCCGCCTCGCGGACTGGCACAGCGCATGGCGAACCGAGGAACCGCGCTGGACCGGCCAGCGCTGATCAGCATGCTGGGCGCACCGTGGCCCGCCCGTTCCCGCGGCTCGAACTGGCCGCTGAACGGTGCTCCACCGCCGGGCGAAGCCTCCGTGAAAGGCCGTGGGATCCCATGCGGAGCCCGATGGGATTTCACTATGTGCTCGGACCCGGCGAATCCCCCCGAGAGAAGCCAAATGATCACCTTGTCATTGACGCAATGTCCCTGCACATTGACACTTCGTCACCGCAAGGATAGCGGACGTCGACGCTAATGCATTCGATTTCATTCGTTTTCGGTTCCGGCCTGGATTTGTTTATCGGCAGAAAAAATGCCAGAGTGAAGAGCATCGTTAATGCTGCTCTGGACCCTGGCAGTGCTGGATGAACGAGGGCTGGGGGATTAATGAGCTGTGCCCACTGGGATTGCGTCGATGGTGATCCGGTCATTCACCGCATTCCGACGCCTGGTCGCTCCGGAACCGTGCCCGGGCATCCTGCCCCGGCCGGGACAGAGCATTCGCCTCATCGCGGCGATCCGGCCCTTAATGGCCACCCTTCCAATGTTTCCGGCGGGGTCGTTCCGGCGGAACGCGCCTCCCCGGCTGCGGGCATACCGGCCATGCAGCGCGCAGGCCTTGAGGTGCTGGTCGAGACGAAGCTCTATGCACCGAGGGGGCGACGGGAGTGGGTGTCGCGCGATGAGCTGGTCGGCCAGCTGGCAGGCACGGCCGGCCGGCTCCTGCTGGTGGAAGCCCCGGCAGGCTTCGGCAAAACGACCCTCATCGCTCAGTGGCGTGTGAGCGCAGCCGAGAGCCGCCCGTTCGCCTGGGTCTCCCTCGATCGCGGTGACAACGATCCCGGCCGGCTGTGGTGGCACGTTGCCGGCGCGCTGCTGGGCACCTGCCCTGGGCTCAGTACCGGTAACGTCCTGGCCGCGGTCCGGGACCAGCGGCCGGATTCTGCCGGGGCCATGCTCCCGCTCCTGGTCAACGAACTGGCCCAGCTGCCGGAGCCAGTTGTCCTGGTGCTGGACGACTACCACGTGATCAGCGAACGTGACTGCCATGACCAGCTCGCCTTCTTGCTGCTGCATCTCCCGCCAACGGTCCAGCTGGTGCTGATCACGCGAGTGGAGCCGCCACTGCCGCTGGCCCGGCTGCGGGCCGCCGGGGAGATGGCCGAGGTCCGGGCGGCTGACCTGCGTTTCGCCCCCGCGCACGCGGCCGAGCTCGTCGCCACCGTCGCTGGACTCGAGCTCAGCCGGACCGATCTGGCCGAGCTGCTCGACCTGACCGAAGGCTGGCCCGCCGGGATCTACCTCGCGGCGCTTTCACTGCGCGGCCACGCGTCACCGAGTGCAATCATCCGTCAGTTCAGGGGTGACAGCCGTTTTGTCGGCGACTTTCTCGCTGAGGAGGTGCTGAGCCACCAGCCCGACACGGTCCGGCGGTTCCTCGCGCGCACCTCGATCCTCAGCCGGTTCTGCGCACCGCTGTGCGATGCCGTGACCGGGTCGGGCGACGCGGACGAGATCATCGACCTCATCGAACGGCAGAACCTGTTCGTCGTACCGCTTGATGACGCTCGCCGGTGGTTCCGCTATCACCATCTCTTCGGGCAGATGCTCCGCAGTGAGCTCCGCCGGTCCGAACCGGGCATGGTGCCCACCCTGCACGAGCGCGCCAGCGCCTGGCACCGCCGGTCGGGCGCCACCGACGAGGCGATCAGCCATGCATACGCGGCCGGCGACATCGCCGGGGTCGTCAACCTCATCGCCGAGCGCTGGTACGCCTACGTGGCCTCCGGCCAGGTCGCGACCGTTCGCGGCTGGCTGAGCCTGCTCGGGGACGACATCGTCGGCACTGATCCGGTCGCGGTGCACTGCGCGGCGTGGGTCGCGGCGCTGTCCGGTGACCAGGCATCCCTGCGGCGCTGGCTGCCGATCGTCGAGGCCAGTGGTTTCCAGGGGGCGCTTCCGGACGGTATCCGGTCGCTGCAGTCGTCGGCGGCGTTGCTGCGGGGCACCTTCGGCTTCGAGGGCATCGGTCCCATGCGCGCCGCGGCCGCCCGGGCCGCCGCGCTGGAGGCCGATCCGGCGTCACCCTGGCACGCGCTGGCTCAGGCCGCGTACGCGACGGGCCTGTACTGGTCCGGTGACTTTGATGCCGCCGCCGCGCAGGCGCGCGAGGCCTCGGCGGTCGCCCCGTCCAGCACCCTGGTCCGCATGCTGGGCGCTGCGGTCCTGGCCCTGATCGCGGTCGACCGGGGAGAACTGTCCGACGCCCAGCGGTGGTTGCGCCGGGCTGAGCAGATCGTGGCCGACGCCGGGCCGGGTCTCGGCGTCGCGCCGCAGAGCTCGCTGGTGTTCACGGCGGCCGGCGCGATCGCGTCCCGGTGCGGACGGCTCACCGAGGCCCGCAGTGCGTTTCAGCGCGCGCTCGACATCCGGCACGGGAAGCGGGGGATCAGTCCCTGGGCCACGTTGGAAGCTCTGCTCAGGCTCGCGCCAGTACTGGACGACCTCGGCGACCAGCGCGGAGCCGTCACGCTGCTGGCCGAGGCCCGGTCGATCCTCCTCGCCTCACCGGACGGCGCCGAGGCTCAGTTCGACCGCCTGGAGCGGTTCGAACGGGGAATCGCGGGCCAGCCGCGGGCCACCAGACCGGGTGCATTGCTGACCGAGCGTGAGGCGGCGGTGCTGCAGCTGCTGCGCAAGCCGCTGTCGCTGCGCCAGATCGGCGACGAGCTGTACGTGTCTCAGAACACCGTCAAGACTCACACTCGCGCGATCTACCGGAAACTTGGCGTATCCACCCGCAATGACGCTGTTGCCCGCGGGCACGACAGCAAGCTCTTTGACGCAGCTGACAGAATTCCCCGTACCCGCCGATTATGGGGCTGGGATCGGCGGGGTAAGCCAGTAGACGCTCAGCATGAACGATGCTCTGCTGAGCAACCGCCTCGGCCGGGTGGCGACCCGCTCGGTCACCGGCATCGGCTCGTACTGCGTCATTGTCGTGAAGATCGCGAACATCGACGCGAGCCGAGGATCACTCGCTGCGAGAGACTCCTCGATCCGTTCCAGGCTCCGCTGCTTGCGCCCGCGCCGTCTCCTGCTGTGCCGTTTCCCGCCGTGCCGTCTCATACCGTCCAGGTTCGCCGCCGGCTGGTGCCGCTGACTCCCCCCGCACGGGTGATATCCAGGCCCGATCAGCCCACGGCGGTCCCTCAGGTCAGCGGCAGGCCCGTGTGCGCGGCCAGGAAGGCCAGCAGGTCGGCGGACAACGCGACCGAGCGGCTCACCGCGCGGCTGGAGTGACCCACGTCCGCCTCACGCCGCAGCAGGACCGGTCGCTCCGCCAGCGCGCCGGTCGTGGCGTATTGCAGCGCAGCGCACATCTTGCGGGCGTGCAGGGGGTCCACGCGGGTGTCGTTGTCGAACACGGTGAACAGCACGCTCGGGTACCGGGTGCCCGGCACCACGTGATGGTACGGCGAGTAGGACAGCAGCCAGCCCAGCTGCTCGGGGTCGCTGGCCGTGCCGTACTCGCTGTTCCAGGTCTCGCCCAGGCCGAACCGCTCGTAGCGCACCATGTCCAGCAGCGGCGCCGAGCACACCACGGCCGCGTACAGGTCCGGCCGCTGGGTGAGCGCCGCCCCGACCAGCAGGCCGCCGTTCGATCCGCCGTAGATGCCGAGCTGGCCCGGGGTGGTCCAGCCGTTGGCGATGAGCTTCCCGGCGGCCGCATGGAAGTCGTCGAACACGTTCTGCCGCTGGCCCAGCATGCCGGCCCGGCGCCAGTCCTCGCCTTCCTCACTGCCCCCGCGCAGCCCGGCGATGGCGTACACGCCGCCCGCCTCAACCCAGGCCAGCACGGTCGACGAATAGCCCGGGGTCATGCTGATGCCGAATCCGCCGTATCCGTACAGCACCGTGGGCCGCGGCTGATCGGGCTGGGCCGCGGCGCTGATGACCAGCATCCG
Source organism: Streptosporangiaceae bacterium (assembly GCA_036521155.1). Lineage (GTDB taxonomy): Bacteria > Actinomycetota > Actinomycetes > Streptosporangiales > Streptosporangiaceae > Bog-532. Next base: position 5,097 of record DATDIH010000019.1, read on the forward strand.
CACCACGGTCCCGTCCGTGGACTCGTAGGCCACCTGCTGCGCGTGCACGGTCGGGGCCTGCACCGACCCGGGGGCTCGCGCCCACACCCGCGCCTGGGCCCCGGGCCCGGCGCTCGCGTCGAGGTACATGATCGTGGCGGGCGTGGTGTTGTCGGTGTAGGCGAACCAGGCCTCGTGCCCGCCTTCCGGCCGTTCGCTGATCCCGCCCACCGTGCCCGGCCCGGGCAGTGGCACCGACCCGGTCTGTGCCCCGGTGGCCAGCTCGTGCACGCTGATCTCACTGATCGCGTGCCGCGTCCGCAGCGCCAGCAGCACCGGCTCCGCCCCGGCAGCCCCAACGGCCCCGCCAGCCATATCAACCCCAGCAGCCCCACCTTCCCCGCCAGCCTCATCCAGGATCGCGTACCCCTCCAGCACCGCCTCCGGGTCCGCGGGCAGCAGGTCGCGCCAGCCTTCCACCCCCGGCTCGGCCGGATCGGTCACCGCCAGCCGCCCCCGGGGCGCGTCCAGGTCGGTGAATACGTACAGCCGCCCGTCCCGGCCGACCCGGGTCCCGGTCTGCGCGTCCAGGCCCTCCTGCACCGTCCGCAGTTCCGGGCTGGCCGGGCCGGTGGCGTCCAGGTCCGCGATCCACAGGTCATTGCGCGGTTCGGTGCCGCGGGACGCGCTGATCGTGAGCCAGCGGCCGTCCATGCTGACCGACGCCGAGTAGTAGGTGGTCTTGTCCCGGCCTGCGCCGAAGATCAGCACATCGTCGTCCGCGGGCGCGCCCACAAAGTGCAGGTAGACCCGGCGGTGGAACTGCTCTTCCCCGGCCGGGACCAGCTCCGGGGCCAGCCGCCGGGTGTAGTAGAACGCCTTGCCGCCCGGCAGCCAGGCGATCCGCGAGTACCGGCAGCGGTCGATCGGCCCGTCGGCCAGCTCGCCGGTGGCCACGTCCATGATCCGCAGCACGGACTCCTCGCTGCCGCCCTCGGACAGCTGGTAGGCCAGCAGCCGGCCCTCCTTGTCCGGCTGCCAGCTGTCCAGCGTGGTCTTGCCGCTGGGGTCGATCGCGGCCGGGTCGATCAGCGTCCGCCCGGCCGTGGCCTCGCCGGGCCCGTCCGGCCCGCCGGGCCCAGCCGTCCCGGGGTCGACGGTGCACAGCACCGCGTGCTCCTGGCCGGGCAGCCGCCGGGTGAAGAACTGCCGGTCTCCGCGCCACACCGGGACCCCGACGTGACCGGTGCCGGTCAGCTCGAGAATTCTTTCCGCCAGCCGATCGGCGCCGGGCAGGCCGGACCCGTGCTGGCGGAACAGCTCGTCCTGGCTCCGCAGCCAGCCCTCGGTCCGGGGACTGGCCGCGTCCTCCAGCCACCGGTAGGGGTCGCTGACCTCGTGCCCGAACAGGTCTTCGGTCAGGTCCAGCCGGGGCGCGTCCGGGTACCTGTCCGGGGAGTCATCGAAGGCCATGATCAGACATTAGCCGGGCGCGGCACCCTAGCCGGAAGCAATGCGACTCTCCTGCGTGTTTACTCTTTTGTAGTAGCGGTCGAGCGCTTCAGCGGACACACTAGGAACACGGTGCTCCTCTGATGCGAAACCGCCCGGCGGAGGTGGGAGTGCGAAGAGTCCTGCTGCTCAACGTCACGTATGAGCCGCTTACCACAGTGGGGCTACGTCGCGCCGTCTGCCTGGTGCTCAGCGGGAAAGCCGAAATGGTCCACGACGACACGGCCGGGGCGACCCTGCATTCCGCGTCGGTGACCCTGGCCACCCCGTCGGTCATCCGGCTCCGGCGTTACGTGCGGATCCCGTACCGCAACCGGGTCCCGCTGACCCGCGCGGCCTTGATGCGGCGGGACAACTACCGGTGCGCGTACTGCGATCAGAAGGCCGACACGATCGACCACGTGATCCCGCGCAGCCGCGGCGGCCCCCACTCCTGGGAGAACTGCGTGGCGTCCTGCACCACGTGCAACCACCAGAAGGCCGACCGCCTGCTGGAGGAGCTCGGCTGGGCGCTGGCCATCACGCCATCGGTGCCACGGGGCGCGCACTGGCGGCTGATCGGGGTGGCTCGCGATGGTGACCCCCAGTGGGCCGCCTACCTGCGCGAACCCACCGCCGCCTGACGTCCCGGCGGTGCGCCCCGCGCCGGTGCGGACGCGGAGGGTGAATAAGTTCACGATTCGAGCTTAATTTTGCCGAAGGCGGAATGTCTGGCCCCAGGATTCGCTTGGAGTCTTGGTGACCACAATGAATCGCTGGTGGCGGTCACGCACTGCCCCCGAACACTCCAACCCGGCCCGCACCGCGGTGCAGGCCGTCGTGCACGCGACCCCGGAATCGCTGACCCTGGCCCGCCGCCGGGCTCAGCCGCGGATCGTCTACATCGCCCGGCTCACGCTGACCGCGGTGGCGGCCTACCTGGCCGCGGTCCAGCTCGCGGGCAACAAGGGCCCGGTGCTGGCCCCGCTGACCGCCCTGCTGGTCGTCCAGGTGAGCTTGACCCACACCCTGCGCAGCGCGGCCCAGCGGGTGATCAGCGTGGTGGCTGGGGTGCTGGTCGCGGTGGGCCTGTCGGTGGTGGTCGGCTTCACCTGGTGGAGCCTGGGCATCCTGATCGCGGTGGCCCTGGCCGTGGGGCTGATGCTCCGGCTTGGCGATGACCTGCTTGAGGTGCCGATCACCGCGATGCTGATCCTGTCCGCGGTCGGGAGCTCGAGCGCGGCCACCAGCCGGATCATCGAGACGTTCATCGGCGCGGCCGCCGGGCTGATCGGCGGCCTGGTGTTCACCCCGGTCCGGCTGCAGCCCGCCGAAGAGGCGGTCGACGACCTCAGTGGCCAGCTGGCCGACCTGCTCGACCAGATCGCCGGCGACATCGAAGACGGCGCCGACGCCAGCCGCTGCGCCGAACGGCTGCACCAGGCCCGCGCGTTCGGCGGCGAGATCGAGCGGGTGGACCGGGCCCTGACCGAGGCCGAGGGCAGTCTCCGCGTCAACCCGGGCGCGCACATCCTGCCCCAGGCCACCATCCCGCTGCGGACCGGCCTGGAGACCCTGGAGCGGGCCGCGGTCACGGTGCGGGTCATCGCGCGCTGGGCCGCTGACGCGTCCCGGCCCGACGCCGACAGCCCGCTGCGGGACCCGGAGATCCGGGCCCACCTCACCGAGGTGCTGCACGAGCTCGCCGTCGCGGTCGGCTCCGTCGGCGACCACGTGCGGGCGGGTACCGCCACCGCCGTGGCCGGGCCGTCCGCCCGGGACGGGGCCATCCGGCCGCACCCGCTGCTGCACCGGCCGGTCACGGCCGGGACCCTGCCCGCGGCCGAGAAGGTCGAGAAGGTCGAGAGCGACCTGGACTACAGCCTGTCCCGGGCCGGGGAACTGCAGGACGAACTGGCCGACCTGCTGCGGGCCGGGCCCGAGGCCGCGCTGGTGGACTGGTCGCTGCGCGGCGAGCTGCTCATGCTGCTGGACCGGCTCCGGTCCGACCTGCAGGAGGAGCACCAGGCCCGGGCCCGGGAGAACTGGCCCGGCCGCGGGTCGGCCCTCGCCCGCCGTCCCCGCTGGGTGCCACGGCGGCCGGTGAGCCGCCCGCGGTCCCGGACCGGCGAGCACACCGGGCCCCAGCCCCGGCTGCCGAGGAGCGGTCCGCAGCCCCGGCTGCGGGCCCGGCGCCGCGCCTGGAAAGCTTGATTGAAGATACCGAGGAGGTAGCGAAATGACTGGCACACCCAACGCGGCCGAGGCCGGCACGATCGACGTCGGCGGCGACCTGACCGTGAACCGGCTGGGCTACGGCGCCATGCGGATCACCGGGTCCGGTGTGTGGGGAGACCCGCCGGACCGCGAGCAGGCCAAGGCCGCGCTGCGCAAGGCGGTCGAGCTCGGCGTGAACTTCATCGACACCGCCGACTCCTACGGCCCCGAGGTCAGCGAGAACCTGATCGCCGAGACGCTCCACCCGTACGCGGACGACCTGGTCATCGCGACCAAGGGCGGCCAGGTCCGGCCAGGCCCGAACCGGTGGGAGCCGGACGGGCGCCCTGAGCACCTGCGCGAGGCGCTCGAGGGCAGCCTGCGGCGGCTCAAGCTCGACCAGATCCCGCTGTACCAGCTGCACCGGGTCGACCCGAAGGTCCCGTTCGAGGAGTCGGTCGGGGCGATCGCGCAGCTCAAGGACGAGGGCAAGATCCGGCACGTCGGCCTGTCCAACGTGACCGACGAGCAGTTCCGCCAGGCCGAGCGGATCGTCCCGATCGTGTCCATCCAGAACCGCTACAACGTGACCGACCGCAAGTCCGAGACGATCGTGGACCTGGCCGAGCAGGAGGAGCTGACCTTCCTGCCCTGGGCCCCGATCCAGGACGCCGACGACGTCGACGTGATCGTCTCGGCCGCCCGCGACTACGGTGTCTTCCCGCGCCAGATCGTGCTGGCCTGGCTGCTGGCCCGGTCGCCGCGGATCCTGCCGATCCCCGGCTCCGGCTCGGCTGGCCACGTCGAGGAGAACGTGGCGGCCGCGTCGATCAAGCTGGACCAGGGCG
>DATDIH010000020.1:0-6628 GCA_036521155.1 Streptosporangiaceae bacterium
TCCGCTGGAGCGCAGCGCCCAGCTCGGCTGCCTGGTCGCCGTGCAGGTCCTGGAGAGCTTCGGCCCCCAGGAGTACCAGCTCACCCCCGAGGCCATCACGTCGCGCATGGAGACCGCCTACGGCGCCGACGCGGCCAAGGAAGTCGCCCAGCACCTGGGCTCCTGAGCCTGATAACAGCAAGAAGCCAACGGCTGCCCGCCGCGCCCCCCGGGGTCCCAGCGGGCGGCCGTTGCTGTCTGCGGACCTGGCCCGACTGGAACCTGAGCCATCCGCTTTTACCGAAGGTCGGTACCCAGAGTGCCTGCGTAACGTGGGACGGCCCAGGCGGCTTACGCGGCCCCGAGCGGACCCGTCCAGATGCCGATCGCGCTGCCCCCTGGGTCCCGCACCACGGCGATCGTCAGGCTGCCCTCGGCGTAGGGCTCGGCCAGCACCTCGGCCCCCTGGGCCCGGGCCCGCTCCAGCGCGGCCGCCAGCTCGGTCACGTACACGTACGGCCGCACTCCGGCCTCTCCGGCGGGCTCCAGGTCGGTCCGCCAGTGCCCGATGACGTGCCCGGTCCCGTCGCTGAAGCTGGGCTGGTCCGGGTCGCCGCGCAACTCCCAGCCGAACACCGCCTGGTAGAAGGCGGCCGACCGGGCCACGTCCGTGGCCGGGATGGCCAGGTACGACACCCCGCCCGGCCGCGCGATCGACGACTCCACGCCCGGATCGGCCGTCCGGTCCTGTTCGGTCACGGTTCCTCCTCGCCCGCAATTGGCCCCACCGTCCGCCGGGCCCATGCCGTCGACATTCGATATGGAAATACCATAGCTAATTATGACGGCACCAAGCCATCGACGGCGGCCGTACCGGTCGCCGCGCCGCCAGGAGCAGGCCCGCCGGACCCGGGCCCGGATCTGCGCCGCGGCCACCGGGCAGTTCCTGGCCGCCGGTTACGCCGGGACCACGATCAAGGCCGTGGCCGCGGCGGCCGGGGTGTCGGTGCCCACCGTGGAGGCGGCCTTCGGGACCAAGGCGCGGCTGCTCAAGGCGGCCATCGACGTGGCCACCGCGGGCGATGACGCCCCGGTGGCCATGCTCGACCGGTCCTGGGCCGCCGCGGCCGGGGCCGCCGCGGACCCGGAGAGCTTCGTGGCCGGGTTCGCCGCCGTGCTCACCGCCTCCGCCGAGCGGGCCGCGGGCCTGGTGCTGGCCGCGCTGGACGCGGCCGCCCAGGACCCCGAGATCGGTACGGTGGCGGCTCAGCTGACCGCGCAGCGCGAGGTGATGGCGGCCTGGCTGGTGGATGGCCTGCGGCAGCGGGCCGCGCTGCGCGACGGCCTGGACCGGGCCGAGGCCGTCGACACCGTGTGGCTGCTGATGGACCCGGCCGTCTTCACCCGGCTGACCCGGGCCCGCGGCTGGGCCCCGGCCCGGTTCCAGGCCTGGTTCACCGGGGCCGTACTGCGGCTGCTCGGCCCCGGTGAACCCCGGCTCGGCTAGCTCAGCCCGAGGCGAACGACTGGATGTACAGGCGGGGCGACCCGACCCCGGTGGCGTCGTCGTAGCCCGCCACCGCCGGGAGCGCGGCCGCGCCCTTCCCGTTGATTCCGAGGGTCCGCAGGTAGGTCACGATCGGCCCGCCCTTGGTGGCCGGGTCGGTGTAGTTCTGCCGCACCTCGGCCAGCGACCTCAGCCCCAGCGGGTGGTCGGTCACGTCGCGGAACGCCGCCGTGCGGTAGCGCTGGTAGATGGCGGGGTTGGCGAAGCCGAGGGCGTGCCCGGCGGCCTGCTGGGCGTCGGCCTCGATCCCCGCGAACACCGGCGCGGACACGCTGGTGCCGCCGGTGCGGCTGAGCGAGAAGGCGTAGGTGGTGCCGTCCGGCTGCAGGACGGTCTCGCCGACCAGCGCCCCGGTGCTCGGGTCGGCCAGCGCGGACACGTCCGGCTCGACCCGCATCGGGGTGGCGCTGACCGCGCCGTTGGGCAGGCGGGTGGCCAGCCGGGTCGGCACCACGCCCTGCTGGTAGGACGGCTGCGGGTAGACCGTGCTGACCCCGCCGCCGCCAGAGCCGTCGTAGTCGGCCGGGTAGGCGCCGGGCGGGGGCTCGGACCAGGACCGCCCGTCGGCCGACTCCTGGTCGATCATCGTGCCCCAGGACGTCTCGAACTCGTAGTTCCTGGCCGGCCCGATGGCCAGGCTGGTGCCGCCGACCGAGGTCACCCACGGGCTGGAGGCCGGGAAGTCGGTCTGGATCTGGTCCGAGACGCCCGGGTTCTCGTCCGGTGACTCGTAGCCCGCGTCGCCCGAGGAGAAGAAGAACCCGATGCCCTCGGTCGCCCCGACCTCGAACACCTGGTTGTAGGCGTTGGCGATCGGGTCCAGGTCGGAGGGGTCGCCGAACGAGTTGCTGACGATGCTGGCGATGTGGGCGTCGACGATGAAGGCGTCCGCGGCCAGCAGGTCGGACTGGCTGCAGCTGGCCCCGGCCACGAAGTTGATGTTGGCGTCCGGGGCCTGGCCGTGCACGGACTCCACGTCCAGGGTCTCCTCCGGGTACCAGCCGGCGGCCCCGCACTCGGCCGTCCCGGAGAAGCTGGACGGCAGGTACTGGTGGTACTGGCCGGTGGCGAACGGCTTGTCGCCGACCGTGGTGGCGAACGTGTTGGCGTCGGTGAGGATCGACGGCGACGCGTAGGCGTCCACGATGGCCACGGTCTGGCCCGCGCCGGTCATGCCCGAGGCCGCGACCCCGTAGGCGCCACGGATCTGGGCCGGGGTGTAGCCGCAATTGGTCCAGGGCTGGTGCGCCTGGTAGGCCCGCGGCTCGGTGATGGCGATCTTCTGCCCGTAGAACTGCGAGCAGGGCCCGGCCGTCCAGTAGTTCGGGGGCGGCGGCGGCAGCAGGTCGTCCGGGCGCATGGTGTGGGTGGCGGTGTCCAGCCCGGTCACCGCGGCCACCGCGTCGCCCACCGACGCCGGGGCGCTCGCGGCCTGCTCGGGTGCGCGGTCGGTGCGCTGGTCCGGGCCCCGGTAGTTGTGGAACGTCACGCTGAACGCCTTGGCCGCCGCGCGCACCGGCCCGGTCACCGCGACGTATCCGTCGGCCTTGGCCACCACCGAGGTGACCGTGAGGCCGGCGCCGGTCAGCCAGGCCCTGATCGCGGTGAGCTGGTCGTCGGTCGGCCCGAACCGGTCCTGGACCTGGGCCGGGCTCAGGTACTGGCCGTAGCTGGCGTTACCGGGCGTGCTGACCGCCGCCGCGTACGCGGCCAGGCCGGCCGGGTCCTGCCCGGCCAGGTAGACCCGGGCGTTGACGGTACCGGTGGTCACCGCCGCGGCCGATACGCGCTTGGCCGCGCTGGCCCAGGCCGGGTGGCTGTGGGGGATCGACGACCGGGGCGGTGTCTGGCCGAGCGACCGGCCGGGCGAGGCCGCGGCCAGGGCGCCCGCGCACAGGGCCACCAGCGCAGCCGACGTGGCGATGGTCCTGATCCGCTTGGTGACCAGTGGCATGGCGGCCTTTCCGGAACCCGAGGGGCACGCGGCCTCGGCTACCGGCCACCCTGGTGCCCCCGCCGCCACCGCGCAAGTAGGTACCTGCGTTTTTGTCGCACTAGATGTGCTTCCGTAACCTTGGCACAGATCGATGCCGCACGGGGACCTGACCACCCGACGTTTCCTCCCCGGAATTAAATCTTCGCATGGGCTGACCGGGGCCGGCGTCGGCGGCCGCCGACCCGGCGATAGCGTGGCTGGCATGGCTCATGCGCTGGCCGGCGGCTATCACGGCCCGCCGCCCCTGACCGTGGCCCGCGGCTTCACGCAGTGGACGCTGGACCCGTGGATGCTGGCCCTGGTTCTGCTGCTCGGGGCCGCCTACCTGGCCGGTGTCTTCCGCGGCCGCGACCGCGGGCCGGGAGCGGCCGCCCAGCCGTGGCCGTGGACCCGGGTGGCCAACTTCGGGCTGGGGCTGGCCATCGTGGTCATCGCGACCATGGGCTCGTTCGGCGCCTACGCGAACGTGCTGTTCTTCATGCGGGCGTTCCAGACCATCCTGCTGCTCATGCTGGCTCCGCTGTTCCTGACCCTGGGCCGTCCGCTGACCCTGTTCATCGAGGTGTTCCCGCGGGCCGGCCAGCGGCTCGAGCGGGCCGTCCGCAGCAAGGTCGCACGGGTGCTGACGTTCCCGGCCATCACCACGCTGACCCTGATCGCGGTGCCGTTCGTCATGTACTTCACCCACTGGTACACGGCCGTGTTCCACAGCGTGACCGTGCGCGAGGTGACCTTCCTGGCCCTGATGCTGCCGGGCTACGTGTTCTTCTGGACGCTGCTGCGGGTCGATCCGGTGCCGAAGATCTACTCCTACGGCGTCTCGCTGTGGATCACCGCGTTCGAGGTGGTGGGCGACGCCTTCCTGGGCCTGGCCGTGATCGCCGACACGGGCCTGATCGGATCGGCCTACTACCACGCGCTGGCCCGCCCCTGGGGCCTGAGCCTGCGGACCGACCAGATCGTCGGGGGCGGCACGCTGTGGATCTTCGGCGATCTGGTCGGCCTGCCGTTCCTGGTCGCTCAGCTCATCCAGTTCATTCGCGAGGATGAGGCCGAAGCGGCCGAGGTCGACGCCGAACTGGACGCCCGCGAGGCCGCCCGCGACGCGGCCCGGGCCGCCCGCAAGGCCGCCGCCATCGGCGCCGAAGGCCGCCGCCCAGCCCGGGATGCCGCCCCGCCAGACACACCACAAAGCACAGAAAACACTGAGGTCACATCAGACCCGGCTCCCCCGGAGACCTCTGACACCACGGCGGTTCCAGGTGACTCCGAGGCGGACGATCCGGAACGGCCCTGGTGGGAGTCTGATCCGCGCTTCCAGGAGCGGTTCCGGCAGGTCTGACCATTCCCGTGTCGCGAAATGAGGCGCACGGGGGTGTTTCGGATTGGCCAGCACGTGGCAAATTGGATGCGTGGCACAGATCAACGCCGCGGACGACGCCCTGGTGGGTGACTGGCTTCCACTGCCAGATGTCGCCGCTCGTCTCAGCATTCCGCGTGGCCGCGTCAAGCAACTGCTCCGCGACCGCAAACTGCTCGCCGTGAGCCGCCCGGACGGCACCGTCAGTGTGCCGGCCGCGTTCCTGGACGGCGGGCAGATCGTCAAAGGCCTGCACGGAACGCTGACGCTGCTGCTGGACTGCGGCTTCGACGACGCCGAGGCGCTGCGCTGGCTGTTCACCGAGGATGACACGCTGCCGGGCACCCCGATCGAGGCGATCGTCCGGAACCGCCGCACCGAGGTGAACCGCCGAGCGCAAGCCCTGGCGATCTAGCCCTTCAGATAGACCAGGGCCGTTAGGGCGCCGACCACGGCGGCGGTGACGGTGCTGAGGACGATGGGGGCGGGTTCGCGGACTCGCCAGGCGTCGAGGGCTATGAGCAGGGCGATCGCCACCGCGAGCTGGATGGTCCAGTAGAGCGACGACGTGCTGCCCGCGATCGCGGTGAGCCCGTACACGCTCTCGCCGCCCAGCAGGCCCGCCGCGGCCCCGGCGCCGAGCGCGGCCGTGACCGGTGAGCCGCGGCGGACCCAGGACGCGGCCAGGCCCAGCAGCGGGCCGACGATGACCGCGGCCAGCATCCAGAACCGGATGCTGGCCGGGGATTCGGGCACGTGGCGGCTGACGGCGGTCAGGTAGTAGCCGCCGGCCAGCCCGGCCAGCCCCAGCAGGCCCCACAGGATCGCGCGGGCGGTGCCGGTGGCGAACAACGCCAGCACGAACGCCACCGCGGCCCAGGAGGCGCCCGAGTTGGCCAGCGACGCGCTCGACTGGGGCAGCCACGCCTGGCCGAGGTCGGTCAGCGCGCCCAGCCCGAGGGCGATCACGATCACCAGCAGCGTCCCGGCCGCCTGTACCCGCGCCACCGCCGACCGCCCCACCGACTGACTCATCACGCTCCTGGGAAAGGGTGCCCGAAGTATGCCGGTGCCGGCCTGCGGCCGGCACCGGTTCCAGTCTGGTAGGAACGAGATCGTGACCCAGACCAGCGACTCGCCCCCCGCCACTGGCCGGCGGCGGCCCGCCAAGCGGTCGGGGAAAAAGGTCCGGGATACCGCCCCCGCCGCCGAGCTGCCCGTGGCCAAGGTCGCGGTGGACATTCCCCTGGCTCACCTGGACCGGCCGTTCGACTACCTGATCCCGGAGCGGATGGCCGCCGACGCGGTGCCCGGGTGCCGGGTCCGGGTCCGGTTCTCCGGCAAGCTGGTCGACGGGTACGTGCTCGAGCGGGCCGCCAGCAGCGAGCATCAGGGGCGGCTGTCCTACCTGGACCGGGTGGTGTCGGCCGAGCCGGTGCTGACCCCCGAGATCGCCGGGCTGGCCCGGGCGGTGGCCGACCGGTACGCGGGCACGCTGGCCGACGTGCTGCGGCTGGCCGTGCCGCCCCGGCACGCGGCCACCGAGGCCAAGCCGTCGCCGCCCGCCGCACCGCCGCCGGACCGGCCCGGGCCGGGGTCCTGGACGCGGTACCCGGCCGGGGAGGCCTTCCTGACCGGGGTGGCCGACGGGCGTGGGCCCCGGGCGGCCTGGTCGGCGCTGCCCGGGCCGGAGTGGCCGGACGAGATCGCGCTGGCCGCCGCCACC
>DATDIH010000021.1:0-2128 GCA_036521155.1 Streptosporangiaceae bacterium
TCCTCTTTCTTCATGGCCGCGCTGGTCATGGCCTCCAGCAGCCGCCGCGGCATGATCTTGAAGGCCGGGGGAGCGAGGTCGCACCCGAACATGCTGGTGATCATCGCCGCCGCCGCCCGGCCCTGGCTCATCTCCTCATCGAAGCGCGGCACCCAGCCGGTGTAGCGGTCCTGGTCGGCAGCGGTGAGGATGGCTGGCTCGTACAGGGCCAGCTGGCGGATACCCGGCCCGACCCGGGCCGCTTCCAGGGCGATCAGGCCCCCGATGCTGACCGTGAACACCTTGCTGGCCCCGGACGCGGCCAGGACGGCCTGCAGATCCTCGACCTCGGTGCGCAGGCCGTGGCCGGCCTGGTGCGGGCCGGACCGGCCGCGGCCCCGGCGGTCGGGCATATAGACGGTGAAGTCATCGGCCAGCCCCAGCGCGAGCTGGGTGTGGCTGCGGGCCGACTCGTTGCTCCCGTGCAGTATCACCACCGCCGGGCCCTGGCCGACCCGCAGGTAGCCGATCGTCGTGCCGTCCGCGGACGGCACGGAACCGGTGGTCATGGCCGCGGTGCTCAGCTGAGCTGTCTTACTGGTATTCACTGTTTTCTCCTGGGTGATCGGGTCTTTTCCTGGGCCGGCGGCTGCTCGCCGTGGAATCGCGCCCACTGGCCCATCCAGTCGGTGCCGGGGTCGTTCATCCGCTCGATGAGCCGCGCGGTGAACGCCGACTCGGTATCCAGCAGCTCCAGCCGGTACTCCTCCTCGATCAGGAACAGCCCCGGCACCCCGTCGGACTGCGACTTCTCGATCAGGGCGCGGATCCCGGCCTGCTGGCGCCCGAGATGATCGAGCCGGGCGCGCAGCAGGCTGAGTGCCTCGCTGGGCGGCAGCGCCGTGATCAGCGACAGGGCGCTGACGAACGCGGGGTACTCGTGCCGCGGCTGCGCCACCAGATCGCGCAGCCAGTCCCGCAGTTCGTCGCGCCCGGCGTCGGTGAGCGCGTACACGGTGCGCTCGGGTCGCTGCCCGCCCCGGCTGGTTTCCTGCTCGGTGATGAACCCTGCTCTGGCCAGCTGGCCGACGACCATGTACAGCGATCCGTGGTTGAACTTGATGCTGCGGTCGTCACCGTGCTCGCGCAGGTTGCGCCCCAGTTCGTAGGGGTGCATGGGCTGCTGGCTGAGCAGGGACAGGACGGCCAGCGCCAGCAGGTTGCCGACCTTGCGCTTGCCGGGCATGTACTCCTCCTCGGTGGCCGCTGATCCAGCGGGCTGGTCAGGCACCGCGGGCCGGGTCGTCGACGGTGGGCAGGCGGCCGCCGGCGTGGGCGCGGCGGGCGTCGGCGAGAAACTCCCGCGAGCAGATCGCTGACAGCTGCGCGATGCCGCCGCTGAGCACCCTGACCTCTCCGTGGCGGATGTGCCCGGTGAGCCGGACCCGGCGGCCGGCGCTGGCCGCCGGGTGGTGAAAGGTCTGCTTGACCTTCCCGCGGCCCGTCCAGGCCAGGTCCCAGTGGTCGATGACTGCGTCCTCGGCGACCAGCAGCGTCACCGAGGAACGGTCCAGCTCCAGGCCGATCCGGATATCGCCTTCCGGGATCTGCGGCGAGCGCAGGTCCAGCACCACCCGGCCGTGCCGCGAGCGGATCTCGAAGTCCCGGCTGGTGGTCCAGTTGCCCAGCTGCTTGTGGGCGCGATGATCGGCGAGGATCTTGACCTCGTTGCCCGCGGGGCGGGTCTGCGTGCTCATGGTTCTTCCCTTCGTCGTGATTGTTCGACCCTGACTATCCAGCATTGAATAGTCAGTGTCAACTATTTAAGGATGACCGGCGACGGCTCCCCGGCGGGCTGGTGCGTGGCCGCCGGGCCAGCCGGGTCCTCCCGGCGGTCCCGGCCGGCACCTCGAGGCGCCCTGCGCCGCGGAAGATTCCACCCCAAGGGCACTTTCGGGTGACGCCTGACCGGCCGGTGCCTTCGTAGCGTGCTGGAACACCAACGCACACCACCAGGGAGCGCAATGGCGCCAGAGCATTACGAGATCCGGGTTGAGGGCATCCTCGGCGAACGCTGGACCGCCTGGTTCGAGGGCCTCCAGGTCAGCAGCGAGGGCACCGAGACGCTGATCTCCGGACCGCTGACCGA
>DATDIH010000022.1:0-9613 GCA_036521155.1 Streptosporangiaceae bacterium
CGGTACCCCGGTTGTCACCAACGACGGTGTCACGATCGCCCGGGAGATCCACCTGAAGAACCAGTTCGAGAACATGGGCGCTCAGCTGGTCAAGGAAGCGGCGATCAAGACCAACGACATCGTCGGTGACGGCACCACCACGGCCACCGTGATCGCCCAGGCGATCGTGCACGAGGGCATGAAGGCCATCGCCGGCGGCGGCAACCCGGTGCTGGTCAAGCGGGGCATCGACCTGGCCGTGAACCACCTGGTCGAGTACTTGCACGGGGTGGCGCACCCGATCGCGACCGAGGAGGACTACACGCGCGTCGCCGCTATTTCGGCCAACGACGACGACGTGGTGGGCCGGGTCATCGCCAAAGCCCTGTACACGGTGGGCGCCGGTGGCATCGTCACGGTCGAGGAGGCACCCGTCCCGGGCATGGGCGTCAGCTTCGTCGAGGGCTTCGAGTTCGACAACGGCTACCTGTCGCCCTACATGGTGACCAACCCGGCCGCCCTCGAGGCCATCGTCGACGACCCGTACATCCTGCTCTGCAGCGAGAAGATCACCAAGGTCCAGGACCTGATGCCGCTGCTGGACAAGATCATGCGGGGCGACCGGCGGCCGCTGATCCTGGTGGCCGAGAACGTCGAGGGCACCGCGCTGTCGATGCTGGTCCACAACCACGTGAACGGCGTCTTCCAGAGTGTGGCCGTGCGCGCCCCGGGCTTCGGTGATCGCCGGCTGCGCAAGCTGGAGGACATCGCCGCGCTGACCGGCGGGGAGGTGCTGAGCCGGCACGCCGGGTTCACCCTGGAGACCATGACCGTGGCCCAGCTGGGCCGGGCCCGCCAGGTCCGGATCACCGCCGACAACACCACGATCATCGGCGGAGCCGGATCCCGGGAGGCGGTCGAGTTCCGGCTGACCCAGATGCGGTCGGAGCTGGAGCGGGCCCAGTTCGGCATCGACGAGGACGTGCTCAACGAGCGGATCGGCGCGCTGTCCGGCAAGGTCGCGGTGATCAGCGTGGGCGCGCCCACCAACGCCGAGCTCAAGGAACTGCAGCACCGGGTGGAGGACGCGCTGTCCGCGACCCGGGCCGCCATGGCCGAGGGCATCGTGGCCGGCGGCGGCGCCGCCCTGCTGCACGCCGAGAGCGCCCTGGACGACCTGGACGTCAAGGGTGACTACAAGATCGGCGCCGACATCGTGCGGCACTCGCTGACCGAGCCCGCCTACCTGATCGCGGCCAACGCCGGCTACAACGGCACCGAGATCGTGGCCAAGGTCAAGGAACTCGGGGTCGACGAGGGTTTCGACGCCCTCGAGGGCCGCTACGGCAACATGGTCGAGCTGGGCATCATCGACCCGCTGCGGGTGGCCCGGTCCGCGCTGCAGAACGGTGCGTCCGTGGCGGGCCTGCTGCTCACCACCAACACCCTGGTCGCCGAGGAGCAGACCGCGTGGGGTGGCAGCGCCGCCCTGATGACCGAGTACGGCCCGCTGGACGAGGGCCTGAACCAGCCTTCGCCCGACTCGAGCACGCCGCAGTCGATGGGCCTGGGGCCGTCGGTCGGGTAGGCGTTCCGCTCACCGTCCGGCCCGGTTGCCGAGGGCGACCGGTAACCGGGTCTGGACGGTATGAGACATTGTGCGCATGCCTGATCTCCCCTATCCCGGCGACGGCAGTATGGTTCATGGCCATTTGGCCGTACCTGGCGGACCGGGGAGCGTGCCACCCCCGGAGCGCTGGCCGGGCGTGGTCGTGATCCACGAGGCGTTCGGCCTGACCGAGGACATCAGGCAGCAGGCCGACCGGCTGGCCGGCGAAGGCTTCCTGGCCTTCGCTCCCGATCTGTACCTGGGCAAGAGCTGGGTCCGCTGCGTGCGCGGGGCCATGCAGCAGCTCCGGGCCGGATCCGGCCCCGCGTTCACCGCGCTCGAATCGGCCCGGGCCTGGCTGGCCTCCCGGCCCGACTGCTCGGGCAAGACCGGCGTGATCGGGTTCTGCATGGGCGGCGGCTTTGCCCTGCTGTGTGCGGCCCGGGACGGCTTCACGGCGGTCAGCATCAACTACGGCGACGTTCCCGCCGACGCCGAAGCCGCCCTGGAGGGCGCCTGCCCCATCGTCGGCAGTTTCGGCGCCCGCGACCCCATGGGTCCCAAGCCGCCGGCTCGCCTGGCCAGCGCCCTGACCGCCTTGGGGGTGCCGCACGACATCAAGATCTACCCCGAGGCCGGCCACCGGTTCATGAACCAGACCCCCGCCGCCCTGACCCCGCTGGCCGGTGCCGCCCGCATGAGCTACCACGAATCGGCGGCCGAGGATTCCTGGCACCGCATCCTGGGCTTCTTCCACGACCACCTGCGCGCCTGAGGCCCCGGCGCCGGGCTCCCGGTCATTCGTCCGGGTGGCCGACCACGTTGAAGACGTTGCCGTCGGGAGCCCGCACGAAGAACCGGTGCACCCCCCACGCCTCCACGGTCAGCGGGTGCACGATCTCGTACCCGAGATCCTGGGCCTCCTTATAGGCCGCCTCGACGTCGGGCGTCTGGACCGACACCACCGGATCCACTGGCGCGGCCGCGTCGCGAGTCAGGATCTGGACCCGCTCCCCGTTGCTGGGCGACGTGTACCGGGCCACCCAGCCCAGGTTGAACTCCTCGGAGCTCAGCCCGAGATACCGGGTGTAGAACTCCTTAGCCGCATCAAGATCATTTACTCGAAGGTCGGTGATGATTCTTATCACCTGCATGCGTGCTCCCGTCCATGAGGCTTCATCCTGGTAGCGATTGTCCGGCCCCAGCCCTGGGCCCGGCTTGGACGAATCAGAACTGCGGGAGTACGCCCGGACGCTAGTGGCCCACGTAGCGCGGCCGTTCCTTGTTGACGAAGGCCCTGGTGGCCTCGCGGTGGTCGACCGTCTGGCCCAGGCGGCTCTGGAGCACCGCCTCCTCCTCCAGGGACTCCTCCAGGCTGTGGTCCGCGGCGTACTGCAGGGCCTGCTTGATCGCGGCGTAGGCGGCGGTGGGGCCGGCTGACAGGCGCCGGGCCAGGTCCAGGGCGTTCTCGGCAAGCTCGTCGTCCGGCACCACCGAAGTCAGCAGCCCGAGCCCCAGCGCCCGCTCGGCCGGCACCGGCTCGGCCAGCATCAGCAGTTCGGCGGCCGTGGCCGGGCCGGCCAGCCGGGAGAGCGTCCACGACACGCCGGTGTCCGGACCCAATCCGACCGCCGAGAATGACATGACCAGGGTGGCGCCCGCGGCCGCGATGCGGAAGTCGCACGCCAGGGCCAGGCCCGCGCCAGCCCCAGCGGCCACACCATTCACGGCCGCCACAACAGGCTTGGGCATGGTGGCGATTTCCATCACGATCGGGTTGTAGTGCTCTTGCACGGTGTTCAGCGCGGGCGAGCCCGACTCGAGCTTGCCGGCGTGCTCAACAAGGTCTTGACCTGCGCAAAAGCCTCTGCCTTGACCGGTCAGGAGCACGGCCCGGACCGGTTCCCCGGCGGCTCGCCGGAGCGCGGCCAGCAGCCCGACCTTCATCTCGGCGGTCAGCGCGTTGAGCGCCTTGGGCCGGTTGAGGCGGATCACGGCCACGTCGCCGGCCGTCTCGTAGAGCACCGTGTCGGTCATCGTCGTCCTCCCGGATCATCATGGCCGGCCGGGACCGGGCACCGGGGAATCCCGGTGTCGCAGCACCCCAGACGCCTCGCCCGAACGCGATCATTACCATTCTGCGTCCGAACACGGGATAATAGGGCGACTGACAGGGACGGGTGAGACTGGCCGGGTTCCGCCGCTGGCGCTGGGACCGCAGGGTGATAGAAGTCAGATGAGTCCGGCGGATCCTAGGAGAAGGGGTGCAGGATGGCGGCGATGAAGCCGCGGACGGGTGACGGTCCGCTAGAGGTCACCAAAGAGGGACGTGGCATTGTCATGCGCGTACCCCTCGAAGGTGGTGGCCGGCTGGTAGTCGAGCTGTCCGCTGACGAGGCTGCCGCGCTGGGCGATGCCCTGAAAACGGTCGTCCCCAGTTCCAGCTGACCGTTGCCGGCCGATATCGCGGTCACCCCGCTGCCCGCGACCGGGCCGCAGGATCTCGACGACGTCCTGACCGCTTCCCGCGGGACGGGCGAGGCGACCCTGATCGCGGTCCCGGTCCGGCGACCGCAGCTGCGCCCGTACCGCGACACCGGGTCCGGTGACGAGGCCGGCCCCGAAAGCGGCGACCCGGCCCCGGACGGCGGCTGGGCCGAGGTCACCGGCACGGACACCAGCGCGCTGGCCACGGCCATCGGGCTGAGCGTGCCCGAGGCGGTGACGGCGTTCGACGTGTCCGGCAAGCCCGGCGAGACCATCCGGGTGGCGGCCCGGACCGCGGACGGCGTGCGCCGGCTGGTCCTGCTCGGAGTGGGCGACGGCAGCCAGGCCGACCTGCGCCGGGCCGGCGCCGCGCTGGCCCGGCAGGTGGAGGCCGGGGCCACCGCACTGGCCGCGCTGCCCGCTGGCACCGACCCGGATCCGTTCGTGGAAGGCGTCCTGCTCGGGGGGTACAAGTTTTCCCTGCGGGCCCGCGACCGCGAGGATTCCGCTGAGGCCGGGAAGACTCGCGTCGTGCGGCTGCTACCGCCCGGGCCGCCCGAATCGGCCGGGTCGGCCGGGTCGTCCCGGCCCCAGGTGATCGCGGCCGCCGTGTCCCTGGCCCGGGATCTGGTCAACACGCCGTCCGACATCAAGACCCCGGCCTGGCTGGCCGGGCAGGCCGCCGGCGCGGCCGCGCGGTCCGGGGTCCAGGTGCGGATCAGGGACGAGAGCGACCTGGCCGCCGAGGGGTTCGGCGGCATCCTGGCCGTGGGTGCCGGGTCCGTGCACCCGCCCCGGATGATCGAGCTCAGCTACGCCCCGGACAGTGCCCCCGATTGGGCCCCCGATTGGGCGCCCGGTGGGGCCCGCGGCCACGTGGTGCTGGTCGGCAAGGGCATCACGTTCGACAGCGGTGGTCTCTCGCTCAAGCGGAACGAGGCCATGAAGCAGATGAAGATCGACATGGCCGGCGGGGCCGCGGTGATCGGGGTGCTGTCCGCGCTGGCCGCCCTGGACGCCCCGATCCGGGTCACCGGCCTGGTCGGCGTAGCCGAGAACCTGCCTTCGGGCTCGGCCATGCGGCCCGGCGACATCATCACCAGCTTCGGCGGCCGGACCGTCGAAGTCCTCAACACCGACGCCGAAGGCCGGCTGGTCCTGGCCGACCTGCTCGGCTACGCCGCCACCCTCGATCCCGGCACCACCGTGGACCTGGCCACCCTGACCGGCGCGGCCCGGGTCGCGCTCGGCGGCCAGATCGGGGCCCTGTACGCCAGCGACGACGACCTGGCCGCGGACCTGCGCGCCGCCGGGCAGGCCAGCGGCGAGCGGCTGTGGCGGATGCCGCTGCCCGCCGACTACACCAGCGCGCTCACGTCGGTCACCGCCGACCTGGCCCACGTCCCCAGCCGCATGAACGGCGCCACCAACGGCCAGGCCGGCTCGATCGTGGCCGCCCTGTTCCTGCGTGAGTTCACCGGCGGCCGCCGCTGGGCCCACCTCGACATCGCCGGCGCCGCCCGCTCCGGCTCGGACGACGGCGAGCTCACCAAGGGCGGCACCGGCTTCGGCACCCGCCTCCTGCTGCACTGGCTGGCCCCCGCGGCCGCCTAGGGCTCAGGCGCGCTTGACCGCGGCGATCAGGCCCTCGCCGACCGGCACGAACAGCGGGATCAGCCGGTCGTCGGCCCGCAGCGCCTCGGCCACCTCGCGGGCCTGGGGCGAGTCGGGGGCACCCCAGCCGGCGGGGGAGGAGATCTCGATGTCGGCCGCTTCCGCAGGCTCCAGGCCCGCCAGGTCCGGGGGGATCACCACGTCGTCGAAGGCCACGATGCCGCCCACCCGGAGCAGCCGGAGCGCGGCCTCCAGGTAGTCCGGGTACTCGCGCGGGTCCGCGTCACAGAACACCAGGTCGTAGGCGCCGTCGGACAGCCGGGGCAGCACGTCCAGGGCCCGGCCCAGGATCAGCCGGTAGCGGTTGCCCACGAACTCGGCCTGGGTGAACGCCTTGCGGGCCATCCGCTGGCACTCGGGCTCCACGTCCACGCTGGTCAGCACGCCGTCCGGCCGCATGCCGCGGAGCAGCCAGATGCCGGAGGAGCCACAGCCGGTGCCGATCTCCACCACGGTGCGGGCGTCGATGGCCGCGGCCAGGAACCGCAGGGTGGCCCCGCTGGCCGGCCGGACCGGCTCGCTGCCGCCCAGGTCCTCGGCGCTGGCCCGGGCCTCGAGCAGTGGTTCGTCCTCGGGCAGGTATCCGTCGGCATAGCCGAGGGCCGCGTGTACGCTCGCGATGACTTCCTCCCCGGGCAGAAAACAGCCGCACAGGGAGCCTAGCGCCCGCCGCCTACCCCGGGAACCAATTCGGCCGGCCGAACCGTTAGGTAATGCGGCAGGTAAGGCCCCCTTTTCGGAGGGATGATGGTGCTGAGGACCGTGCGGGACGAGGCTAGGGAGATCGCCGTGGACGAGGCTGGCCCGCGTCCCACTCCGGCTACGGAGTGGACCGTGCCCAGCTGGGACGATGTCGTCCGCACCCACTCCGCCCGGGTCTACCGCCTGGCCTACCGGCTCACCGGCAACCCCCACGACGCCGAGGACCTGACCCAGGAGGTCTTCGTCCGGGTGTTCCGCTCGCTGAGCAGCTACACCCCGGGCACGTTCGAGGGCTGGCTGCACCGGATCACCACCAACCTGTTCCTGGACCTGGCCCGGCGGCGCCAGCGGATCCGGTTCGAGAACCTCGGACAGGACGTCGAAGGCCGGGTGTCCGGCGGCGACCCGACCCCGGCCCAGGCGTTCGACGACCGCCACCTGGACAGCGATGTCCAGACCGCGCTGCGGGACCTCGCCCCCGAGTACCGGGCCGCCGTGGTCCTGTGCGACATCGAAGGCCTGTCCTACGAAGAGATCGCGGCCACGCTGGGCGTCAAGATCGGCACGGTCAGGAGCCGCATCCACCGGGGCCGTGCCCAGTTGCGGGCCGCCCTGGAGCATCGCCGGCCACGCCGCCCCGGCGCCGGCCGGGGAGCCCCGGCCACCCGGATCGAGCGGGGGGAGCCAGCGTCATGAGCCACCTCGGGAACCGCATTTCGGCGCTGGTGGACGGCGAGCTCAGCGCCGAGGAGAGCGACCGGGTGCACGCGCACCTGGCCCGGTGCGCGGCCTGCCGGGCCGAGGCCCGGGAGCTGCGGGCGCTGAAGCAGCGCGTGCGCGGCTTGGCCGATGTCGCCCCGGACGACGCGCTGACCGCCCGGCTGATCAGGATCGCCGAGCCGGGCGCTCCGGTCCCGCCGCGCCGGCGGGCCCGGCGGCTGACCGCACGCATGCGGCCGGGGTTCCGGACCGTGCCCCGGGCCGGCACTGGCCCGGGGCCCAGCCGCGGCCCGGTCCGGCCCGGCCAGCGGCGGCACCGGGGCCGCTATCTGGCCCTCGGCGTGGTGTCGTGCGTGTTCGCCGGGCTCAGCGTGACCGCCTTCACCATGGGCGGGACCGATGACAACCCGGGCCCCCGGGTCACGCCGCCGGTCCAGCTGTACAGCGTGCAGCACGCGATCACCACCGGGCAGGTCCCGCTGGGCGGCTCGGCCAACGGGCCCAGTCCCGTATTCACCGGCACCAACGCGCTTCCGTGAACTGGCCTCGTCCCCGCCATCTCTGGCACCGTCCCCGGCGACCGGCGCTGCGACTCCCGCTGCGTCCCTCATTGGGCCGCTGGTCGGCTGCGGTGGCCGCGCTGGCGCTGCTGGCCGTGCCGTGCCTGCTGCTGGTGAGCAGCGGCAGCCGCCCGGCGGTGCGGGACGTCGCGGACACCGGAGCCGCGGCCGTCCCGCCGCCGCCCGATCTCAAGCCGGCCGCGCCGCAGGATGGCGGCCCCGGCCTGCAACTGCTCGAAGAGGCGGCCCAGGCCGGATCCAACGTCTCCTACCACGGGGTGGAGATGGTGTCGGCCACCGGTGTCAACGGCCAGAACAGCACGCTGGTGGCCAACGTCTGGCACCGCAGCGGCGGTGACACCCTGGTCCAGGCCACCCCGGCCGGGGTGGCCGGCGCGGCCCCGGCGGAAAGCATGTCCGACGACCCCGACAGCCAGACCCCGGAGGGCGTGCTGGGGGTCACCGGCCAGCTGGTGGCCCTGCTCGGCAGCCATTACGACCTGGCCTACACCGGATCAGCCTCGGCCGACAGCCGGCCGGCCGAGCTGGTGGAGGCGGTCCGCGAGGACGGCTCCCTGGCCGCCCGGTTCTGGCTGGACACCGCGACCAAGCTGCCGCTGCGCCGCGAGGTGTTCGACGCCGGCTCCCACCTGATCGGCGAGGACGCCTTCATCGACCTGACGGTGGGCTCGGCCACGGCCAATCCGCCCCCGACCGTGCCCGCCACCACCGCCCAGCAGCTCACCGCGGTCGACGTGACCCAGATGCGAGGCCGCGGCTGGCCCGCCCCCGGCTCGCTGCCCGGCCAGCTGGCCCTGTTCGAGGCGGACGTGGCCACCACCCGCTCCGGTCCCGTGCTCGACCTGGGCTACTCCGACGGCCTGTACGTGGTGTCGGTCTTCGTCCAGCGCGGCAACCTGGCTCCCAAGCTGACCGGCTACCACAAGATCACCCTGGACGGCCGGACCGTCTACACGGGCCTGCCCGATCAGCGCAGCGTGACCTGGGCCGGCCATGGCTTCGTGTTCACCGTCATGGCCGACGCCCCCCGGGCCACGCTGGACAATGCGGTCGGGACCCTGCCCTACGACCCGCCGCGCGGCTTCTGGGACCGCCTGTCCAAGGGGTTCGGGCGGATGGCGACCCTGGCCAACCCGTTCCGTTGACCCCGCGACGATTTTCCGTTCCCTGCCCGACCGATCACCTCTGCCCGCCAGTCCGCCCGACGGTTTAGAGTGGACTGCGGGACGAGAACCGTCCCCGCTCGTGAGCTGTGATGGAGAGCCCCGGTGTTCGACCTGTCCATAGGCAAGATCCTGGTGCTGGCCGTCATTGCGCTGGTCGTCTTCGGCCCGCACGAGCTGCCCAAGATGGCGGCCAAGGCCGGCAAGGCCCTGCGCGAACTGCGCAAGATCGCCGAGGGGGCCAAGAACGACCTGCGTGAAGGCCTGGGCCCGGAGTTCGCCGACTTCGAGATCGAGGACCTCAACCCGCGCCACTTCGTGCAGAAGCACCTGCTCAGCGAGATGGACCTGAACGGCAGCAGCACCGCCACGGCCGCCGCCACCGCCGCAGCCAATGGCTCCTCGCCCGCGCTGCTGCCCGGCGAGGAGCCCCCGTTCGACATGGAAGCTACCTGAGGTCAGACCTCGGCCCGTGCGGGGGGCCTGGCGTGAGGGCCCCGGCCGCCGGCGGGTCAGGTGCTGAGCCCGCGCAGGACCGTCGATGACACGGCGGCCAGGCTGGGCTGCGCGGGCAGCAGCAAGGTGGTGATGCCCTGGCTGTGGTTCATGGCGGCCAGCTGGTGTTCATGGCGCAGGTCGGATCGGTTGCGCACCCCGCGGATGATCACGCCGGCACCGTGCTGCCGGCAGTACGCGGC